>NZ_NWSZ01000007.1:0-301499 GCF_002531885.1 Rhizobium sp. L9 | reverse complement strand
ACTTACGGCATCAAGGTGACGGCAACCGATCTCGGCAGCCTTGCCGCCAACGAGACCTTCAATATCGCCGTGTCGACGGCGCCGACGAGCTACAGCCTGTTCTCTGCCTCCAGCACGCCGAGCCGCACCTTCAACGATGGTCAGCAGCTCGAACTTGGCGTCAAGTTCACGTCGAACGTTGCCGGAGATGTCACCGGCATCAGGTTCTATCGCAGCGCCAATGACAACGGCCAGAATGTCGTCGACCTTTGGACCGCGACAGGCACCAAGCTTGCCACCGCCACCTTCACCACCACCACCGCGAGCGGCTGGCAGACGGTGAACTTCACAAACCCAGTCACCATCGCTGCCAATACCACCTATGTCGCCTCCTATCACACGACAGGCGCTTACGTGGCGACCAGCAATTTCTTTACGGCCGCTGTCAGCAACGGTCCGTTGACGGCGCCGGCCAGCGGCAATGGCGTCTATGCCTATGGCGGTTCCGCCACCGCAGGTCTTTTCCCGACCAACAGCTACAATTCAACCAATTACTACGCCGACGTCGTCTTCCGGCCGCAACTGGCCGCGTGATGCAAAGGATAAGGATGGGATCGGTTTCGAACGAGGCTGACACGACGCAAATGCGGATCGCAGAGAAGGACGCGGCCTCCGCTCCCATTCAAGCGACAGCGATGAACAAGGGCCGGCTCCCGGTGACAGTGCTCGCCGGCTTTCTCGGCGCCGGCAAGACGACGCTTCTCAGCCACGTGCTGACCAATCGTCAGGGCCTCAGGGTCGCCGTCATCGTCAACGATATGAGTGAAGTGAATATAGACGCCAGTCTCATTCGAGACGGCGGCTGCAACCTGTCGCATACGACGGAGGCATTGGTTGAACTCAGCAATGGCTGCATATGCTGTACCCTGCGCGATGACCTCCTGACGGAAGTGCGGCGACTGGCCGAAGAGGGGCGGTACGACTATCTGCTGATAGAGGGAACCGGCATTGCCGAGCCGCGCCCCATCGCTGCCACCTTTTCCTTCCGCGACGAGAACGGTGTTTCGCTCTCCGATTTTGCCAAACTTGACACGATGGTGACTGTCGTCGACGCCGCCAGCCTCTTGGCTGATTACGGCAGCGCCGATCTGCTTCGCGATCGCGGCATGCAGCGGGACGGCGAGGACCGGCGGACGCTCATCGACCTCTTGGTGGACCAGATCGAGTTTGCCGACGTTGTCGTGATCAACAAGATTTCGGACGCGACCGAGGAAATCCGCGCAGAAGTTCGCAAGACGGTGGCTGCGCTCAACCCGGATGCGCACCAGGTGGAGACGGACTTCGGCAAGGTTTCTCTTGCAACCATTCTCAGTACGGGCCTCTTCGACGAAGCAAAGGCCGCCGCTCACCCGTTATGGCACAAGGAACTGTACAGCCCGGGTGCTCATGTTCCGGAGACGGAGGAATATGGGGTATCGAGCTTTGTCTATCGCACCAGGCGTCCCTTCGACCCGACACGGTTTCGGGCATTTCTGGACGAGCCCTGGCCAGGGGTCATCCGCGCCAAAGGTCATTTCTGGCTGGCCACGCGACCGCGTCACGTGGGTCTGATGTCGGCGGCCGGAGCGCAAAGACGCTGTGAACCCATGGGGCTCTGGTGGGCGGCCGTTCCCCGGCAGGACTGGCCGAGCCACCAACAGTTTCGCCAGCATATCGAGCGCCGATGGGACAGCGCTTGGGGCGATCGTCGGCAGGAGCTCGTGTTCATTGGTGTTGATATGGACGAGACAGGCGTCCGCAGCGCGTTGGACGACTGCCTGGCCAGCCCGGATCCGCGGGACTGGTCGGCTCTCGAAGATCCCTTTCCGGCCTGGTAGCACGGGGCGGCGCCGGAGTTTGCCGGCTCGACCAGCCGGACCGGCAACACAAGACCGACCAGCTTCCTCTTACACAGCGTCCGCCGCTTAGCGGAAGCACCAGAGGGCTCCAAAACCGGATATGCGGTGAGGATCATCATATCGGCGTACGGAGTACCACCAACATACCCAAGATTGCTGTCGTACGTTCCGCTCCGAAAGCTGGCAGGATGAAGCTATTCAATGCTGGTTGACGGGAATGGGGACGCCGCTCTTGCTGAGATTTCATGTGAGGAATCGCAAATACTTGACTGCTTCCGGCGGCGCGCCGTGCATCAGTCACGCAACCTCGGCCTGGGCCGCGCTGCTTGGAACTCCGACCGTCGTGTCTTCGAGCACTCAGGGTTCTTCCGACTTTGCCAATCAAGGCAGCGCAACCGTTCAATCCTCCCTCACCGGCACGGTTACATCTTCCTTGATATCATCAGGCGACATGCAGTCGTCGCCTGCATCGTCGACGCCGATGTCGGCGCCTGCCGCCGATGGCGGCGCGCAGGACACGTCCACGAAGACGGCGTCGGCTGCGACGATCTTCGACACGACCTCCTCGGCATCGCAAGACACCGTACTTGCCCCAGATCCCTACGAAGAGGCTGCTACACTGCCTGCCGCCCCCGTGCTGACGGGTATTGCCAGCGATGCCGGCACCGGAAGCGCCACGGCGACGGCGCCGGTCACTTCTTCAAGCACTCTCGACACGGCTTCGTTGCGCCTTCAGGCCTCGATAGCATCCCTCACGGTGGAGCCGAGCCAGGACGCTTCCGCCGATACGACCGCGGTCTCAGCGCTGGCCGCACCGGCGGCGGCTCCGGCTGCGGTCACGCTCAACAAGATCGCACTGGAAAACCTGAAACAGGGCAACCCGATCAGCGAGTGGGGCCTGGAGGGCGATGGCAAGGGCACCATCCAGGGCTTCGCAACCGAAATCAGCACGAATATCGGCCAGACGGTCGATTTCAAGATCGCCACCGATTCCACGCATTACCGCATCGATATCTACCGGATGGGTTATTACGGCGGGGCCGGTGCGCGCAAGGTCGACTCGATCGAGCAGCAGCTGACCACTGCGCAGATCCAGCCGCATCCGATCGTCGACATGTCGCTCGGTCTCATCGACTGCGGCAACTGGTCGGTCTCGGCGAGCTGGCAGATTCCGACCGATGCCGTCTCCGGGGTCTATTTCGCCAAGCTGGTGCGTGAGGACGGCACCGAGGATGCCAGCATCATCCCCTTCGTCGTGCGCGACGACTCCTCGCACAGCAATATCGTTTTCCAGACCTCGGACACGACGTGGCAGGCCTATAATGCCTGGGGCGGCGCCAGCCTCTATTACGGCGACGTCCCCGTCGATCCCGCTGACATGATCGGCTACTTGCCGCCGAACTGCAGCTGCGGCCTGACCGCAATCGGTCGCGCCTCGGCGATCAGCTACAACAGGCCGATCATCACCAATACGAGCCCGGTCGGCGGCTCGCACGACTTCATTTTTGGCGTCGAGCATTCAGCCATCCAGTGGCTGGAGCAGAACGGTTACGACGTCTCCTATATTTCCGGTGTCGATGCGACGCGTAGCGGTAGCCTGCTGCTGAACCATGATGCCTTCCTCTCGGTCGGCCATGACGAATACTGGTCGGCCGAGCAGCGCACCAATGTGGAGGCCGCGCGCGATGCCGGCGTGAACCTCGCTTTCTGGAGCGGCAACGAAGTCTATTGGAAGGTTCGCTGGGAAAGCAGCATCGATGGCAGCGGCCAAGCCTACCGCACCATGGTCTGCTACAAGGAGACCTACGGCACGAGCACGGACCCGAGCAATGTCGGCACCGGAACCTGGCGCGATCCGCGTTACGCCGATCCGGGGCAGGAGCCGGAAAATTCGCTGACGGGGACGATGTTTCAGGTGGACGGCTACCGCCAGGATACGATCTCCATCCCCTACGACTATTCGAACCTTCGCTTCTGGCGCAATACCGATGTGGCAGAGCTGCAGCCGGGCGAGACCTACAATCTGGTGCAGAACCTGCTCGGCTATGAATGGGACTCGGATGTCGAGAATGGATTCCGTCCGGCTGGACTGATCAACCTGTCGCTCTCCTCGGTGGCGGTCAACACTTATCTGCGCGATTACGGTTCGACGGTCGGCGATGCGGTGGCGACCCACAGCCTGACCATGTACCGGGCGGCAAGCGGCGCGCTCGTCTTCGGCGCCGGCACCGTCTTCTGGTCCTGGGGGCTGAACGATCAGCATCAGGGGCCGGCAACGTCAACCGATCGCAACGTGCAGCAGGCGATGGTCAACATGTTCGCGGACATGGGCATCCAGCCGACGACGCTCGATGCGAGCCTGCTCCTCGCGACCCAATCGACCGACACGCTGAAGCCCACCTCTTCGATTACCTCACCCATCGTCGGCGCAAGCTTCCTCGAAGGGCAGCATGTGACGATATCAGGAACGGCGCAGGATTTCGGCGGCGGCATCATTGCCGGCGTCGAGGTCTCCACCGATGGCGGCCAGCACTGGTTCAAGGCCACGGGCCGCGAGAACTGGAGCTATAACTGGGTCGTCCAGGCGAGCGGCACCTATACGATCCTGTCACGCGCCGTCGACGACAGCGTCAATCTGGAGGCGCCATCGGCCGGCAAGCAGGTCACCGTTACGCTGCCGGGCACGCAGGGCCTGTGGACGCTGGCGGAAAAGCCCGCGACCGAAGTAGCGGTCGATCGCGATTCAGTCGAGCTCGGCCTGCGCTTCCAAGCGACGACGGCAGGCTCGGTGGAGGGCATCCGCTTCTACAAGGGCTTCTATAACATCGGCGAACACGTCGTCAGCCTCTGGAGCAGCACCGGAACGCTGCTGGCGACCGGCGTTGCGACGGGGGAATCGCTCTCAGGATGGCAGACGGTGATGTTCTCCAGCCCGATCCAGATCGCGGCCGGCACGACCTATGTGGCCTCCTATCACAGCAATGGCTACTACTCGCTCACCCAGAACTATTTCAACGAGCCCTATGCCAGCGGCCAGCTGAAGGCCGTCGATGGCGGCGGCGTCTTCGCCTACGGCACTACGCCCAGCACATTCCCCGGCCAGAACCCCGGCGGCAGCAATTACTGGGTGGACGTGGTCTTCGATGCCGGCCCCAACAGCCAGCCGGTCGCGACCGACGACAGCGGGCTGATCACCGGCCACAACGGAACGCTTGTTATCTCCATTGCCTCGCTCCTGGCAAACGATACCGATCCCAATGGCGATGCGATGACCATCACGGCCGTCGGCAATGCCGTCAATGGCACGGTCGCTCTCAACAAGCAGACCGGCGCCATCACCTTCACGCCGGCCAACGATTATTCAGGACCGGCGAGCTTCAGCTATACGCTGTCGGACGGGCGCGGCGGCACGGATCAAGGCAATGTCAGCCTGACCGTCCAAACGGGTTCGGCTGGCGAGACACTGTTTACGGCAAGTGAGGGACCGACCGGCGGCAGCTTCAACGACAATACGGCGTTGGAACTCGGCATGAAGTTCGTCGCTTCCTCGACCGGCACGATCTCGGGCATCCGCTATTACAAGGCTGCCGGCGATACCAGCGTGCATACCGGCTCCATTTGGAGAGCCGACGGCACGCTCGTCGCAACGGTCACCTTCACCAACGAGTCGCTCTCCGGCTGGCAGACCGCGAACTTCGCCATGCCGCTGCAGATCACCGCGGGTGCGACCTATGTCGCCTCCTACCACACGACCGGCACCTATGTGGCGACGTCGAATTATTTCAACACGGCACATACCAATGGCTCGCTGACGGCGCTTGCAGGCAGCAATGGCGTCTACTCGGTCGGATCAAGCTCGATCTTCCCGACGTCAAGCTATCAGTCAACGAATTACTGGGTTGACGTCGTCTTCAATCAATCGACGGGCAATACGGTGCCGGTCGCCGCCAATGACAACGGCTATACGACTTATACCAATACGGCTCTGTCGATCGCCGCTGCAAATCTGCTCGCAAATGACAGCGATGCGGATGGCAACCCGCTTGTCATCACCGGCGTCAGCGGAGCGGTCAACGGTTCGGTGTCCTACGACAACCAGACGCAGACCGTCACCTTCACGCCGACGGCAGGATATACTGGGCCGGCGAGCTTCAGCTATTCCATCGCCGACGGTCAGGGCGGCACGGCATCCGCCCAGGTTGGGCTTACCGTCAACGCCCAGGGGAGCGAGCAGAACCTCTTCAGCGCCAATGAAACGCCTGCAGTCGTCTCGGTGAACGACAATCACCCGGTCAATCTCGGCATGAAATTTCAGGCGGACACGGCCGGCTGGGTCACAGGGATCCGCTTCTATAAGGGCGCCGACAATACCGGCCCGCATAACGGTTATCTCTGGACCGCCTCGGGCACGCTGCTTGCAACCGTCACCTTCAGCAACGAAACGGCAAGCGGCTGGCAGACTGCCACGCTCACCCAGCAGGTCGCGGTCGCAGCGGATACGACCTACGTCGTTTCCTACAGCACAAACGGCAATTACTCGGCGACGGGCAATTATTTCAGCACTGAGAAGACCAGCGGCGACCTCAGGGCGTTCAGCGGCGACAATGGCCTCTATGCCTATGGATCGAGCGGGTTGTTCCCGACCAGCAGTTACAACAGCACAAACTACTATGTGGACGTGGCGTTCAAACCGCAGCTCGCGGCGTAACGCCCACAAGGATGCAAGCCGACCATCGAGTAAAGAGTGAGAGTATCGATGATGCGCGCAGACAACAGATTGCCGGTTACGGTTCTCGCCGGGTTTCTCGGCGCAGGGAAGACGACTGTCCTCAATCATGTCCTGAGTAATCGGGAGGGCCGTCGGGTTGCGGTCATTGTCAACGATATGAGCGAGGTTAACATTGATGCGGATCTCGTGCGCGAGGGAGGTGCAGACCTTCTGCGCACCGATGAGACGCTGGTAGAGCTCACCAATGGATGCATCTGCTGCACGCTCCGCGAAGATCTCCTCAGCGAGGTGCGGCGGCTGGCGGCCGCCGGCCGTTTCGACTATCTGCTGATCGAGGGCACGGGGATTGCCGAGCCCCTGCCGATAGCGGCGACCTTCTCCTTCCGCGACGAGAGCGGAGCGGCGCTTTGCGACGTGGCGCGGCTCGACACGATGGTCTGCGTCATCGATGCGGTCAATCTGCTTGCCGATTACCGCAGCGACGAGTTTCTTGCCGATCGCGGCGAAAGGCGTGACGGGGACGATGAGCGCAAGCTCGTGGAACTGCTCGTCGAGCAGATCGAATTTTCTGATGTCGTCATCATCAACAAGGCGGGCGACGTGCCCAGCGCCGATCTCGCCGAAGTTCGCCGGGTCGTCGCAGCACTCAATCCGGATGCCCGTGTCATCGAGGCGGTCTTCGGCCAGGTGCCGCTCGGCGCGATCCTGGATACCGGCTTTTTCAGCGAAGCCAAGGCCGCCCGCCATCCACTCTGGCACAAGGAGCTTTACGGCTGGGGCGATCATGTGCCGGAGACCGAGGAATACGGCATAACAAGCTTCGTCTATCGCAGCCGCCGGCCCTTCGATCCGGCGCGGCTGGGCCGCATGCTCAAGCAGCCATTGCCCGGCGTCATCAGGGCGAAAGGCCATTTCTGGCTGGCGACCCGGCCGGACGAGATCGGTCTGCTGTCGATTGCCGGCACGCAATGCCGTATCGACACCAGGGGTTTCTGGTGGGCCTCGGTGCCGCAGGCCCACTGGCCGCGGCATCCGCAATTCCGCCAGCTGCTCAGCCGGCATTGGGACGATGTCTGGGGCGACCGCCGCCAGGAGCTGGTCTTCATCGGCTCCGGCTTCGACGAGGGCGCCATTCGCGCAGCACTCGACGATTGCCTGACCGGCGAGGAGAGGGGGTTCGATCCGCTGAGCGCCGTCGGCCTTCGCGATCCGTTTCCGCCATGGCGGCACGATATGCACGCATCCGCCCGAAAACTGTGAAGCGGTTTCGGATAATCCGATCCGTCGACTCAAAGGTGAACAGGTTTTGATTATCAACCAGAGGAGAGAGCAATGAGCAGCGAACTTTATGCAGACGGTATCAGCGAAATTACCGTCACGGGAACGATCGTGCGCATCGACCTGATGTCGCTCTCGGCCACCGACCGTGACGCCAATAACAATCCGAAGCCGGTTTTCCGCCAGCGCATCATCATGCCTGTCGACGCCTTCGCCAATGCGGTCGACCTCATGCAGAAGGCGCTTGGCGGCCTGGTCGAGGCGGGCGCGGTCCGTCGCATCGGTGACGTGTCGGCTGCAGCCGCCACCGATATCCAGTCGGTGCAGGGCGCTTCAAACGCCTCGCCGAATTTCAACTGACAACAGGGACAGCCTCGGTCTCGTAATGTTTCGGGTGGGCCATGAGTGGTTTTCTGCATACCAACCTGCATTGTCTTGCGCTCGTCGCGCGTCACCACGGCGTCGACCTTTCTCCTGAGCGATTGCAGCACGATTATTGCGTCGGCAACGATCCGGTGGCGGTGCGGCAAATGCTCAGAATGGCCAAGGATGCCGGTCTGAGGGCCAGGCATCTGGCCCTCGACTGGCGAAGCCTGTTCCAACTCGGCGACGCTTTCCCGGTGCTTGCCGAACTTTCGAACGGCAACTGGGTGGTCATCGCTGGCGCTCTCGGGGAGGGCGAGGATGAGCGGATCCGCGTTCTCGACCCGCTCGCCACGCGCCCCGAAGTCATGCTGCTGAGCGAGGAGCAATTCGCCAAGGCCTGGCTCGGATCGGTGGTTCTGCTGAAGCGCAACTACCGCATGTCGGATGAGGACCGGCCCTTCGGCTTCCGCTGGTTTGTCCCGGAAATCATCCGGCAGCGCAGCTTCTTCCGCGATGTGGCGCTCGCAGCCTTCGTGCTCTATGGGCTGGGTCTGACGACGCCGATGTTCTTCCAGCTCGTCATCGACAAGGTGCTCGTGCACCAGAGCTATGCGACGCTGACGGTTCTGACGGTCGGCATCGCGGTGGCGCTCGTCTTCGACGCGACCTTCAGCTTCCTGCGCCGCTATCTGTTGCTCTACGCCACCAACAGGATCGACATCCGGGTGGCGACGCGCACCTTCGGCCATCTGCTCAACCTGCCGATCGCGCTTTTCGAGCAGGCATCGGCCGGCGTTCTCGTCAAACATATGCAGCAGACGGGGCGCATCCGCGAATTCCTGACCGGCCGGTTGTTCTTGACGCTGCTCGACGGTGTTTCGCTCTTCGTCTTCGTGCCGATCCTGCTTCTCTACAGCGTCAAGCTGACGCTCGTGGTGCTCGGCTTCGCCGCGCTCGTCGGGCTTGTCGTGATGATGCTCGTCGGGCCGTTCCAACGCCGTCTGCAGGCGCTCTACCAAGCCGAAGGCGACCGGCAGGCCCTGCTTGTCGAAACCGTGCACGGCATGCGCACGGTGAAATCACTGGCGCTGGAGCCGCGACAGCGCAAGGTCTGGGACGATTATTCGGCGCAGTCGATCTCGGTGCGCTTCCGGGTCGAAAAAATCTCCACCATCGCCCAGTCGCTGACCGGGCTTCTGGAAAAGCTGATGAGCGTGGCGATCATCGGGCTCGGCGCGCTCGATGTCTTCAGCGGTTCCATGACGATCGGCGCGCTGGTCGCCTTCAACATGCTGGCCGGCCGCGTCTCGGGGCCGCTGGTGCAGATCGTCACCATGGTGCATGAATATCAGGAAGTGGCGCTGTCCGTGCGCATGCTCGGCGAGATCATGAACCAGCGGCCGGAACAGGCCGGACGCGGCCGAGGTGTGCGGCCGCATCTGCATGGCCGCATCGAATTCGACAGGGTCACCTTCCGCTATGCTCCCGATGCGGCGCCTGCGCTCGACAATGTGTCATTCGCCATTCCGGCGGGCTGCGTCTTCGGCGTCGTCGGCAAGAGCGGCTCGGGCAAGACGACGATCACCCGACTCATCCAGGGTCTCTATCAGAGCCAGGAGGGGCTGGTGCGCATGGATGGCTACGACAGCCGCGAAATCGATCTCGTGCATCTGAGAACCAGCATCGGCGTCGTGCTGCAGGATAATTTCCTCTTCCGCGGCACGGTGCGCGACAATATCGCTGCCGCCAAACCCGATGCCAGCATCGAGGAAATCATGGAGGTCGCCCGAATCGCCGGCGCGGAGGAATTCATCGAGCGCCTGCCGCGCGGCTTCGACACGATGCTGGAAGAAAACGCCGCCAACCTCTCCGGCGGCCAAAGGCAGCGGCTTGCCATTGCGCGCGCGCTGATCACCGATCCGAAGCTCCTGATCTTCGACGAGGCGACGAGCGCGCTCGACCCCGACAGCGAGGCGATCATCCGCGAGAATCTGAGCCGGATCGCCGCCGGGCGCACCGTCGTTATCGTGTCGCACCGGCTTTCGACGCTTGTGGATGCCGATGCCATTCTCGTCATCGATCGGGGCAAGGTCGCCGATATCGGCCGGCACGACCAGCTGGTGTCGCGCTGCATGACTTATCGCCACCTGTGGGCGCAGCAAATGAGGCAGGTCGCATGAACGCGCGTGTGACAAAATCCAGCGAGAACCTGCCAATTTCATCAGACAAGGGCGCCTCGGACCATGGCCCCTCGAATAAGAGGCCAGACGGAAGGACCGGGTTGCTCGTCGCCCGCCCGCCGCTGCCGCCTGTTATCGCGGAATTTCAGTCCGATGCCGTCGAGCTCGAGGAACGTGCTCCGCCGCGCGTTGCGCGCATGACGCTCTATTGCGTGACGGCGCTGATCGCTGCGACCATCATCTGGGCCTCCGTCTCTGAGATCGACGAGGTGGTGATCGCGCCCGGCAAACTCGTCACCACGCAACCGACCATCGTCGTCCAGCCGCTGGAAACCTCGATCATTCGCACGATCGATGTGAAGGCCGGCGAGGTGGTGCGTGCCGGACAAACGCTCGCAACGCTCGACGCCACTTTCAGCCAGGCCGATGTCGACCAGCAGCAGGCGAAGTTCTCCGCACTCGACGCCCAAGTGAAGCGCATCGAGGCGGAACTTGCCGGCGATGACTACACAATGATGGCCGGATCGACGCCCGACGAGATGCTGCAGTTGCAGCTCTTCGGCCAGCGGCGGGCCTTCTACACGGCGCAGCTGCAGAATTTCGAGCAGCAGATCGCCGGCCAGTCGGCAGCGCTTGCCGCGGCCAAGAACCAGGAAGCCGTGCTCATCGACCGACGCGACACGCTCTCGCAGATCGAAGGCGCGCGCGAGCGGCTCTTTAACACGCAGAGCGGCTCGCTGATCACCATGCTCGGCTCGCGCGACGCCCGCCTCGACGTCGAGTCCGATCTGACGGCCGTGCGCGGCAAGGCCGACGAAGCCGCGCATACCTTTGCCAAGCTGAAAGCCGACCGGCAGGCCTTTATCGAGGATTTCCGCCGCGCCGCGATGGAACAGCTGGTCGAGCTGCGCGGCCAGCGCGACATGGCGGATGAAGAGCTGAAGAAGATGGAGCTGCGCCGCAACATGGTGTCGCTGACAGCACCTGCCGACGCCGTCGTGCTCGACCTCGCCCAGCGCTCCATCGGCTCCGTGGTACGCGAAGCCGAACCGATCGTCACACTGGTGCCGATCAACGTGCCGCTCGAAGCCGAAGTCTCGATCAACACCCGCGACATCGGCCGCATCGCCGTGGGTAAGGAGGCCCGCATCAAGCTGGACGCCTATCCCTTCCAGAAATACGGCACCGCGTCGGGCGAGGTTCGCACCATCAGTCAGGACACGTTCATGACCGGCCAGCAGCAGGAACAGACCGCCACCCCGGGCCAGCCGGCCGCGCCCTTCTTCAAGGCTCGCATCCTGCTTGCCGATACGAGGCTGAACGTCTCGGACGTGCCGGTCAGGCTGCTGCCGGGCATGACCGTCTCCACAGAGATCAAGGTGGGCAACAGAACGGTGATCTCCTATTTCCTCTATCCGCTGCTGCGCGGCCTGGATGATGCCATCCGGGAACCGAACTGAGGGGGCCGCAGACGAGGTGTGGGCGAGGGGCGTCCTACACACGCCGGGGATGGAGGTGGCGCCAGGCCTCCAGGCGGCCGCCCCCAAAAGCGTCTGTGTATCAGCGGAAGCCGCATCCGTTTGCAGATACAGCCTACCGGCAAGTGGCCAGAAAAGCGCGAATTGCTGCAGAGATATTGCCGAGATGGAGGAGGGGCGCATGTCCTTGCCCTCCGGCGGTATGAAGGACCAATCCGGGATGCAGTCGGGCCATTTCGTTCACTGTTTCCTGCGACAGCAGCGGTGAATTTTCACCGCGGATCAACATCAGCGGAAAGCGGCTCAGGCTTTCGAATTGTGCCCACAGATCGGGCAGCGGCTGGCTGAAATCGATCGATCTCAGTGCCTCGGCGATCGCCGGATCGGAGTCGGCGACCGGCCTTCCGCCGACGTCGCGATATAGCGCAAGCGCCATTTCGCGCCAGTCCTCGCCCGTAAGCGCAGTAAACGAGGCGCCATGATTCACCTGCAATATATCGGCCGCCTCTTTCCAGTCGGCCGGCTTCCTGCCGTTGAGGTAGTCGCGAATGAGCGCCAGCCCTCCTGCCTCGATCGCCGGTCCGATATCGTTCAGGACCACGGCTTCGAGAAGATCCGGCCGTGCCGCCGCGATCAAGTGCAGGATCAGGCCGCCGCGCGACGTGCCGATGAAAACCGCCCGCTCGATGCCGAATGCCGTGCAGGCGGAAATGATGTCGCCGGTCTCGACAGCGAGATTGTAATTGGCCTTGTTCTCATCCCATGCGGAATTTCCGCGCCCGCGCGAATCGAGGGCGATCACTCTACGCGGGCCAGTTCTGTCGCGGCTGAGAAGCAGCGCAAGCGGATGAAAGTCCCGGGCATTGCGGCTCAGGCCGGGCAGGCAGATCACCGGCAGCCTTTCGGCGGCTGCGGCCCCGGGGGGCCGGTAGTCGCGGGCATAAAGCGTCAGCCCATCGGAAGAATGGTAAAATCGTTCCTGGAATCCGCCTGCATCCACGTCCGGCATCGCATTCCTCGAGACCTGTCTGATCTGGAAGGTGTAGAGCATGTCTCGCAAAAGTGTGCAGCGGTTTTGCGATAAAGACATGCGGAAAAACAAAGACCAGCCTGCTTTTCAAGCCGCGCCAAACGACTTCAGGAGGCACCGCGTCCGCCGATCAGGTCGCGCTCGATATCCGTCGGCTGGCCGAGGCGGGCCTTGTAGACTTCATAATTCTCCATCACCCGCTGTACGTAATTGCGCGTCTCGGGGAAGGGGATGCGTTCGATCCAGTCGATGATTTCGTCGATCGGCCTGCCGCGTGGGTCGCCGTAGCGTCCGATCCATTCCGGCACGCGCTTCGGCCCGGCATTATAGGCGATGAAGGTGAGGATATAGGAGCCACCGAAGGCTTCGATCTGCTCGCCGAGATAATGCGCACCGAGGGTCGCATTGTAGCCCGCATCGGCCGTCAGCTTGTCCTTCGAAAAGGTGATGTTGTGGCGTTTGGCCACCGCCTGAGCAGTGCCGGGCAGAAGCTGCAGCAGGCCGCGTGCATTCGCTGCCGAAACGGCAGCCGGATTGAAGGCGCTTTCCTGCCGGGCAATGGCATAGGCGAGCGCCTTGCCGGAGCCGGAGATATTGGCATTCGGCGGGATTACGCCGACGGGAAAGGCGAGCGCGGCGACATCGATGCCTCGGCCATAGGCGATTTTGCCGACCTGCAGTGACAGATGATGATTGCCTGATTGCTCGGCCTGCGCCGCAAGGATCGCCAGTTCACCGGGACTTTGCAGCTGATCGGCGAGTGCGAGATAAAGGATGTCGGCCCGCCAACCGTGGCCGGCTGCCTCAAGCCGGGCGATTGCCTGCACGGCCTCGCGCGCCTGGAAACGCTGGCGGTCGGCTGCGCTCGGCGTGGGATAGCTGACGTTGAGCGTCTTGCGTCCAAGCCTTTCGGCAGCGAGCTGTCCATAGAAGGTGCCGGGAAAATTCGCGGCCTTTCCGTAGAATTCGCCGGAACTGCCGGGGCCGCCGGCCTCGGCTGCTCGCCCGAGCCAGTACCAGGCGCGCGACACCGAGATGGGACCGTTCGAAGTCGCCAGAATCTTGCGGAAATGCTTTTCCGCCGTTGTCGGGTCCTGCAGCCCGCGCAGCGCATACCATCCGGCATGGAATTCGGCCTCGACGATATCAGTCGGGCTGGTTGCCGCAGAGCTTGCGACGATGCGATAGGCCGGTCTGAATTGTCCCTGGTCGACGAGGCCGCGGCTGACGATCCGCTGCTCGTTCCACCATTCTCCGGAATTGACGAGTTCGCCCGGCTCGCGCGGCATCTTTTCCAGAAGCGCCGCCGCTTCGGCATATTTGTCCTGCCTGCGCAGATATTCGATGCGCGCGAACAGCAGGCCGGCATCGCCACGCCATTTCGCCTCGACGCTATTGAGCAGCGCGTCGGCATTGGCAGCTTTGGCGTCGACGGCGGCCCAGGCTTTGTAGAGGGATTGCGCCTCGCCCATGTCGCCGAAGCGCTTGGCCTGCGCCACCCGGCCACGATACATCAGATAGTCCATCCGCGCCTTGTGGTCGGCTGGCGTCAGCAGGGCGGAAAACTCGAGGAGGATCTTGTCTTCGCTCGCCTTGTCGAGCGCCTCGGTGCGCCAGACCTTGCGGATATATTTTGCTGCCTGCGCCTGCTTGCCTGTCGCAATCAGCGCCCGCCCGAGAATGATGGCGCCATGCATCGTCTCCGGCGCGGTGTCGCCGAAGGCGGCGAGCACGGCTGACGGGTCGGGGTTTTCGTCGTAGAGCGCGCGTTCGGAATAGGCGCGCAGCCTGGAAAGGCCAGGCCATCCCTTGAGCTCCTGCGCAGCACTGGCGATTTGATAGGAGGGAACGCCCTTCAAGCCGGAGACGGCGATCGCCCAGGTGAGGATATGGCGATCGAGCGTATCCTCGCGCATGCTGTCGCGGATTGACAGAGCCAGTTGCGGGTTCTTGGCAGAAAGCGCGTCGAGTCCGGTTTTCAGATCATTGGCGACCGGCGCGACGGCCTGATTGCGCGGGATGGCGCCGGTTGTCAGCGCTTCCGGTATGGAGGTCTCTGGGACGAAGCCGATCGGCTTGACTTCAGGCGTCGGAATGCTTTCGCCGGGAAGCGGGGACGCAACGCTGCCCCACGCGGCGGCAACGAAGCCGAAGGCGGTCAGAATCAGGACAGCTTTCTTCATCCGGGATCTCGCAACGGAAAACACGCCCTGTTCATTTGGCTAGAGGCTTCTTAACGAAACCTTACCGTACCAGGTAAAATTCATTCACATCTGCTATCGGAATTTGCCCTAAACCGAACTCTCCGCGCTTGTCGCGATGATTTCAGCGCTTTATGGTGCGCAAAATATTCATGGAATGCGGCCGAAGCAAGGATTTGGTCGTGAGGAGCTTTGCATGTTCAATGGGTCCATTCCCGCCCTCGTCACCCCCTTCACCGATGCCGGACTGATCGACGAAGCGAGCTTCGCTGCCCATGTCGACTGGCAGATCAAGGAAGGCAGCAGCGGTCTCGTTCCGGTGGGAACGACCGGCGAATCGCCGACGCTGTCGCATGCCGAGCACAAGCAGGTCGTGGAACTCTGCATCGAAGTGGCGGCAAAACGCGTTCCGGTCATGGCCGGCGCCGGTTCGAACAATACGCGTGAGGCGGTCGAACTCGCCCAGCACGCCGAAAAGGTCGGCGCCGACGCCGTGCTCGTCGTCACGCCCTATTACAACAAGCCGACGCAGAAGGGGCTGATTGCGCATTTTTCTGCGATTGCCGAGGCCGTTGCCCTGCCGATCTATATCTACAATATTCCGGGCCGTTCGGTGATCGATATGACGCCCGAAACGATGGGTGCTCTCGTCAAGGCACATAGCAATATCGTCGGCGTCAAGGACGCGACGGGCAAGATCGAGCGTGTTTCCGAGCAGCGCATCACCTGCGGCAAGGATTTCAGGCAATTGTCCGGCGAGGACGCGACAGCCCTCGGTTTCAACGCCCATGGCGGCGTCGGCTGCATCTCGGTGACGGCCAATGTCGCCCCACGTCTCTGCGCCGATTTTCAGGCCGCGACATTGGCCGGTGAATACGCCCGCGCGCTCGAATATCAGGACCGCCTGATGCCGCTGCACAAGGCAATTTTCCTTGAGCCGGGTCTCTGCGGCGCCAAATACGGTCTCTCCAAGCTCGGCCGCATGAGCCGTAACGTCCGCTCGCCGCTGCTTTCGACGCTGGAGCCGGCAACCGAAGCAGCGATCGATGCCGCCATGCGTCATGCAGGATTGCTGAACTGAGGAGACCGGCCGCCTTCACAAGGCCGGCTCGTTCCCTTACATAAGGGGTAAGCAATGAGGGCGCGGCTTTTCGCGCCCCGAAGGGAATATCGTCATGGCCCCCAAAGGCAGCCAGCGCGTGGTGAACAAGGTCGTGGCCGAAAACCGCAAGGCCCGCTTCAACTACGAGATCATCGATACTTATGAGGCAGGTCTGGTGCTGAAGGGCACGGAGGTCAAGTCGTTGCGCGAAGGCAAGGCCAATATCGCCGAATCCTACGCGTCGGATGAGGACGGCGAGATCTGGCTGATCAATTCCTACCTGCCGGAATATCTGCAGGCGAACCGTTTCAATCACGAGCCGCGCCGGCGCCGCAAGCTGCTGCTGTCGGGCCGTGAAATCCATCGCCTGCGCTCCGCCGTCAACCGCGAAGGCATGACGCTGGTCCCGCTGAAGATCTATTTCAACGATCGGGGTCGGGCGAAGATGGAGCTGGCGCTCGCCAAGGGCAAAAAATTGCACGATAAGCGCGAATCCGAGAAGGAGCGCGACTGGAACCGGCAGAAGAGCCGCTTATTGAAGGATAACGGCTAACCCATCACGCCGCAGCCGATCGGCTCGCGACGCTTCGATTAGTCCCCGAAATCGCTGGCTGGGGCGACTTCGACCGGGCGCGGCGCCCGTTCCGCGGGATCGCGACCGATCTCAGCCTTCAGCGACAAGAGATCAATGAAATGGTCGGCCTGTCGGCGCAGGTCGTCGGCGATCATCGGCGGCTGCGTCGCCATGGTCGAGATCACCGAGACTTTGCGACCTCTGCGTTGCAGCGCTTCGACGAGGTTCGTGAAGTCGCCGTCGCCGGAGAAGATGACGAGATGGTCGACGGTTTCCGACTGCTCCATGGCGTCGATCGCCAGCTCGATGTCCATGTTGCCCTTGATCTTCCGCCGGCCCATGGAGTCGGTGAATTCCTTGGCGGGCTTGGTGACGACTTTGTAGCCGTTATAGTCGAGCCAGTCGATCAGAGGACGGATCGATGAATATTCCTGGTCCTCGATCAACGCCGTATAATAGTAGGCGCGCAGGAGGTAGCCGCGTTTCTGGAATGCCTTCAAGAGCTTGCGGTAATCTATGTCGAAACCGAGGCTCTTGGATGCAGCGTAGAGGTTGGCGCCGTCAATGAAGAGTGCAATTTTTTCGCGTGGGTCAAACATCGCTTATCAATTCCAATGAGAGAAATCGAAATTCGCAGGGCATCAAATTGCAATAAATACAATGGCTTATTGTGATCCTTGATCTGATGCTTACTTTACCATCTATTCATATAAGAGAGATTTAGGGCACGATTCCGCATATTCCAAGCAACCTTTGGTGGAATTGTCACATTCTCCATGGAAATTTAGCTCGCCACCGGATAAAGACGAGGGGAGCCGGAACGAAAAACTTGTATTTGCCCGGTTTTAATTGTATCGGGCGTGCTAATCCCGAAATGACGACCGTAAAGGACAGGCAATGGCCCGTGTCACAGTTGAAGATTGCATCGACAAGGTGGAGAACCGCTTCGAGCTGGTTCTGCTCGCCAGCCACCGCGCCCGGCTGATTTCCCAGGGTGCCTCGATCACCATCGATCGGGACAACGACAAGAATCCTGTCGTGGCGCTGCGCGAAATCGCCGACGAGACGCTTTCCCCCGATGATCTCAAGGAAGATCTGATCCATTCGCTGCAGAAGCATGTCGAAGTCGACGAGCCCGAGCCCGATCCGGCCAGCATGATCGCCGCCGGCGGCGCTGCTGCCGCCGATAGCGAGGAGCAGGATGACCTGCCGGAGACGATCACTTTCGACCAGATGTCGGAAGAAGAGCTGCTTGCCGGTATCGAGGGCCTCGTGCCGCCGGAAAAGAGCGACGATTATTAAGCGTCTCGACCGGATCTGAACCGGAAAAGAGCGACGATTACCAATCGTCAATCTTGCGCCTTTATTGCTTAGGCATATTATTGCCCATGTGTGCGCCAATCGTTGATTGGCGCGCTTTTATTTTTGTCGGAGTGGCTTTGGAATGATGCGGCAGTACGAGCTCGTGGAGCGGGTTCAGCAATACAAGCCCGATGCCAATGAAGCACTGCTGAACAAGGCCTATGTTTACGCCATGCAGAAACATGGCCAGCAGAAACGCGCGAGCGGCGACCCGTATATTTCCCATCCGCTCGAGGTCGCTGCCATCCTGACCGATATGCATCTCGATGAATCGACGATCGCGGTCGCCCTTCTGCACGACACGATCGAGGATACGACGGCGACGCGCGCCGAAATCGACGAACTCTTCGGTGAGGACATCGGCCGCCTGGTCGAGGGGCTGACGAAGATCAAGAAGCTCGATCTCGTCACCAAGAAGGCTAAGCAGGCGGAGAACCTGCGCAAGCTGCTGCTCGCCATATCAGATGACGTGCGGGTGCTGCTCGTCAAGCTCGCCGACCGCCTGCACAATATGCGTACCCTCGATCACATGTCGGCCGACAAGCGTGCCCGCATCTCCGAGGAGACGATGGAAATCTATGCGCCGCTCGCCGGCCGCATGGGCATGCAGGATATGCGCGAGGAACTCGAGGAGCTTTCCTTCCGGCACATGAACCCGGAGGCCTACGAGACCGTCACGAAAAGGCTGGAAGAGCTCTCCAAGCGCAACGAAGGCATCGTCAAGAAGATCGAGGCCGAATTGCGCGACCTGCTGGTCGCAAGCGGCCTGACGAGCGCCTATGTCAAGGGCCGGCAGAAGAAGCCCTATTCGGTCTTTCGCAAAATGCAGTCGAAGTCGCTCTCCTTCGAACAGCTTTCCGATGTCTACGGCTTCCGTCTGATCGTCGAGGACATTCCATCCTGTTACCGGGCGCTCGGCATCGTCCATACGCGCTGGCGCGTCGTGCCCGGCCGGTTCAAGGATTATATCTCGACGCCGAAGCAGAATGATTACCGTTCGCTCCACACCACCATCGTCGGCCCCTCCAGCCAGCGCATCGAGTTGCAGATCCGCACGAAGCGTATGCACGAAATCGCCGAGTTCGGCATCGCCGCTCACACGCTCTACAAGGATGGCGCCACCAATGCCGATGGCGACATTCTTTCGCGCGAATCCAACGCCTATTCCTGGCTGCGCCATACGATCGAGGCGCTCGCCGAAGGTGACAGCCCGGAGGAATTCCTTGAGCACACCAAACTCGAACTCTTTCAGGATCAGGTCTTCTGCTTCACGCCGAAGGGCAAGCTGATTGCCCTGCCGCGTGGTGCCACCCCGATCGATTTCGCCTATGCGGTGCACACCAATATCGGCGACACGACGGTGGGCGCCAAGATCAACGGCCGCATCATGCCGCTGGTGACGCGGCTGGCGAATGGCGACGAGGTCGAGATTATCCGCTCCGGCGTGCAGGTTCCGCCGGCGGCGTGGGAAGAAATCGTCGTCACCGGCAAGGCGCGGGCTGCCATCCGCCGCGCCACCCGCATGGCGATCCGCAAGCAATATGCAGGCCTCGGCCACCGCATTCTCGAGCGCACCTTCAACCGGGCCGGCAAGATTTTCTCGCGCGAGGCGATGAAGCCGGCGCTGCACCGTCTGGGCCAGAAGGATGTCGAGGATGCAATCGCCGCCGTCGGTCGCGGCGAGATGTCCTCGCTCGACGTGCTGCGCGCCGTCTATCCTGATCACCAGGACGAGCGCGTCACCGTCAAACCTTCCGGCGATGACGGCTGGTTCAACGTCCGCAGCGCCGCGGGCATGATCTTCAAGATTCCCGGAAAGGCTAAAACAGGGGCCGAAGGCGGCCATTCGGAACTCGATGCCGATGTCGATGTCGGTCCGATCCGCGGCCTGTCCGGCAATGTCGACGTCAAGTTCGCCTCGACCGGCGCCGTGCCCGGCGACCGCATCGTCGGCATCATGGATCAGAGCAAGGGCATTACCATCTATCCGATCCAGTCGCCGAGCCTGCAGCGTTTCGACGATCAACCCGATCGCTGGATCGACGTGCGCTGGGATCTCGACGAGGCCAACAAGTCGCGTTTCATGGCGCGTATCATGGTGAATGCATTGAATGAGCCCGGCACGCTTGCCAAGGTCGCCCAGACCGTGGCCGGGCTCGACGTCAATATTCGCATGCTGAACACGGTGCGCGTGGCAGCCGATTTCACCGAGATGATGCTCGAAGTCGAGGTGTGGGACCTGAGGCAGCTCAACCAGTTGCTCGCCCAGATGAAGGACCTGGATTGCATCGCCACGGTCCGGCGGCTCTATGAGTAGGCTTTTGTTAGGCCTGCCATGGAGCTGATCGACAAAAATGCACATTTTATCATCGGTCTCTACTCGCGACGGCGCAGCAATAAGGCAAGGAATGCGTTGAGCGCATAGCTGTGTCCATGTTGCGGCGGTGGTAATTAACCTTTGCCGGGACTATCTTCTGGTCATCGAAAAACGTAAACAGAAGATGAGACAAGGTAATGTTTGATCCTATCAGGAAAATCGCTCGCGCCTTTCGCGCGCCGACCACGCAGGAACGTGAAATGGCCTATCTGAACGGTTCGCTGGATCGTATCGATCTCGAGTTTCGTCAGCGTCAGGTCGATCGCGGTCTGTTCCGCAATCGCTGACACCGCCTTTATACTTTGTCGAGTGAGGGACGTTACGTTAATGAGCGCCCCTCGGCATGAAGATGCTCCTTTGCAAGAAAGATAAGGGGCTGTTTCGGGCGGTACCATTTGCCGCTCTTGTCATGGTCCGGTGCACTGCACTAAATAGCGGCCATGTTGTTTCGCCGTCGCAAGCCTGCGGGTTTCAAGGAAAAGATGCGGGAGCTTCTATGGCCCCGAAAAGGTTTCCTTCGCCCGATCCGTTACCTGACAATGCGCATTCTGCGCCTGAGCGCTTCGCCGCATGCGGTTGCGGCCGGTGTTGCCGCCGGCGTCTTTGTCTCGTGGACGCCGTTCATTGGCGTGCATTTCGTCATGGCTTTCGCCATCACCTATTTCCTCTCCGGCAATATGGTGGCCGCGGCTCTCGGCTGCGCGGCCTTCGGCAATCCGCTGACCTATCCTTTCATCTGGGGTATCACCTGGGAAATCGGCCATCTGCTGCTCAGCCGTGAGGATCATCTGGCCGGTCAGGCGGTGGATCTCGCCGCGCTCTTTCACAAGCTGAACTTCACCGAATTGTGGAAGCCCGTGCTGGAGCCGATGTTGATCGGCGCCATCCCACCGGGAATCGTAACCGCCGTTGCGCTCTATGCGCTGACGTTCTACACCGTCAAAGGTTTTCAGGCCCGCCGCCGCACGCGACTGCTGGAGCGGGCACGTCTGCGCCTGGCGGGTACGGCCAGCGACATGCCGAGCGTATGAACCGGTACAGAATTGTTGAGCGACGGAAGGTTCCGGCATGATCATCGGCATTGGCAGCGATCTGATCGACATTCGTCGTGTCGAGAAATCGATCGAGCGCTTCGGCGAGCGCTTCACTCATCGCTGCTTCACCGAGATCGAGCGCGCCCGTTCCGACCGCCGAGCAAACCGCGCCGCATCCTATGCCAAGCGTTTCGCCGCCAAGGAGGCCTGCTCGAAGGCGCTCGGCACCGGCATAGCCCAGGGCGTCTTCTGGAAGGACATGGGCGTCGTCAACCTGCCGAGCGGCAAGCCGACCATGCAACTGACCGGTACCGCCGCCGCGCTCCTGGAAGCGATGCTGCCCGCGGGCCATAGACCCGCCATTCATTTGACAATAACCGATGATTATCCCTTGGCGCAGGCCTTCGTTATCATCGAGGCGTTGTCCGAAAGGCCATGATGGCGACCCCGGGGAGCGTTTCAACGGGACCCCGGGAGCGTTTGGTAGCGACCGCAGAAGCGTTTCAACGCGACCCCGGGAGTGTTTGGTAGCGACCACGGAAGCGTTTCAACGCGACGTCTCGTCGCTTTTCATGTTGTCGCCATTGCCGCAACCGGCCGAAGCCGCTAGAGAGAACGGCAGAAAGAATTGCGCCTTTACGGCGTCTTGAAGGAATAAGACTGCGTGTCCGAAAAAGTCGATACCAAGCCGAACGCCCTCTGGGAAAACATCAAGGTCATCATTCAGGCGCTGATTTTGGCGATGGTGATCAGAACCGTGCTGTTCCAGCCCTTTACCATTCCGTCCGGTTCAATGATGCCGACGCTGCTCGTCGGCGATTATATCTTCGTCAATAAGTTCGCTTACGGCTATTCGAAGTATTCGCTGCCCTTCTCGCCTGATCTCTTCAGCGGCCGCATCTTCGGCTCCGATCCGAAGCGCGGCGATATCGTCGTCTTCCGCTTCCCGCCGAATCCCGATGTCGATTATATCAAGCGCTGCATCGGCCTGCCCGGCGACCATATCCAGGTCACCGACGGCGTCCTCTACGTCAACGGCAAGCCGGTTCCGAAGGTGGCGGATGGCAGTTTCACCTCGGACTACAAGCTCGATCCGGGCGAGGACGTACCGGTCTTCCGCGAAACCCTGGATAACGGCAAGACTTACGACACGCTCGACCAGTCGCCGGTCTCGCGCGGCGACAACACCCGTGAGTTCATCGTGCCGGAAGGCCATTATTTCATGATGGGCGACAACCGCGACAACTCGCTCGACAGCCGCTTCGACGTCGGCTTCGTGCCGGCTGAAAATCTTGTCGGTCGCGCCAGCGTCATCTTCTTCTCGCTCGGCAACGACACGTCTTTCCGCGAAATCTGGAAGTGGCCGACCAACATGCGCTGGGACCGCCTTTTCAAGGTCGTTGAATGAGTAAGGCGCAGACGCTTTCTGCGGCGGACCGCGCAAAGCTCGAAAGCCTGATCGGCCATGACTTCGCCGAAAAGGCACGCCTGGACCGGGCACTGACCCATGCCAGCGCCCGTACCGAAAAGGGCGGCAACTACGAACGGCTGGAGTTTCTCGGCGACAGGGTCCTCGGGCTCTGCATCGCCGAGCTTCTGTTCCGCACCTTCGGCACTGCCGGGGAAGGCGAGCTCTCGGTTCGCCTCAACCAGCTCGTCAGCGCCGAAACCTGTGCAGCGGTCGCCGACGAACTCAATCTCCACCTTTATATCCGCACCGGCGCCGATGTGAAGAAATTGACCGGCAAGCGCATGATGAATGTGCGCGCCGATGTCGTCGAGAGCCTGATCGCCGCGATCTATCTCGATGGCGGTCTCGAAGTCGCCCGCCGGTTCATCCTACGCTATTGGCAGGGCAGGGCGGTCAGGGCCGACGGCGCCAAGCGTGACGCCAAGACCGAGCTGCAGGAATGGTCACACGCGAAATTCGGCGTCACACCGATCTATCGGGTTGATGAACGCAGCGGACCGGATCATGATCCGCGCTTCAAGGTGACGGTAGAAGTTGCTGGCATAAAGCCGGAAACCGGCGTAGAGCGGTCGAAGCGTGCCGCCGAACAGGTTGCGGCGACCAAGATGCTCGAGCGTGAAGGCATTTGGCAGCAATCGTCTGCCGGAAACTGACGGGACAATGACACAAGAAGAAGATATCGCGGCCGAAGCTGCCGTAGAAGCCAATGGTCCGACACATTCGGGTTTCGTTGCGCTGATCGGGCCAACTAATGCCGGCAAGTCGACGCTGGTGAACCGCCTCGTCGGCGCCAAGGTGTCGATCGTCAGTCACAAGGTGCAGACGACGCGCGCGATCGTCCGCGGCATTGCCATTCATGACAATGCCCAGATCGTCTTCATGGATACGCCCGGCATCTTCAAGCCGCGCCGTCGGCTCGACCGAGCCATGGTGACTTCTGCCTGGGGCGGCGCCAAGGATGCCGATCTGATCATGCTGCTGATCGACAGCGAGCGCGGTTTGCGCGGCGACGCCGAAGCCATCCTCGAGGGCCTGAAGGAAGTCCAGCAGCCGAAGATCCTGGTGCTCAACAAGATCGACCGCGTCAACCGCGAGGATCTGCTGGCGCTGGCCGCCGCCGCCAATGAGAAGATTGCTTTCGATCGCACTTTCATGATCTCGGCCGAAACCGGTTCCGGTTGCGACGATGTCATGGACTATTTGGCCACCACCTTGCCGGAGGGGCCGTGGTACTATCCGGAAGACCAGATCTCCGATCTCCCCATGCGTCAGCTCGCCGCGGAGATTACCCGCGAAAAGCTGTTCCTGCGCCTGCACCAGGAGCTTCCCTATTCCTCGCATGTCGAAACGGAAAAGTGGGAAGAGCGTAAGGACGGCTCAGTGCGGATCGAGCAGGTGATCTATGTCGAGCGTGACAGCCAGAAGAAGATCGCCCTCGGCAAAGGTGGCGAAACCATCAAGGCGATCTCGACCGCCTCCCGCAAGGAATTGTCGGAAATATTAGAGCAGCCGGTCCATCTCTTCCTCTTCGTCAAGGTCCGCGAGAACTGGGGCGATGACCCCGAGCGGTTCCGCGAAATGGGCCTCGAATTCCCTAAATAAGGGACGGCAACGATTTTATCGAGCAGCCTCCAGCCCCTTGTTTCTTAGGAAAAAATCCGTCTCGTTGCGGAACGAATCCGAGCTTTGCGCATTCCTCGGTCAACGGCGGCCAGACGGGCCGTCGTTTGCGCGACCGCGGGGCAGGCATGGCGACGTCGAGACGCATCCATTCATTCAAGACCCCTTGCGAATTATGTCCATTGCGGCCTCTGCCGCATTTCAGGGAGTTCAGCCGAGACGAGCTGGAATTCGTTTCACGTTTCAAACGCGGCGAGCTTGCCGTCGATGCCGGCTCCACCATTCTTGTCGAAGGCGCCCACAGCGCTCATCTTTTCACCGTGCTGTCCGGTTGGGGCTTCCGCTACAAGATGCTGGAGGACGGGCGCCGCCAGATTCTGAATTACATCATGCCGGGCGACCTGATCGGTCTTCAGGGAACGATCGCCGGCGAAATGCAGCATTCCATCGAAGCGCTGTCGCCCGTTTCCCTTTGCGTCTTCGAGCGCGACCGGCTGATGACGCTCTACAACAAACATGCTTCGCTCGCCTTCGACATCACCTGGATTGCAGCGCGCGAAGAGCGGATTTTGGATGAGCATCTCCTCTCCATCGGCCGCCGCACCGCCTTGGAAAGAGCGGCCTATCTGATCGCTTTCCTGTATGAACGCGGCCGGAAGCTCGATCTCTTCAACGGCCGCAAATTCATCCCCATCACTCAACAGCACATCGCCGACACTCTCGGTCTTTCCATCGTTCACACTAACAAGACGCTGAGAAAGCTTGGAGAACGCGGTTTGATCCGCTGGCAGGAACGCGGCTGCGAAGTTCAAAACGGTGAGGAGTTAATGGCGATCGCCGGTTGGGAAGGACTTGGAGAGGGCAAGCGTCCCTTCATTTAGCCCGATGGCCTATGTCTTTTTTAAATGCAGTTAAGCTTTTCGGAAAATAAGGTCGGTCGTCATCTTTCCTCCGATTTTGATTCTTATCGACCGGGCAGAAAAATGGTTTATTCAGAACTGGTGGCGCAATTCACCGATAGCGTGCCATGCGGGGCACCGGAGGGCAATGATGTTGGCGAAAGGGCCAGGGCGCTGCGAAAAGCGCCCGACGAGGGGCGCGGAAGCATGAACGCACTCCGTGTTTTGGTTCTCGAGGACAGTCTGATCATCGCGATGGAGGCGGAGGATATCCTGCGCATGGCCGGTGTCGAGAGCATCGATATTGTCGGCAGTCTCGATCAGGCAAGAGCCGCCATCGCTGCGGAGACGTATGATTTCGCTCTTCTCGACGTCAACCTCGGCGAGGGCATGAGTTTCGGATTTGCCCGCCATCTTCTCGATGCCGCCATCCCCTTCGGTTTTGTCAGTGGCTATTCCGATATACGTGACTTCCCGTGCGACCTTCAGCACATACCGCTGCTGGTGAAGCCGTTCGACGAAAAGGCGATGCGCGAATTCCTGCAGAGGCTTCTGCCGGCTGCGGCCTAACGTAGTCCGTGACGGACGCGGGATCTGCTTGAGAGCGCCTGATGCTATCACTTTGAAACTGCGGGCAATCCTTCGGGAAATCGATTCCGGTTTCCCGATTTATGCGCTACGATAAGGTAATCGGTCGCAGGAACTTCTTATGCAGTGGCAGGACCAGGCAATCATTCTGGGTGTCAAACGCCACGGCGAGACGAGCGTCATCGCCGAGGTTATGACGCGTGGTCGCGGCCGTCACCTCGGCCTGGTGCGTTCCGGCCGTTCGCGCGCCATGCAGCCGGTGCTGCAGCCGGGCAATGCCGTCGAGGTCGTCTGGCGCGCCCGGCTCGACGAACATCTCGGCGAATTCCGCCTCGAGCCTGTGACGCTGCGCGCCGCCCGTCTGATGGAAACGGCGACCGCCGTCTACGGGGTCCAGGCGATGGGCGCTCTGCTGCGGCTGCTGCCGGAGCGAGACCCGCATCCGCATCTCTTCGACGCGCTGGAGGTGATCCTCGATCATCTGCACAACCCGGCCGATGCCGGTGAGCTTTTCGTACGTTTCGAGCTGGCGGTGCTGAACGATCTCGGCTTCGGGCTCGATCTTGCCGAATGCGCGGCGACCGGCGCCCGCTCTGATCTCGTCTATGTCTCGCCGAAGTCCGGCCGCGCCGTGAGCCGTAGCGCCGGGGCGCCGTGGGCCGACAAGATGCTGGTCCTGCCGCCCTTCCTCGGTGTCGAAGGCAATCACGCGGCGGACTTCGACAGCCTTGCTGCCGCGTTCCGTCTGACCGGGTTCTTCCTGCATCGCCATGTTTACGAGCCGCGCGGCATCGAGGCTGCGGCAGCCCGTGACGGTTTCGTGCGGGCCGCGCTCAGGGCGCTTGATCCAGCCTCGCGGACGCTTTCCGATCCGAACGGCGTCCCCGCCTGACCTGATTTTTTACTGCTGCAAAATATCCTCCGGATTTGGCGGTTTACCCGCTGATCGGTGGCTCCTATCTCTTGATTGCCAATCAAGGAGGATTCCATGCTGACCAAGACCGCATCACCGACGACGATCACGCTCTGGAACGGTCGCGAAATCCCGCGCCTCGGCATGGGGTGCTGGGCAATCGGCGGCCCTTTCTTCGCTGGTGACACGCCGCTTGGTTGGGGCGAAGTCGACGACAATGAATCCGTCGAAGCGATCGATCGCGCCATCGCGCTCGGCATCCGCTTCTTCGATACTGCCTCGAACTACGGCGCCGGCCACTCGGAAGAGGTGCTCGGCCGGGCGGTCGGCAATCGTGACGACATCATCGTCGCCACCAAATTCGGCTTCGCGACCGATCCGGAGACGAAGCAGGCAATTGGCGCCTTCGCCGATGAGGCGTTCATTCGCAGCTCGGTCGAGACATCGCTGCGCCGTCTCAAGCGCGATCGCCTTGATCTGCTACAGTTTCACATCAATGATTTTCCGCTGGAACAGTCGGATGCTGTCTTCGATACGCTGGAGGCGATGCGAGCCGAAGGCAAGATCGACGCATTCGGCTGGAGCACCGATTTTCCCGATCGCGCCGCCCGCCATGCCGGCCGCGCCGGCTTTGTCTCGGTCCAGCATACGATGAACGTCTTCGATCCGGTGCCGGAGATGATCGCTGTGATCGAAGGGAAGGGCCTGATTTCCATCAATCGCGGTCCGCTGGCCATGGGGCTGCTCACCGGCAAGTTCACCTCCGACAAGGTAGTGGGCGCCAAGGATGTCCGCGGTGCGGCACTCCCCTGGATGGTCTATTTCAAGGACGGGCGCATGGCTCCGGAATTTGCCGCAAGGCTCGATGCCGTCCGCGATCTCCTGACGTCAGGCGGCCGCACGCTGACACAGGGGGCGCTCGCCTGGCTCCTGGCGAGGTCGCCGCGCACTTTCCCCATTCCGGGCTTCCGCACCATCAGCCAGGTGGAGGAAAATGCCGGCGCACTGGAAAAGGGACCTCTGTCGGCTGACGTCATGGCGGCTATCGACGCCGCACTCGGCATGGGTGAGAGACGGTGAAACTCTCCCCACGCTCCCTCATTCCTGTGCCTGTCACAGCAATGAGGGAGAATGTTGCGATTTATAAGGGACAAAGCGCCCTCAGCCCTTCCGCAATTGAACCTACTCTCGTGCGCGAACCTTCATCGCCCAGCCCTCCGGCCGCGCCTCGATGATCTTCACCTCGTCGCCGATGGCGATCCGTCCGCTGCCGCGAGGCGTGACGTTCCAGCCAAAGAGCGGCCCTGGCACACGCCGGTCGGCAGACATGCGGATGCGACCCATGGCCGGCATCGGGTTCGGCCCCTCGCGTGAACCGGTCAACTGGTCCTGCGTCGTCATGATGCAGCGGGAGCAAGGTTTGACGAGATCGAAACGAACGCCTGATATTTCGATCGCCGCCCAGCGATCCTCCGGCCATGCCTCATCGATGTCTATGACGATGTTCGGACGGAAACGTTCCATTCCGACGCTGCCTTCGCCATGCGCGGCGAGATCGGCATTCAGCGCCTTCAGTGAGCCCGTCGTCGTCACCAGGATCTGGTATCCGTCGGTAAAGGTGACGGGCGAGCCTTCGCCGGCCCATTCGGCGTTCGCCGTCCGCCGTGCCTGCCCGTCGAAGAAGACCAGCCGCACCTCGCGGCCGAGCCATTCGGAAAGCTGCCTGTTGCTGTCGGGATCGGCGACCGCGGCGCTGACGGTCGATTTCCATACGGTCACATCCATGCGGACTTCAGGCCGAGGCGGAGGCACCGCTAGCTCAGACTTTCCCTGCATCAGCAGCCGAAAGGCGCCGGGTTCCGGACGGATCTCGATGCGCGCGAGGTCCGGCAGTTCGCGCTGGGTGATGAAGTGACCGTTCAAATCGGTAATCATCGCCCGCCGGTCGCCGGCAAGCCCCTCGGCGCCAATATCGGCGGCGGGCAGCGCAATGGCGCGAGCGCTCTTGAGCGGGTATATGAAGAGGTCGCTTATGCGCATGCCGTTCTCCCTGGATATAGTTCTCTAGATTTCATCCATGAACGCCGCGAGAAAATCGCGCAGGCTCTTGTCGCGCGCGGCCGCAATCCGGCGGCCGGTCTCGGTCTGGAATCCCTCCGCCAGTTTGAACAGCTTCGTCTGGAAGTGGTCAATGGCATAACGCTTGTCGTCGAAGGGCCGGTTCGTTGCCGCGGGGTCGAAGGGATCGTAGAGTCCCGATCCCATTCGTCCGCCGATATAGAAGCAGCGTGCGACGCCGACCATGCCGATCGCGTCCAGCCGGTCGGCATCCTGCAGGATCTTCGCCTCGAGCGTCTGCGGCGCCACCCCGGCGGAAAAACTATGAGCGGTGATGGCGTGGGCCGCGGCTTCGATATCCGCTTCGCTCCAGCCGAGTTCGGAAAGGATCACTGAAGCCTTTTCCGCCGCCAAGGCCGATGCTTTTGCCCGCAAGGGTGAGTTCTTCTCGACGGCGACGCAGTCGTGCAGCAGCACGGCGGCGGCAAGGATGCGCCCATCTCCGCCTTCTCCCGCATGGATGCGCATGGCGTTCCTGAAGACGCGCAAGATATGGGCAAGATCGTGTGAGCCGTCGTCGCCTTCGGCGGCGTGTGCGATCAGCGCCGCTGCGAGCGTTCCATGAGGGGAGAAGGCTTCGGCCTCGAACATTGTGCCACCTCTTGTCGGAAGAAAAACGTCGAGGAGCGCCGGCCGAAAGCAAAGGGAGCTTCACAGGAAGACGCCGCTACGAAAAACGGAGATATCGAAGCCGGTTTGTAGCGGCTCAACGTGCGAGTCGCAATCGAGGGAGGTCAGCGCTCGAGCGTCTGAAAAGCTGGCGCGCCGCTGCTCTTCGGCGGCGGGGAGAGAAGATGGGGCACGTCACGGACCGGGCGCGGCGGACTGATGTGATAGCCCTGGATCTCGTCGCATTCCTCGCTTTCGAGCAGCGTCAGCTGGGCCGCCGTCTCGACGCCTTCGACGGTGACGCGCATGCCGAGCGCATCGCCGAGCAGGATGATTGCGCGCATGATTGCATGCGCTTCCTTGCTGTCGACGATGTCGTTCACGAAGGATTTGTCGATCTTGATCTTGTCGAAGGGAAAGCTGGAGAGATAGCTCAGCGAGGAATATCCGGTGCCGAAATCGTCCATCGAGATGCGGATGTCGCGGTCCTTCAGGGCATGCAGGATCGGCAGCACCTCGCTGAGGTTTTCCATCAGCACGCTCTCGGTGATTTCCAGTTCGAGCCGCGATGGCGAGAGCCCGGCGGCGGCAAGCGCTTCGCTGACGTCCTGCGTCAGGTTGCCGCTGCGGAACTGGATCGCCGAAACATTGACTGCGACCTTGATGTTTTCCGGCCATTGGGCCGCATCCCTGCAGGCCTGGCGTAAAACCCAGCGGCCGATATCAACGACGAGGCCGACCTCCTCGGCAAGCGGAATGAAATCCATCGGCGGCACTCGGCCTCGGAACGGATGGTTCCAGCGGATCAACGCTTCGAAACCGCAGATCCGCCGCTCGGCAAGATCGTAAAGCGGCTGGTAATGCAACTCGAATTCCCCGTTCTCGACGGCGGCTCGAAGATCTGCCTCCAGCGCATGGCGCAACTGCATTTGCGCTTCCATTTCGCCGGTGAAGAAGCGCTCGCGCTTGCGTCCGTCCGCCTTGGCATGCGACAGCGCCACGCCGGCATTTTTCAGCAGGATATCGGTTTCCCCGCCGTTCTCAGGAGCGATTGCAATACCCATGGAGACGCTGAGCGTCACCTGTTTCTCGCCATTCAGGAATGGCTCGGAAAGCGCGCGGCGGATTTGGTCGGCCAGCACCGTCACGTTTTTAGGCTGCTGCTTACCCGTCTGCAGGATGGCGAATTCGTCCGAACCGAGGCGCGCCAGCGTGTTTTCCGATCCAGCCGAAGCTCGGATGCGCTCCGCAACCTGCTGCAGGATCTTGTCGCCGACCGATACGCCGATCGTGTTGTTGATCGATTTGAAGCGGTCGAGATTGAGATGGACGAGGGCGATCTGCTCATGCGGCTTGCGCTCGGCGAGCGTCGCATCGACCTGCTCGCGGAAATACATCCGATTGGGAAGACCCGTCAGGGGATCGTGATGGGCGAGATAGGTGATGCGCTGGGCGGCCTTTCGATCCTCGGTGATATCGGCATGAATGGCGATGCTGCTGCCGTCGGAGAGGATGGTCACCACGCTTTGAATGATGCGGCCATCATGCATCTGCCATTCGCGTCGGCGGATGCTGCTGCTTTCTGCCTTGGCGAGGGAAGGTCGTGCTGTCTGCCGGACGCTTTTGGAGGCGGTGCTTTCGTTGCCGCGCATTTTGCCGATGAGTTCGGCAATCGTCGCGCCCGCGGCGATGTCTTCCGGCGTCAGGCCGAAGAGCTGAGGGAAGCGGATATTGTAAAGCGTCAGCCGCTGGCCGGCGTCGAAAACGCTGAGGCCGAGCGGGAGGTTGTTCAGGACAATCTCGAAGAGTTTTTTCTGTCCGTCGAACGCTTGACTGAGCGCCGATAGATTCCCTCTCAGCGTCTGGTTTTCCTTTTGAAGGGTTTCCGCACTTCTCTCGATTGCATCATAGTCGCTTTCATGGCCGCGGTAGGTTGCGATCACCAGCTCCATCAGACGCTGCGCGTCAATTGATCCGTCGGCCATGACAGCCTCTGTGCATTGCCGCCAGAAGAGCGCTTCAGCCTTCATGGGAAAGCATCTTGGCTGACGGCAATAGCAAGAGCCGTCCGCGTCTGATGGACGTGCCTCAAAATACCGGACATGAAAACCTTTCTCAGAGAAACCATTGAAATCAATTTTTATGAGTGACGTACGGGTAATGCCTGATGACTATTTTGGAGCGGGCGGATTAATATTCGGTTGCAGTGCAGCAGAGGTGCACGTCGTCAGACAGGTTGCTTTCCATATTGGAAATTACTGGAATACCGGGGCGGGCAGCAGCGGAAACCCGGTTCGAGCGCGCTCCATTAATTTCTGTCAACCATTGTTAACGAGTAGTTAACAACTTATTGACGCACTGCGCAAATCAGTTTAACCACCGAGTCAACAGTGATTTCCCACCTCGTATTGCGTACAAACACCACCGGCAAAAGGCGGTGAATGGAGGTTTGTATGACCCGCACCACATCCGTTTCAGACACGTCATATGCGTATCTTGCGACACTTTCACGGCTAGATCTAAACGGCGACGGCGTATTGAGCCGCGGCGAACGTGCCGCCGATGAGAAGCCAGGCATCATCAAGGAACTCCTGGAGGAAGACATGGGCAGCGAGACTCAGCCCAAATTTTCCGGCAGTCTGATTGCGCTGATGATGGATACCCACGACAGCGGCACGACAAGCAGCATCGCCGTGCCCTATCCGCTGCAGCAGAGCGCGTCTGCGACCGGCAGCCAATCCGACGATCTCTACCGCAACACCTACGGCCAGTTCGATTTCGACGCCGTCGCCTGACGATAGCATCGTTCACGTGATCTGAAGCCGGCCCGTTGGTCGGCTTTTCTCATTGGATGCTCCGCAGAGGAACACCTTCCGGGCTGAGACGTTCAGAAGGACATCCGGACGGAAGGAGATCTCCATGAAAGCCATGCGCATCATCGCCGCCCTGAGCCTGCTGGCCCTTGCCTTGCCGGCAAGTGCCCAGGACAAGCAGACGGCGGTCGCCAATTTTGTCGGCGAGGACGGTCGGGCCCAATTGACGGCCGCCGCCAATGGCGGCGTTCTAATCGAAGTGGAGATATCGGGGCTGCCGGCGAATAAATGGGTAGCCTTTCATGTTCACGAAACCGGCCGCTGCGACGCGGCAAGCCATTACGAATCGGCAGGCGGTCATTTCAACCCGGGCTCTGCCGAACACGGCATTCTCGCCGCCAAGGGGCCGCATGCCGGCGACATGCCCAACCAGTATGTTGGACAGGATGGCGTGCTCAGAGCTCAGATCTTCGATGGCATGGTCACGCTCGATGGCAAGAAAGATGGCATTCGCGGCCGCGCATTGATGGTGCACGCCAATTCCGACGATTATCGCAGTCAGCCTTCCGGTGGCGCCGGGGAAAGACTTGCTTGCGGCGTGGTCGAATAGGCCGACGATCGCCCCGCGCTGCAATGTTTCACTGCCGTGTTGGCTCTTCCGCCGCCGTGCCGTTAGACCTTTTTCCCAGCGCGGAATTTCCACCGTCCCGCACAGCGGCCGGATCGCCCTTTTCGTCAAAGGCAAGTTTTACCCGCTTCACCATGTCGCGGCTGACCTGCCACCAGTCACCGGTCTTTGCCCAGTAGCGTAGCGTTAGCGATATCGTGCTGTCACCGAGCGCGTCGATGAAAACGCTGGGTGCCGGTGACGGCAGCACCCTTGGGTTGCCTTTGGCAATGCCCATCAAGGTCTCCATCGCCTGATCGAGGTCGTCCTCACGAGAAATGCTGATTTTCAGGTCGTTCTGCCGCGTAGGCTCACGGCTGAAGTTGGTTATCGGCGTGTTCCACAGCGTTGAATTCGGTGCCAGCCGATAGAGCCCGTCGCCGGTTCTGAGTTCAGTCGCAAACAATCCGACCTCGCGCACCGTGCCGGCCACGCTGCTGGTTTCGATATATTCGCCGACCCGAAACGGCCTGAGGATCAGGAGCATGATGCCGGCCGCGATATTCTGTAGTGTCCCTTGCAGCGCCAGCCCGATCGCCAGGCCGGCTGCGCCGAGGGCGGCGATGATCGAGGCGGTCTGGACGCCGAATTGGCCGAGCACGGTGATGAACACCAGAATCAGAAGCGCATAACGCACCACATTGGTGAAGAATCGCGCCAGTGTCTCGTCGATGCCATGGATGCGTGACAGGCCCTCATAGGCCCAGCGGCTGACAAAGCCGGCCAGCGTCCAACCGATGACGAGCAGGATCAACGCCCCGAGAATGGAGAAGGAATATTGGACTGCAAGTGCGCTTGCCTGGCTGAGTGCCGTGCGGGTGGCGAGAAGGACATCGGCTGCTTGTTGTTCCATGATCTGGCCCTGTGGAGATTGCGAGGTCGAGGCCAAGATGGAGCAGACGCCAGCAGCGTCAACCGCAGACAGGGTTCCGGATCGCCAGCAGGAAGGGCGCATTGCCGTCCGCATCGGCGCCACGCCCGATCGCCCTTACCGCCGCAACCAGCCGGCCGCCGCGGCTAAGCAAGGTGTCACCGATCTCGATCAGCCGGGTGTTCGGAGTTGCGAAAGGTGAAGCGGCGCGCAGCCGACGGACAAGCTCTTCCTCGTCCTGATCCGGCGCGATCGACAGAGCGGCGATGAGTGCCGCGGCCGGTGATCGCGACACGCCCATCCAGCAATGGATGAGCAGCGGGGTCTCCTGCCGCCACGATGCGGCAAACTCGATGATCGCCTGTACATGCGTTTCGTCAGGCGCCACGAGACCGCCCGTGCCCTTGAAGGTGATGTCGTTCATCGAAAGCGTCAGGTGACGATCGGGCGCGATCACACCCGGCCGATGAAAGGCCTGTTCTTTGGCGATCAGGCTGATCATGTCACGCGCCTTGTGGCGCACCGCCATTTCGGCGATGCGCGAGAGCGGCGAGACGACGATCAAGCTCACGATACCATCACCCGCTCGGCCTCGATCGCCGCAAAGCGCTCGCAGAACAGCCGCTGGGCTTCCAGCGCCGGCAAAGGTTCGATCAGCAACATCTCCTTGCTGATGCCGCGCGGCTGGCCGAAGAATTTCTGCGCCTCGGCGGGCGTGAAGCCGGCAAGTACCGTCGCCTCGAAATAGGCCGCGATCGTGTCGGCCTTCTTGATCCGGTCCTTGAGATCGCGCGATGGGTGAGGCGGCAGGCCGAAGCGCAGGTGCACGGCGGCCTCCAGCCGCATTTCCACCGCCTTATAGCCGCCACCGACCACGGATTTGAACGGCGAGATCATGTCGCCGATCACATATTCAGGCGCGTCATGGAGCAGCGCCATCAGACATTCCTCCGGCCGCGCATTGTTGAAACGGCGGAAAATATCTTCGACGACGAGGCTGTGCTGCGCCACCGAAAAGGCATGATCGCCCGATGTCTGGCCGTTCCAGCGTGCCACGCGCGCGAGACCATGGGCGATATCGGCGAGTTCGACATCGAGCGGCGAGGGGTCGAGCAGGTCGAGCCTGCGCCCGGACAGCATGCGTTGCCAGGCACGCGGAGCTTTGGCCGTCACGCGCTGGCCTCGTCTGCGCTGGTGGGAAAGACAAGGCCGGACCATTGCGGCAGGGCGAGAGAAACCGGCGTTTGGCCGGCCAGCAGCGGCGTGCCTTCCGCCATTGCAGCACCGGCGCGGTCGATTCGCACGATCGCAAGCCCGCTGCCGCCCTCGACCGAACCGAGTGTCCCCACCGGCTTGCCGGCGGCGGTGATCTCCGTGCCCGCTAGAGGCAAGGCCGTAGCGGCGGACACGGTGACAACGCGCCGGCGCGCAGTGCCGCGGTGCTGCATGCGCGAGACGACCTCCTGGCCGACATAGCAGCCTTTCTTGAAGGAGAGGCCGCCGTTCAGATCCATCAGCACGTCATGCGGGAAGGCGTCCTGCAGGGCAAAGTCGGATCCCGAGGTGACGATACCGTGGCGGATGCGCAAGCTCTCATAGAGTGACGGCGCATCATCGCCATGCTTTCCTGCCCGGCGGCGCAGCGGGACACCTGCCTTGGCGAAGCGGCTGTCTCGGGCACCTCCGATGCGATCGGCATCCTCGCCCCAGCAAACGGTAATGCCATTCTCAGGCTGAGGCGTAAGCGTAACGGCGGCCCGCAGCCTGTACATCGTCAGCCGCTTCGCCAGCCCTTCGAGCTGGGCCGCATCCGTTTCAATCAGGTAGCCGTTGCAGTCCCGCCAGACCATGAAGTCGAACAGGATCTTCCCCTGCGGCGTCAGCAGTGCTCCAGGCCGCGCCTCATCGGGCGCAAGCGAAAGAATATCGGTGGTGATCAGGTTCTGCAGGAAAGATTGGGCGTCCGCGCCGCCGACGGAGAGCAGTGAGCGGTCTTTCAGGAATACGGCTGGCATGGCGGAACCTGTCGCGTTGGTCGTCGCTCAGAGGTATGACTTCGTGGAGTGGATCGCAAGGTCATGCGACATGCGGAAGGCGCATGCGAGGCGGCGTCAGTCGCCCGCTGTGAAGAACTTCCACTTGCCGTCAGGCGTAATGCCGAGGCGGTAGAAATTATAGCCACCGAATTCCTGCATGTCGGAAAGGTCGCCGGCGGTCACGATGCGCAACAGCTCGACTCGCTCCGGCGGTGTCAGCGACTTCAGATCCTTCTCGGCAAAATAGGGCCAGACATACATATCGTCGGCTGTGCCTTGGCCGACATGAACGAAACCGGTCGAGACGATATCGAGCATGATGGCTAGAATTTCATCTCCGTCGGGATCGCCGGAGAGATCTTTCAGCGTGCCGATCGGGTCGTCGGTTGCTTCACCCACCGTCACCTGCGTCTGGTCTTTGCCGGTGCCCATCAGCGGTCGCAACCGTTCGAGATCGCCGGAGGCGGCGGCCTCGACAATCTGTTGGCGCATTTTGCGAACCGGCTCGGGCGCCTTGTTGATGTCGTAAATTACCTCGACCGGCTTGGATGCGTCCTGGGCGCCCGGCGTCTTGTCGACGCCCTCACTGTTCTGGCTGTTGACCAGCGGCTCGGCCATGGGAACGCCGGGGGTGGTGCCCTGGGGCTGGTTCTGCCCCTCAGCACTTCCCTGTGCGGGCGGCGCCTCGTTGGGGGCCTGGCCGGGGATCTTATGGAGTTCGGAAAGCGCATAGGCCGAGGGCGCGAGGAAGGCGTTGCCGGCGGCAAGGCTGAACGCAAGCAACACCGGCGCGAGCCGAATTCGCGAAACTTTCTCTTTACCGATGGGCATCGAACTCTCTGAATAACTATTGCAGGGTGCGGTTGGCGGAGAATTCGCCGGCAAGCATACGGTCGCGCAGCGAATCGAGCAGAGCTTCGGCGCTGTTTTCCCCGTGCAATCGGATGGTTTCGCGCAGGGCATGCGCGATGGCGGCATCAGCTATGATCTCCGGCTCGATCCCATCGGCCATGCCGTCGGCCCAAGCCTCGTTCTGGTACTCCAGAGCCGCCTGCATCTTTTCGTGGACGATCATGTCGTCGATGTCGTTGAGGCTTGCTTCCATTGTCTTTTCCTCAGAACTTCTCATGTCTTACTGCACCGTTAATAACACTAACAGCCTTTTCCCAAAACGACACGTCCGCATGCGAAAACAGGTTAATTAAATGTCAATTTCCAAAGCGCGAAGTAATTTCTGTGGCGAGTGTTGCACCTTCGTTACGGTAGCGCTCTTCTGCCACGATGGCCGCCGGGGTGCAATCCGTATAGACGGAGGCGAAGGCGCGATACCCGCGATTGAAGGCCGCGGTCAACCTTTCCTTGCGCTGCGGCTCGTTACCCGTCTCCGAATCGAGCAACTGCTTCATGCCTTCCCGCCACTCATCGCCGCCCGCCGCCTTGCAGAGCGTTCTCAGATAATGCACCGAACCCAGCACTTCGGCCAGCCGCGCCAGCTTGTCGTCATAGGGCACGGGAACGGCTGCGACCGGCGGCGCAATCTCCTCCTGCGGAGGCGCCGTATTCTTACCCTGAGCCATGGTGGGCCCGGCAAGCACGAGCAGGGACAGGACAACGCGTCGAACGGGAATCATGCTTCCACTTGATACGTTGAGCGTGACGGCAACAAGGCGCGTCTGAAAGTTTCCACTTCTATTCACCGCCCGCCAGCCGTTCCGCGCATTCGAGCACGCTTTGCGGCACAGGCAGTCGCCGGATCTCCTCTACCGTATACCAGCCGAGCGCCGCCGCATCGTCGGCGGCTTCCGCCACCATTTCCCGGTCGGCGTCGACGCAAAAGACTGACAGGAAGAAATGGCTCCTGATGCTGCCATCCGGCCCATGCGTCTTGAGGTCATAGGTAGAGAACAGCCGCGGATTGTGCGCCGAGATGCCGGTTTCCTCGCGAAACTCGCGCAGCGCGGTCTGCTCCGGCGTTTCGCCCGGCTCGGCGCGGCCGCCGGGAAAGGCATACATGTCAGCAGAGGGCGGGTTGCGTCGCAATACCAGAAGGAATCGCCCGTCGCGTTCGAGAATGGCGGAGGAGGCGGCTTTAGCGGTGGAGGTCATGGCTGCTCTTGCTGTGACGGCCTATTCGATCTGACGGGCTGATGATTGCGGATCGCGGCTGCGGGCCGGCCCGATTTTCCTGTGGGATAGCTCCCAAGACAAGCCCCAAAAAATTGCGCAGCGGTTCGCGAAATAACGACATCTGTGCAACAAGGAGGCAAAAAATATTCGAAAGGGCTTTGCGTGACCTATATCATTTACGCGTTTGCCGCCGTTTTCGAGATCGCCGGCTGCTTCGCCTTCTGGGCGTGGCTCAAGCTTGAGAAGCCGATCTGGTGGCTGGCGCCGGGCATGATCTCGCTTGCGCTTTTCGCCTGGCTTCTGACGCTGGTGCCGAGCGATGCCGCCGGTCGAACCTTCGCAGCCTATGGCGGCATCTACATTCTTGCTTCGCTCTCCTGGCTGTGGCTGATCGAAGGCCGGGTGCCCGATCGTTATGATATCGGCGGCGGACTGATCTGCCTTGCCGGGGCGAGCGTCATCCTCTTTGCGCCGCGCGCCTGAAACCGTCACGCAAAAGCATGCAACGCGCCTTGACCGGACTCGGGCCGGCTGCAAAGACAGGACGATGTGTGGACGTTTCGCCCTGACAAGTTCCAGCGCCGACCTGCGCGACTTCTTCTCCGGTCTCGATCTCGAGGACTTCCCGGCGCGCTACAACATCGCCCCGACGCAGCCGATCCTCGTGGTCATGGCAGGCGAGGGCCGGGAGCGGGGCAGCAATCTGCCCGATCGTCGCGCCGTTCTCGTGCGATGGGGCTTCACGCCGGGTTGGGTCAAGGATCCGAGGGATTTCCCGCTGCTGATCAACGCGCGCGCCGAGACCGCGATCGGCAAGGCCTCGTTTCGAGCGGCGATGCGTCATCGCCGCGTGCTTATTCCGGCCTCAGGTTTTTACGAATGGCATCGCCCCTCCAAGGAGAGCGGCGGCAAGCCGCAGGCCTATTGGATCAGGCCGCGCCGGGGCGGGGTCGTCGCCTTTGCCGGGCTGATGGAGACATGGTCCTCGGCCGATGGCTCGGAGGTCGATACCGGTGCGATCCTGACAACGTCAGCCAATGCGGGCATCTCCGCGATCCACGATCGCATGCCTGTCGTCATCAAACCGGAGGACTTCTCGCGCTGGCTCGATTGCAAGGCGCAGGAACCGCGCGAGGTGGTCGACCTGATGCAGCCTGCTCAGGGCGATTTCTTCGAGGCTATCCCGGTTTCCGACAAGGTCAACAAGGTTGCTCATATGGGGCCGGACCTGCAGGAGCAGGTCGTCGTCGAAAGACCGCCTGAGGCGCCTGCGAAACAAAGGCCGGATCATGGCCAGCTGAGTTTTTTCTAAAACGGCGCAGCGCTTCCGGCACCGCGGCCTGCTCGGCTTACCCGCAGTGCCGGAGGCACGTCACCAAGCATGCCGCAGTCTTGGGATGACGGCATGCCGCAAAACGTGAAGCGCGGATGTGCCGTTCGAAGCTCGGCACCTCAAGCGGATTTCTTGACGCCGTCCGGCTTGTTCTTTGTCATCAATGATGCCGCGGCAACGGCCTTCAAGCCGACCGGGCGATAGTTGGCGGCGAGGTCTGGCTTGGCCGCCTGTTGTTCGCCGGCACTGCTCTTCTTCGAAGTCACGATACTCTCCTTGCGTGTTGCTTCCCTGAGTATTTTTGTATTTTGCTATTTGGTCAGAAATAGCGACCAAACGGCGGCGTCGCCTATCAGGATTTGTGAACGGCCACCATAATTCGCGAGGCTTAACTGAAGCCTACGTTGGTTAATACTTACTGAAGGGAGCGGTTCCAAAAAACCGCAAAGCGGTTTTCCCCAGGCAACGCGCAGCGTATATCCGGGGCCACAACATGGGAGAGAAGCATTTCGGTGATGCGAGAGAATTCGGAAGCGCGCGGAGGTCAGATGTGCCGGCCAATATCGTCGTCGCCGACGCCGGGTTCCTCGATCGTCAGGGTCCCATATTTCCGCCGCCATCTGCGTGCGCCGAAGGGGAGCGATATGAGATAGGCGGCAACGGTAAAGACCATCACCTCCCAGGTGTAGCTCATCAGCAGAGCCACATAGAGCACGACGCCGAGCATCATCGGCAGCACCAGATCGCGCCGCAAGCGGTTGCCTTCCGATTTGCCCGACCAGACCGGCAGCCGGCTGATCAGCAGGAAGGCGATGGCGACGGTATAGATCGACGAGAGATAGGCGAAGGTGCGGTCCGTCGCCAGACCGAGGAAGCCAAGATAGACTGGCAGCAGCACCAGCATGGCGCCGGCCGGCGCGGGCACTCCGACAAAATATTCCGATTGCCAGCTCGCCTTGTTTTCGCGCTCGGCCATGACATTGAAGCGGGCAAGGCGAAGCCCGGCGGCAATCGCATAGATCAAGGCGGCAATCCAGCCGAGCGAACGAGCCTGATCGAGAGCAAAAACGTAAACGACGAGCGCTGGCGCGACGCCGAAATTGACGATATCGGCAAGCGAATCCATCTGCGCGCCGAATTTCGAGGTCGCCTTCATCAGCCGCGCCACGCGCCCGTCGATGCCGTCGAGGAAGGCGGCGAGCAGCACCATCGCGACGGCGAGCTCGTAACGGTTCTCGAAAGCGAGCCGGATGCCCGTCAACCCGGCGCAGATCGCCAGAATGGTGATGAGGTTCGGAAAGACGAGGCGAAGCGGAATCTCTCGCAGGCGCGGACCCCGGGCGGAATCATCCGGCCCGTTTGGCTCGAAAGGCGGAAAGGGTGTTTCCATGTCGCGTTCCAATCGTTCCTTGAGCAATTCCGGCAAAGGCGCGGCAGCGCTTTAGCTTCGGCGGCTGATCACCGGACCCTTGGCCGAGGCAAATTCGGCAATCACGGTTTCCCCGGCAATCGCCGTCTGGCCGAGCGAGACGCGTGGCGCCGCACCGGCGGGCAGGAACACGTCGAGCCGCGAGCCGAAACGGATCAGCCCGAAACGTTCGCCGGCGTCCAGCGGCTCGTTGGTGTTTGCCCAGCAAAGGATACGCCGCGCCACGAGGCCGGCGATCTGCACGACGCCGATCTGGCCGTGCCGGGTTTCGATCACCAGCCCGTTGCGCTCGTTGTCCTCGCTCGCCTTGTCGAGCTCGGCATTGACGAAGCTGCCGGAGCGGTAGTTGATGCTGACGATACGCCCGCGCATCGGCGCCCGGTTCACATGGCAGTTGAAAACGTTCATGAAGACCGAGATGCGCAGCATCGGCTCGGAGCCGAGGTTGAGCTCTGCCGGCGGGGTAACCATCTGGATCGCCGAGACCTTGCCGTCGGCGGGAGAGATCACGAGATCGTCGTCCTGCGGGGTCACCCGCTCGGGATCACGGAAGAAATAGGCGCACCAGAGCGTAAAGATCATGCCGATCCAGAAGAGCGGCTTGAAGATCCAGCCCAGCACCAGAGATGCAACGAAGAAGGCGGCGACGAAGGGGTAGCCTTCCTTATGCACGGGCACGATCGTGTTGCGAACCGTGTTGAACAGGCTCATGGCTGCCGGTCTCCTTGCGTTGTCATTTTTTGCTGGTTAGCGAAAAACCAGCTCCTGAGCAATGCTCCGGCCCTGGCCTCGGTTCCGCCGCCGCAGTTCTGAACAATAAAAGCCGGCGCCGCTATCGGTGTTCGCTTCAGCTTGCCGGGGCAAGCCGCGTGATGACGCCCATCTCGTCGCTTTCGCGCACCTGCTTCAGATGCTCCTCCGCCTGTGTCGCCTCGCGCTGGCGGTTCCACATCGAGGCATAGAGGCCGTTCCTTTCGAGGAGGGCGGCGTGCGTGCCGCGCTCGGCGATCTCACCGCTTTTGAGCACGATGATCTCGTCGGCGCCGATGACGGTCGAGAGCCGGTGGGCGATGACCAAGGTCGTCCTATTCTTCGAAACCACGTCCAGGGCTGTCTGGATTTCTCGTTCCGTGGTGGTGTCGAGCGCTGAAGTTGCCTCGTCGAGGATCAGGATCGGCGGCGCCTTGAGGATGGTGCGGGCGATCGCCACACGCTGTTTCTCGCCGCCGGAAAGCTTGAGCCCGCGCTCGCCGACCTTGGTCTCGAAGCCTTCGGGCAGCGCCTCGATGAAATGGGCGATCTGCGCCACCTCGGCCGCTGCAAACACCTCGCCATCGCTCGCCGATGTGCGGCCGTAGCGGATATTGTAGGCGACCGTGTCGTTGAACAGCACGGTATCCTGCGGCACCATGCCGATCGCCGATCGCAGGCTTTTCTGCGTCACCGTGCGGATATCCTCGCCATCGATGGTGATCGCGCCGCTCTGGATATCGTAGAAACGATAGAGCAGGCGCGACAGCGTCGATTTGCCGGCGCCCGACGGCCCGACGACGGCGACCGTCTTGCCGGCCGGCACATCGAAAGAAATGCCTTTCAGAATCGGACGGGCCGGATCGTAAGCGAAGTGCACATCCTTGAAGGAGATCGCGCCCTGGCGGATTCGAAGCTCGGCAGCGTCGGGGGCGTCCTTGACCTCGGCCTTCACCTCGAGCAAATCGAACATCTGCTCGATATCTGTCAGACCCTGCCGGATTTCCCGGTAGACGAAACCGATGAAATTGAGCGGCACGGAAAGCTGCAGCAGCATCGAATTGACGAAGACGAAATCGCCGACCGTCTGATCGCCGCGTTGCACCGCCAGCGCCGACAGCACCAGCATGATGGTCGTGCCGATGCCGAAAATGACGCCCTGGCCGAAGTTCAGCCAGCCGAGCGAGGTCCAGACATCGGTCGCCGCTTTCTCGTAGCGCTCCATCGACTTGTCGAAGCGTTTGGCCTCCATTTCCTCATTGCCGAAATATTTGACGGTTTCGAAATTGAGGAGAGAGTCGATCGCCTTGGTGTTGGCGTCGGTGTCGCTGTCGTTCATCGAGCGGCGGATGGCGATGCGCCAGTCGGATGCACGGATCGTGAACCAGATATAGGCCCAGACGGTGAAGGCGGTGACCGCAAGATAGGAAAAGCCGTAGCCCCACCAGAAGATAACCGCCGTCAGCAGGAATTCGATCACGGTCGGAACGGAATTGAGGATCGTGAAGCGCACGATCGTCTCGATGCCCTTGGTGCCGCGCTCGATGATGCGTGACAGGCCGCCGGTCTTTCGCTCCAGATGGAAGCGCAGCGACAGCTCGTGCATGTGCACGAAGGTCTTGTAGGCGAGCTGGCGCACCGCATGTTGCCCGACGCTGGCAAAGAGCGCGTCGCGCAACTGGTTGAGGCCGAGCTGGATCAACCGGGTGACGTTATAGGCAATGACAAGGGCTACGGCGCCGGCAAGCAGCGGCGGTACCGTGCCGGCAAGGTCCATCCTGCCGTTCAGCGCATCGGTGGACCATTTGAAGAAGTAGGGGACGAGCAGCAGGACGAACTTGGAAATCAGCAGATAGACCGACGCCCAGACGACCCGCATCTTGAGGTCAGTTCGCCCGGCCGGCCACATATAGGGCCAGAGGTTGAAAAGCGTCCGCAGCAGGTGGGATTCCGAGACTGTCTTGCCGTTTGCCATGCCGTGTCTCCAGTCCGGATGATTTTCTTCGATGTCCGGCAAGGCGGGGGCAGGGGCGCACCTGAAGCGCTTACCTGAATCCCGAACCGCCACCGGCAGATAGGGCGTCGGGCCGAGGAATACAACACGTGCGGGGGCCGGGAAAAGTGAGGCCGGGCGTTTCTCCTGCCCGGCTTCATCAACTCGCGTTGCGCTTAAGGAGCGGCCTTTCAGAGGTGCTGCTTGGAGAGCCGCTTGCGGTGCAGCTCCTCGGCGTTCGGCAGCGCGTCCTTCGGCAGGCCGAAAATCTGCCCGGGACGGATACGATCCGGGTCGATGATCTTGTCCTCGTTGGCGATGTAGATCGTCGTATAACGCACGCCGAGCCCATAGGTCCGGCGGGAGATCTGCCACAACGTATCGCCGCGGCGGATGATGACCGCCGCATTGTTTGCCGTCAGCGGTGCCTGCTCGATCGTCTTCGGCTGATTGCTCACAACACCGTTTGCGGCGGGCGCGGCCGGTGCGGGCGTGTCGGTCAATTCACCGATGATTGCACCCAGCCCGTCGAGCCCGGCGCCGACCGATTTTGCGTCCTTCGGCAGATCCTGCAGCAGTTTCAGCGCCTTGGCGGCGGTCTGCGAGGAGGCGCCTGAGGCTTGCTTGAAGCTGTCGGACGCATCCGCCGCCGGGCGGAAGTCTGCGACAGAGCGCAGCGCGAATTCCGTTGCTGAGCGCGCCGCCGCCAGCTGTTCGGCGCCGGGCAGCTGGCCATCGGCAAACAGCCCCTTCAAGAGCCCGAACGCCTTGCCGGCTTCGGCCTTGAGCTTGCCGAGTTCACCCTCGTCGAGCGGCACCATCGAGGCAGCACCATTTGCATCGGCGGGGCCGGCTTGAGCGGCAACCCGCACCTGGTCGCCCGCCGGCCGATTGAAGTTCACTGCGGCCCGCACGATCACCTTGCCCGCGGGATCGACGACGTCGACGCGAATCTTATGATCGCCGACCGAAAGCGCCGCGACGCCATCGATGACGAAATGGCCGTCGGGACCGGCCGTGTCCTGGCCGACAAGGCTGTCGTCGGCATAGCCGAGGACCTTGGCGTTGGCGCGCGCCGTGCCGGCAATGAAGATCTTGTTGCCCTCGATCTCGACGGCGTTGACCATCACATCGGGCGCGGTGGCCTCGTGGGTTTCGCCAGTACCTGGAACGGCCGGTGTCGCATCTGTGCCGGTGGTGGAGGCGTCGGGCAGACCAGGCGTCTGCAGCGCCAGCTCACCGGTTGGCGCTGCTGTTGCGGCAGGCGCGTCGGCTGCAGCGGTCCCGCCAGTTGCCGGCTTGTCCGCAGCCGGCGCCAACGGATTGGAGGCGTCGGCGACTTCGGTGTCCCCTGTCGGCGCAGTGATGATGCGGCTCGCCGCGCCGGGCTTGGAGACCATGGCGAGCAGGTTGGCGGCATTGCCGTCCTTCGGCACGGAAACGGTGGCGACTTCCTCGGAAAGCGCGGTCTTGCCATCCTTGTCCGTTACCTTGAGCACGAGCTGGTGGTCGCCGGCCGGGAGCGGATCGTCGAGGACGGCCGCGAAATCGCCGCTCGGACCGACGTTGGCCGTCGTCACCACCTTTTCGCCGTCGAGCACTTCGAGCTTGCCGTTCGGCTCGGCGGAGCCGGCGATGACGGTCGATCCATCAGGCTCGACACGCAGGACGTCGAAGGCCGGAAGTTTCGGGCCGGTATTTGCGGCCGCCGGGGTCGCGGCAGAGGCTGGTTCGGGCGCACCGGTCAGCGCAGCTTCGGCTCTGGAAATCGCGGCAGGCGCATCCGCCATATTTTCCGGCAGCGACTGCACGATGGCGAGCGCCTTGGCGCCGCCTTCCTTGGCCTTGGCGGCAATGGCTTGTGTTGCGGGATCGATGCCCTCGGGAACGGTGAAGCCGACAAGTGCGGTGAGCGCATTGACGGCCTTGGTCTTGGCGGCGGTGAAGACTTCAATGGCCGGGCCTTTGCCATCGGCAAACAGCGCCTTCAGCTCGCCGAGCGCCACGCCGGCATCGGCCGAGAGGCGTCTGACCTGATCGGCGACCCCAGTCGAGTCGGCCACGGCAGAGCGTGATGTCTTTGCCGCTTCGTTAACCGTGTTCTTGAGCTCCGTGCCCGCCTGGTTGATGGCGTCGCCGACTTTGGATGCATCGCTGCCGATGCGCGGCATGACGAAGAATACCATCAGTAGGATTGCGATTACGAGCACTGCAAGGGCCAGCAAGCCGGCACGGTTCTTCATCATTATGTCTCCCAAGGCGGCAATTTGCCGTAGTAACCGAAATTGCTAGCGATTTCCGATGCTTTTCACAAGCATTCAACGCAATTTCGCAAGCTCGGCAGGCTGCTTTTCAGTCAATTTTCTTGACTGCATTGAAATGGAATAGTTGTTTTGCCCTATGACCGAACAATCTGTATCGATTCGATCCATCTGCGTTTACTGCGGCTCAAGGCCGGGACGCGATCCTTCCCACATGGCGGCCGGGCGTGCTCTCGGAAGAGAGATCGCCGAATACGGCCTGCGCCTCGTCTATGGCGGAGGTACCAAAGGCATCATGGGCGCGGTTGCGAGCGGAGTGCTTTCAGGCGGCGGTCAGGTCACGGGTATCATCCCGGAATTCCTGATCGATATGGAAGCGACTCGCCATTCGCTCGGTCAGCTCAACGAACTTATTGTAACCCCTGACATGCACGCGCGCAAACATACGATGTTCGAGCGTTCCGATGCCTTCGTCGCGCTGCCCGGCGGCATCGGCACGCTGGAGGAGATCGTCGAGATCATGACCTGGGCGCAGCTCGGCCGTCATGAAAAGCCGATGGTCTTTGCCAATATCAACGGCTTTTGGGATCCGATGATGGAGCTGATGCGTCATATGACCGACGAAGGCTTCCTGCACACCGCCCACCGGGTGCAGCCGCTCGTTGTCGACGATGTCGCCGGCATCATTCCGGCGATCATGGCTCAGGCAGCCCAGCTTGCCGCCGATCGCGACGGCGAGGACGAGGTGATCTCCAAAATGTAGGCAGGGCAGGAGCCTGGCACCGACCAGCCTCTCTCTATTCAGCTATAGGCGGAAACAAGCTCCGTCACCTGAGATCGCATCCATCGGTTGGCGGGATCATTGTCGCTTGCCGCCGACCAGACCATCGATATCGGGCTTACCGTTAGATCGAGGGGAACCTCGGTGATCGCCAAGCCGAACAGGCCCGCATACCGCTTCACGATTCTGGTCGGCAGGGTCGCGATCAGAGGCGCTTCGAGGACAGCGGTAAGCACAGTCAGGAATTCCGGCGCAGCCACCGACACGTCGAGTCGCACGCTGATCCGCTTCAAGGCTTCATCGATGCATCCTTCGATGGCGTCCTTCTGTGAAACCAGGGCATGCTTGAGCCCGACATAGCTGTCGCGGTCCAAAGTTTCGGGAAGATCGAGAAGCTTCGGATTGTAGCAACACATCAGCGATTGTTCGAACAGCAGGCTCCGCCGATGTCTGTTGTTGCCGTCATCATAGCAGCCGACGCCGAGGTCGATGATGTTGTCGTCCAGAAGCTTGTGGACAAGCTCGGGGCCGACCGCTCGCGCAAGCACTTTGATACCGGGGGCTATCTCGTTCAACACAGCGGCGAGACGCGGCACAAGCAGCACCTCAAGCTCACTGGAAAAGCCGATGCGAAATATCTGCTCGGCTTGTCCTGGCTCGAAGGACGCAGGCGTTACGATTGCCTGCTGGGTGCGGCTGAGTATCTGCTCCACCGCTTCGGCGAAACGCAGCGCCCGGTGGGTCGGCTGCATGACCTGGCCGACACGCACGAACAGCTCGTCCTGAAGCAATGTACGGAGAGTGCCGAGATTGTGGCTCATGGCAGGCTGCTGGATTTTCAGGCGAACAGCAGCTTTCGTAACGCTCCGCTCCTTCATGAGCGCGTCGAAGGCCACGAGCAGGTTGAGGTCGAAAGACCATAAATTGAAATGATCGATGGAGACAATTTCGTTCATCGATTTGATCGTTGCATGAATCTTCCCTACTGTCCATAGGCATCACAGCGCTGTCCCCGTTCCAAACTTAACTCGAAAGGAAGTTCCATGAGCGATCTTGGAAAGGAATATCGTATTGCCGGCGCGACAGTGAGAAAAGTGCAGGAGCAGTATCTGCACAACGTCTCGCCCTCGTTTCTCTACCCGACTGCCGGATCTGAAGAGATCAAGGCTGTCGAGCCGCGGCTTTCCGCCGTCGATATGGAAGAGGGCCGCGATGCCCTTGTGGTGAGCATTCACAGCTGGCTTGTCATGACGCCCGACCACGTCATCCTCATCGACACGGGTTCGGGTAACGACAAGGAAAGACCGCGCAATCCCGGCTTCCATCATCAGACCATTCCGTTTCTCGACAGGCTGCGTCAGGCGGGTGTAGAGCCCGAAGATGTCGACTTCGTCATAAATACCCATCTTCACGTTGATCATTCCGGCTGGAATACCGTGCTCGAGGACGGACGATGGATCCCCACTTTCAAAAATGCGCGTTACGTCTTCCCGCGCGCCGAGCAGGAATATTACGCGTCGACGGCTAGCCACAACGACGTCAACATTCCGAGTGCCGGCGTCTATGAAGACAGCGTGCGGCCTGTGATCGAGGCGGGGCTTGCCGATGTCATCGACGGCGCAGGTGGTCCTTTCCTGGATCGATTTACCTTCCTGCCGACGCCTGGCCACAGCATCGGCCATATGTCCGTTCTGCTCGAAGCGGACAATCAAGCGGCAATCTTCGCGGGAGATGTCACGCACCATCCGATCCAGGTGGAGCGGCCCGACCTCAACACGGTCTTCTGCGAATTCCTGGATCAGGCTGCCCAGTCGAGACGCCGCGTCCTCGAACTGGCAGCCGATAATCGCGCCCTGTACTTCTCCACCCATTTCCCCGGTTCGTCTGCCGGATATGTCACCCGCGACGGCGAAAAATTCAGGTGGTCCTATGTCTAAGAACAATCTTGCATCTTCAGCTTTTGACCGCGGCGAGATCGTATTCGAGGAGCATTACATCGACAGCGGAACCGAAGGCATCAAGCTCTATCTCCGCAATAAGCGAAAGAAGGGGCACGAAGACTTTCTCGCGGAGAAAACAATCGTGATGGTGCATGGGGCGACCTTCTCGTCCGGAAGTCTCTACGACGTACCCTTCAACGGGATGTCCTTCATCGACTTCCTCGCTCATCGGGGCTTCGATGTCTTTGCGGTCGATGTCCGGGGCTATGGAAAATCAACCCGCCCGCCGGAAATGCAGGCGAACCCCGATCTCAACCTGCCGCTTGTCGCCACCGACACCGGCGTCGCCGATTTCGCAACGGCTGTCGATTTCGTTCTCCGGCTTCGCGGCCTGAGGGCCGTCAACGTCTTCGCAATGTCGTGGGGCGGTACCGTTGCCGGCGCATATGCTGCGCGCAACCCAGACAAGGTCGTCAAGCTGGCACTGCTCGCGCCGCAATGGCTGAGTGACGTTCCCATCCCCATCGATCAGGGTGGCGCCCTCGGCTCCTACAGGCTTGTTCCGGTCCATGCGGCGCTGGCGCGCTGGCTGGGCACCGCACCCGAATACGCGCGTGAACGTCTTGTGCCCGAGGGCTGGTTCGACCTCTGGGCCGAATTGACCCTCTCGGAGGAGACGTCGCAGGCCGACAGGGAGCTAGGCAGACTGCGAGCCACCAACGGGCCGATCCAGGACATCCGAACCTATTGGAGAGCTGGAAACCCCTATTATCGGCCGAGCGAGATTCGCGCGCCGGTGCTGCTGTTGCACGGCGAATGGGACATCGATGTTCCGCTTGACCTGGCACGGGCCTATTTCGAGCAACTGACCGGCGCCTCCTACAGGCGATGGGTAGAAATCGGGGAGGCAACGCATCTCGCCCTCATCGAGAGCCACCGCATGCAGGCCTATTCCGAGATCGCCCACTTCTTCGATGAAGCATTCAAACCGGAATAGAGTCTGAACGACAGGGCTCCGGGAGTGCATCCGGAGCCCACTTCCTCCCTCAAGCCGGCCGCGTTCACGGCCATCAACCAGTCGTTCCCATGACAATTCTGATCACCGCCATTTTGGATGCCGGACGAAGTGCCGTCGACATCGCGATTTTCACCTTTTTGCCGCTCATGATCGTGACGTTTTCGCTGATGCGCTACCTCGAGGGCGTAAGTGCACTGCGATCGATCGCCGACAAGGCCAACCCGCTCTTCAGACTTTTCGGTCTGGACGGTTTCGGGGCCCTAGCAATCATCCAGCTCAGCCTCGTCAGTTCGGCTGCCCCGATCGCCGCCCTGTCGCTGATGGCGCACAAAAGAAGATCGGAGAAATTTATTGCCGCAGCCTTTGCCGCGGTGCTTGCGGCCGCGCCGGCGAATGCCAGTTTTCCGCTCGCAAGCCTCGGGGTCGATCCGGGTTGGATCATCGTAAACGGCATTTGCGGAGCGCTCGTTGCGTCCACTCTCGCCTGTTGGATCGTTGGACGCCGTTCCTTGCCCGGAAAGATCTGTTCCTGCGACAGGGCGGATGACCACGACGTCGCAAGGCGCGATCTGCTGGCTGCGATCAATCGCGGCGGCGCGGATGCCATTGGCGTCATTTCTGCGATCCTGCCGATGCTCGTGATCTCACTTGCTCTGGTAAGGCTTACCCAGAGCACAGGCGCACTTTCGGCCGTCACGTCGGCTGCGCAGCCATTGCTTCAGCTGCTCGGCGCCTCGCAGCAGGATGTCCTGTTCATCCTCACAAAGTGTCTGGCAGGATCGAGCGCAGCGGTCACGCTGTTAATCGACGCCCACAAGCAACTGAGCCTTCCGCCTGAGAAAATCATTCGCGGATCCGCATTTCTGCTAAACCCTCTCGACCTTCCCGGCCTCTCCATCCTTGTCGCTTCGGTGCCGGCGCTCCGCTCGGTCGCAGGCGTCGCCGTCTTCAGCGCATTGGCCGGAATCCTCGCCCGCACTGCGCTGCTATCCTGGCTTTGAGTCAAGGCGCTCGGGCGTGCGATGAGCGTAACGGCTACATCCTTCCGCGGCTTCCCTTCAGCATCGACCAACTATAGAGGAACAGCCCCGCCCAGATCAGCGGGAAGGCGATCATCCGCGCCGTGCCGAGCGGCTCGCGAAAGGCGAAGACGGCGATCAGGAAGATCATCGTCGGCGCGATATACTGCATGATGCCGATCGTCGAGAGCTTCAGGAGCTTGGCGCCGTTGGCATAGATCATCAGCGGCACGGCGGTGATGACACCGCAGCCGAGAAGTAGGGTCGTATCGGCAAGGCCGGTACGGTAGAAATGGCCGAGTCCGTTGCCGTATTCGAGATAGAGGATGTAGACGAGGGCGGGGCCGCTGAGGATCAGAACCTCGAGGAAGAAGCCCTGATTGGGTCCGAGCGGCAGCGTCTTGCGCAGCAAGGCATAAAAACCCCAGCTGACCGCAAGCGTCAGCGCCACCCAGGGGATGCCACCACTGTCCAGGGCCAGAATGGCGACGGCAAGTGCCGCAAGCGCGATCGCTGCCATCTGCGGCGGCTGCAGCTTTTCCTTGAGCAGCACCGCACCGAGGAAAATGCTGAACAGCGGATTGATGAAATAGCCTAGTGCTGCATCAAGCGAATGGCCGGCGCCGATCGCCCAGACATAAGTGCCCCAGTTGACGGTGATCAGCGATGCGGTCAAGGCGCCCATCGCCAGCATGCGCGGCGAGCGCAATGCTGCGCGGATGTCCGCCGTGCGTCCGAGCACGACCAACACGATGCCGGCCAGCGGCAGCGACCAGACGATGCGGTGGGCAATGACTTCGGCCGGCGGAATATGTGCCACCGCCTTCATGTAGAAGGGCAGGAAGCCCCAGAGCAGATATGCGGTCAGTGCGAAAGCGAAACCGCGCGGACTATCTTCGTTCTTGGCCAGTGGAACGGTTGCATCGGTCGACATCGGGTGTTTCCATCTTTGTTCTTCTTCTGATCCGGCCTAGCTTAAGCGCCGTGAATAGGCCAATTCATTTCGTTGAACGAAGGCTGAGAGGATTTGAAGCGAAAACCCGAGCGGTGGACGAATCCCGGCGGCAGAGACTTATTCCGCCGCGATCTTCCCCGCCAGCTGCCGGTTCTTCATCAGCTTGTAGATGACGGAATCCATCAGCGCCTGGAACGAAGCGTCGATGATGTTCTCGGAGACGCCGACCGTCCACCAGCGCACACCGTCGCTGTCGGTGGATTCGATCAGAACCCGGGTGATTGCCGCCGTGCCGCCACTGAGGATGCGCACCTTGAAATCCGCGAGCACCAGATCGTCGATCTCGTGCTGGTACTTTCCGAAATCCTTGCGTAGCGCCAGGTCGAGCGCGTTGACCGGACCCTCGGCGTCGGCGACCGACATCAGCGTCTGGCCATCGATGGTGATCTTGACCACCGCCTCCGAGACGATCTTCACACGGCCAAGACTGTCGAAGCGGCGCTCGATCATCACGCGGAAGCCTTCGATGGTGAAAAATTCCGGGATCGTGCCGAGCGTGCGGTGCGCCAAAAGTTCGAAGCTCGCATCCGCGCCCTCATAGGCATAGCCGATCGATTCACGATCCTTGACGATCGAGATCAGGAGATCGAGCTTCGGATCGTCCTTGGCGACGATAATGCCGCGCCGCTTCAGCGCATTGATGAAGTTCGCCTTGCCACCCTGGTCCGAGACCATGACCTTGCGGAAATTGCCCACGCTTTCCGGCGGCACGTGTTCGTAGGTGCGAGGATCTTTCAGCAGAGCGGAAGCATGAATGCCGGCCTTGGTGGCGAAGGCAGAGGCGCCGACATAAGGCATCTGGTGATCCGGCGAGCGGTTGAGGAGCTCATCGAAGGCGTGCGAGAGCCGGGTGAGGTTGAGCAGCCTCTCCTCGTCGATCGCCGTTTCGAAGCGGGTGTTGTAGGCGCTTTTCAGCGCCAGGGTCGGGATCAGCGTCACCAGATTCGCGTTGCCGCAGCGCTCGCCGATGCCATTCAAGGTGCCCTGGATCTGCCGGACGCCGGCTTCAACGGCAGCAAGCGAATTAGCAACGGCCTGGCCGGTATCGTTGTGAGCGTGAATGCCGAGACAGCGGCCGGGCACGCCGGCCGCGATCACCGCCTCGACAATGGCACGCACCTCCGGCGGCTGCGTCCCACCATTGGTGTCGCAGAGCACGACCCAGCGGGCGCCGCTTTCATAGGCCGTCTTCGCGCAGGCGATCGCATAGGCCGGATTGGCCTTGAAGCCGTCGAAGAAATGTTCGCAGTCGACGATCGCCTCCTTGCCTGCGCCGACCGCCGCCTTGACGCTTTCGGCGATGGATTCGAGATTTTCCTCGTTGGTGCAGCCGAGCGCCACGGCGACATGATAGTCCCAGCTCTTGGCGACGAAACAGATGGCGTCGCTTTTGGCCTGCAGCAGCCCGGCGATGCCGGGATCGTTCGAGACCGAAACGCCTGCCCGCTTCGTCATGCCGAAGGCGACGAAGGTTGCCTGACGGGTGCGCTTCTCGCTGAAGAAGGCGGTGTCCGTCGGGTTGGCGCCGGGATATCCGCCTTCGACGTAATCGAGGCCGAACTCGTCGAGCATGGCGGCGATCGCAATCTTGTCCTCGACGGAAAAGTCGATCCCGGGCGTCTGCTGCCCGTCCCTGAGGGTCGTGTCGAAGAGGTAGATGCGTTCTTTCATGTCGTTTCCTCCCGACGGGCGGGTGTTGTTGTACTGCGGATGCTGCCCCTCATCCGGCTGCCGCCACCTTCTCCCCGTTCTGACGGGGAGAAGGGGAATGCCGCACCGTATCGCGGGGCACGTCCCCTCTCCCCGCGAGCGGGGAAAGGGCTAGGGTGAGGGGCTGCCCCAAATGATCAGTCCGGCTTCCCGGCGAACTTATCCGTCGCCCGAATCAGCCGATCGAGAATTCCCGGCTCCGAATAGGCATGGCCCGCACCTTCGATCAGATGGAACTCCGCCTTCGGCCAGGCCTTGTGCAGCAGCCAGGCATATTTGGCAGGGCAGGGCATGTCGTAGCGCCCATGCACGATCACGCCCGGGATATCCCTGAGCCTGCCGGCATCGCGGATCAGTTGTCCCTCGTCCATCCAGCCGGCATTGACGAAGAAATGGTTCTCGATGCGGGCGAATGCATAAGCGAATTCCGGCTCTTCGAATTTGCCGCTGGTGGAAGGCTCCGGCAGCAGCGTGATCGTTTCGCCTTCCCAGATGCTCCAGGCCTGCGCGGCCTGAAGGCGCACGTTCCTGTCCTCGTGAGTCAGACGGCGATGATAGGCATGCATCATCTCATGCCGCTCTTCCGGGGGAATGGGAGCGACGAAACGCTCCCACTTGTCGGGGAACATTTCCGACACGCCGAACTTGTAGTACCAGTCGAGCTCCGCTTTGGTCAGCGTGTAGATGCCGCGCAGGATGAGTTCGGACACGCGCTCGGGATGGGTCTCGGCATAGGCGAGCGCCAGCGTCGAGCCCCAGGAGCCGCCGAACACCTGCCATTTCTCGACGCCGGCCATTTCGCGCAGGCGCTCGATATCGGCGACGAGATGCCAGGTGGTGTTAGCATTCAGTTCGGCATGCGGTGTCGACTTGCCGCAGCCGCGTTGGTCGAACAGTATGACATCGTAGAGAGCGGGATCGAAAAGCCGGCGGTGGGCGGGCGAGAAGCCGCCGCCCGGGCCGCCATGCAGGAAGACGGCGGGCTTGGCGCCGGGCGTTCCCGACCTTTCCCAGTAGATCACATGGCCGTCGCCGACATCGAGATGGCCGGAGGCATAGGCTTCGATTTCGGGATAGAGCGTGCGCAGGATCTCGGTCATATTTTCACGCCTTTTGCGGGCCAGGCCTGGGTGTCGTGGTCGGGATGCTGAAAGGAGATGATCGCCTCCTGTCGGGCATAGAAATCCGGGTCCTTGTGCGCGGGCGCATCGAAGATCGTCTCCACCCATGGCAGCCGGGCGTCATAATTCACCTGGATCTGCGGCGCGAGATCGCTGCGGTCGTCGAAGGTGCCAATCGCAAGCTCCAGCCCGCCTGGATGGCGATAGGTCATCGGCGTGCCGCAATTGCTGCAGAAGCCGCGGTCGATATTGACCGAGGATTGAAAATAGCTCGGCTCGCCGCGCGTCCATTCCATGCCTTCTTCGGGTGCGGTGACGAGTGCAGAGAAGAAGCCGCCGAACTGCTTTTGGCACATGCGGCAATGGCAGATCGAGGGCCGTCCCAACTGGCCTGATATGCGGAAGCGCACGGCGCCGCACTGGCATCCGCCTGTTTTGATCTTATCCGTCATGGAATTCTCCGTGGCCAATGGGAAGTGTCGTGATCCGGGTGCTGATGATTGCTTGCGGCGATCGCGTTCTCGCGGTCGTGCGTATCTGGCTCGGCCTCCACCGGCAGCCCGTTGAGTGCGTGGAACCAGGACATCTTGCGGCCAGTGTTGGATTGCATTACGGGCCTGACCGCATCGGGATCATCAAGCGAGCCGAGTGCGATGTTGATGAAATCCTCTTCGGGAATATCGTAGAACAGCGGTGTGCCGCAATCGCCGCAGAAGCCGCGCCGGACGAGATCGGAGGAGCGGAACCACTTGGGATCGCCGCGCGTCAGTTCGAAATGCTGGCGCTTGGCCGCCGCAAGCGGCAGGAAATAATTGCCGGCCGCCTTCTGGCACATGCGGCAGTGGCAGATATGGGGATAACCGAGTTCGCCCAGCGCGCGATAACGAACCGCGCCGGACTGGCATCCGCCGGTCTGTCTCGTCTCGTGCGTCAAGTGCGCTCCTCCGGCGGCCAGACCGGCGTGTCGTGGTCGGGGTGCTGATAGGAAATCAGTTCGTGCAGGAAGGAGCCCGCCGTCAGATCCGCCTCGGTCCGTTCTCCCGGCAGTTCGTGCAGATGATCGACGAAGTCGATCTTGCCTTCCAAACCCCATTGAACGGTCGGCGGCAGCTGCGACGGATCGTCGAACGCGCCCGCCGCAATCGCCATCCCATCCGGGGCTTCATAGGTCAGTGGCGTGCCGCAATCGCCGCAGAAACCACGCTCGACGAAATTCGACGAGCGAAACCTTTTGCGCTCCCCCCGCGTCCATTCGAAATCGGCGCCGCGCACCGAGACCAGCGGTGCATAATAGGCTCCGAACGCCTTCTGGCACATGCGGCAATGACAGATCGACGAATCCTTGAGGTCGCCGCTGACGCGAAAGCGGATGGCGCCGCACTGGCATCCGCCCGTGTAGGTGGTCATGGCAGGTCCTTTCCGATGGTGCGGATGATATGGCTGCATACATTGTCCAGATCCCGGAGAATATCGTCATTCCAGAAGCGCAGGACGGTCCAGCCATCTGCCTTTAGGCGCTCAGTCCTGATGTCGTCGTAGAAGGCATTTTCGGCAATGGCATGCTGCGAGCCGTCTACCTCCACGATAAGCCGATGGCTGGGGCATGCGAAATCGACGATATAGCCCGCAATCGGCAACTGCCTGCGAAAGCCAAGACCCATTAGGCGATGGGCGCGAAGTTCGTTCCAGAGCTTTAATTCGGCATCAGTCATAGCCTTGCGCATACGCTTGGAATTCGCCCGCCGCTGCGGCGGAACTGGTGTATGCGACATATTTAGCCACTCGCTCTGGGCTACACCCCCCTCTGCCACCCAATCCATTCTACCGCTTGACCTCCCACGTCGTCACCCGCTCGCCGGTCGCCGGATCCTTGCCGTCCTTCAACTGGATGCCTTTCGCGGTCAATTCGTCGCGAACTTTGTCGGCCTCGGCGAAGTTCTTCGCTTTCAGCATTTCGAGGCGCATGGCGACTAGCGCATCGACTGCCGCTGCGAAGGCTTCGTCAAGCTCCACTTTCTTCGGCAGCACTCCGAGGAGCGCCGCACTTGCGGCGAAGACGGTATCGTTGTCGGATTGCGCCAGCGCATGCAGCGCCTGCACGGCGGCGACGGTATTGAGGTCATCGGCCAGCGCGTTCAGCACGCTGTCATCGGCTGCGGCATCGCCGGCCTCCGAGGTCGGCCATTTGGCGAGCAGGCGTTCGGCCTCTTCCAACCGCTTGATCGAGAAATCGATCGGTTCGCGGTAGTGCGTCATCAGCATGGCAAGGCGCAGCACCTCGCCCGGCCATCTGCGGCCGCCGAAGGTTTCCGTGTGGAGCAGATCGTGGATGGTGACGAAATTGCCCTCCGACTTCGACATCTTGCGGCCTTCGACCTGAACGAAGCCGTTGTGCATCCAGACATTCGCCATCACCTCGGTCCCATGGGCGCAGCGCGATTGGGCGATCTCGTTTTCATGATGCGGAAAGATCAGGTCCAGTCCACCGCCGTGAATGTCGAAGACATCGCCGAGATAACGCCTGCTCATCGCGGAGCACTCGATATGCCAGCCCGGCCGGCCGCGGCCCCAGGGGCTCTCCCAGCCGGGCTCGTTATGACTCGAGAGCTTCCAGAGCACGAAATCGCCCGGATTCTTCTTGTGCGCATCGACGGCGACGCGGGCGCCGGCCTGCTGCTCGTCGAGCGGCCGCTTCGAAAGCTGACCGTAATCGGCCATGGATTTGGTGTCGAACAGCACTTCGCCTGCCGCCACATAGGCATGCCCGTTGCCGATCAGCTTGTCGATGATTTGGATCATCTCTGCGATATTATCGGTGGCGCGCGGCTCGACATTCGGCTCCAGGCAGCCGAGTTCGGCGACATCGGCGTGAAACTGCGTCTCGGTCTTTTCGGTGACCGCGCGGATCGCATCGTTGAGCGGCAGGCCGGGATGATCTCTCAGCGCCCGCGCATTGATCTTGTCGTCGACGTCGGTGATGTTGCGGGCATAGGTGACTCGATCTTCGCCATAGAGATGGCGCAGCAGCCGGAACAGCACGTCGAAGACGATGACCGGGCGGGCATTGCCGATATGGGCGAAATCATAGACCGTCGGGCCGCACACATACATGCGGACGTTCTCGGCATCGATCGGCTTGAAGACCGATTTCTCCCGCGTCAGCGTGTTGTACAGCTTCAGTTCCGGCGTGCCGCCCATTTCACTCTCCCAAATGCACGATCAGAAAAATCGCGACCGGCAGGCCGGGGCGTTTCGCATCTTGACAATTGGGGAGACGAAAACGGCCAGGCCAGCGCGTGCGCTAGCGAATAATCTTTCCGCAGATAATGCAGATAACCGTTTTCATGCCGCGTTTTATGGCGCGGGAATGGCGTTTGGTCAAGAGGGGGAGGGGAGGATCGGTGGCAACTCGAGCGACCTATCCGATGCGCTGCATCCCCTGAGGCTCGTCTGCCATTTTCGTGGCGCAAATCGCGTATAGCCGGTTCGGAAGCTGCTGAAAATACGGGAGGAATGATTGGGAAGCGTTGTTCGATGGACGATCGGTGCGGCTGCAATTCTGGTGGTCGCATTGGCCGCATATTTCGCATACGATTTCGGCATGCTTCGCTTCAACAATCCGACCTTGTCGCGTTATCCGATCCAAGGCATCGATGTCAGCCATCACCAGGGCGACATCGATTGGAAGACGGTGGCCGCCCAGCCGAACGTGCGTTTCGCAATCATGAAGGCGACCGAAGGCGGCGATCACAAGGATTCCAGGTTCGCCGAGAACTGGCAACGTGCCGGAGATGCAGGGCTGGTGAGAGGCGCCTACCATTTCTTTACCTTCTGCCGCCCGGGCAAGGATCAGGCGCAGAATGTCCTGGCCACCGTGCCGAAGGCGCCGCGAACCCTGCCGATCGCCATCGATCTGGAATTTGTCGGTAATTGCAACAAGGTCCCGACGGTCGAAGAAATGGCAACGGAGGTCAATGCCTTCGTCACCGAGCTGAAAGGCATCTTCCCGGAAAAGCCGATCTTCTACGTCACGCAGGAATTTTTCGATCAGTATCTGAAAGGCAACGAGGCTCGCTTCCCCGAGCATTACCTTTGGCTTCGAAGCGTGTTCAAGGAGCCAACGCAGGTAGGCTGCAGTCGTTGGTCGGTCTGGCAATTTGCCGACAACGGCGCTGTGAACGGCATCCGAGGACCAGTGGACCTCAATGTCCTATGCCCCGCCGAAACAGGTGTCGCGCATCTGTTCCCGGCCATTGCCGCGAACTGAAACGTCCGTTTATTCCGGCAGGCGGTAGTCGACGAGCTTATTCTCGCGCACGATGAACAGCTTGCCCGTCTCTGTCACACCGGGACCGACCAGCGGCAGGATCGCCTTCGCCACTTCGGTGGGATGCGGGAGCGTCTGCGGATCTTCGCCGGGCACCGCCTGCGCCCTCATCGCCGTTCGGGTTGCGCCCGGATCGACGCTGGTGATGCGCAGCGGCGTCGATTGGCTCTCGCCGGCCCAGGTGCGCGCCAGCGCCTCGACGGCGGCCTTTGATGCGGAATAGGCGCCCCAGAAGGGACGGCATTTGTGGGCGGCGCCTGAAGACAGAATTACGGCGCGGCCGGCATCCGAGCGGGCGAGCAGCGGATCGACCGACCGGATCAGCCGCCATGTCGCCGTCACGTTGATCGTCATCACCTTCTCGAACACCTTCGCCTCGATATGGCCAATCGGCGAAATGACGCCGAGCACGCCGGCATTGGCAACGAGGATATCGAGCTTGCCCCAGCGCTCGAAGATCGAGCCGCCGAGTGCGTCGATCGCATTCATATCGGCAAGGTCGAAGGGCACGAGGGTCGCACTGCCGCCGACGGCTTTGATGGCATCGTCGAGATCCTCGAGTCCGCCGACCGTGCGTGCGCAGGCGATCACATGAGCGCCGGCCTTGGCAAGTTCAAGGGCTGTGAAGTAGCCGATGCCGCGCGACGCACCGGTGACGAGTGCGATCCTGCCCTCAAGATTGATGTTCATCTGTCCGGTTCCGGATTTGCTTGCAAAGGTGAGGGGCGCAATAGGCCCCTCGGAAGCGAAAGTCAAAGCGGCAGCGGCTCAGCCGTTGCTGGCAAGCATCGAAAGCTTGTTGCCCATGGACTCGCCGTTCTTGTCGAGCAGGCGGGTCGGATAGTCACCGGTGAAGTAGTGGTCGGTGAACTGCGGGCGGGCCGGATTGCGGTCCTCGCCGCCGACGGCGCGGTAAAGTCCGTTGATCGACAGGAAGGCAAGCGAATCCGCTCCGATATATTTGGCCATGGCTTTGACATCGGCATATTGGTTGGCGAGCAGCTTGTCGGCGTCGGGCGTATCGATCCCATAGAAATCCGGGAAGAAGATCATCGGGCTTGCGACGCGGATATGGACTTCGCGCGCACCGGCCTCGCGGATCATCTGCACGATCTTCAGCGACGTCGTGCCGCGCACGATGGAATCATCGACCAGCACCACGCGCTTGCCTTCGATCATCGCCCGGTTGGCGGAATGCTTCAGCTTGACTCCAAAGGCGCGGATCTGCTGCGTTGGCTCAATGAAGGTACGGCCGACATAGTGGTTGCGGATGATGCCGTATTCGAAGGGGATGCCGCTTTCCTGCGCATAGCCGAGAGCCGCGGGCGTGCCGCCATCCGGTACCGGCACGATGACATCGGCATCGACGGGCGATTCCTTGGCAAGGTTCATGCCCATGTTCTTGCGCGTCGTATAGACGTTGCGGCCGCCGACGACCGAATCCGGACGGGCGAAATAGACATATTCGAACAGGCAGAGACGCTCCGGCTGTGGCTTGCTCGGCTTGCGGGCATCGATGCTGATCGAGCCGTCAGGCTGGATTTCGCAGATGATGACCTCGCCGTTTTCGACATCGCGGATGAACTTGGCGCCGATGATGTCGAGCGCGCAGGTTTCCGAACAGAAGATCGGCTTGCCGTCGAGTTCACCCATGACAAGCGGGCGAATGCCGGTGGGATCGCGCGCGGCAATCAGTTTCGTGCGGGTCATGGCGAGCATCGAATAGCCGCCTTCCATCTGGCGGATGGCGTCGATGAAGCGGTCGGATGTGGAAGCATGGCGCGAGCGGGCGATGAGATGCAGGACGACTTCGGTATCGGATGTCGACTGACAGATGGCGCCGGTGGCGATGATCTGGCGGCGCAGCGTCAGGCCATTGGTGAAATTGCCGTTATGGGCGATGGCGATGCCGCCTTCTTCCAGTTCGGCAAACAGCGGCTGCACGTTGCGCATCGCTACTTCGCCTGTCGTGGAATAGCGTGTGTGGCCGATCGCTATGCTGCCGGGCAGGCGGGCCAGCGTCATTGGATTGGTATAGTGGTCTCCCACCAGCCCCATATGGCGTTCCTGATAGAAGCGCTTGCCATCGAAGGAGACGATGCCGGCTGCCTCCTGTCCGCGGTGCTGCAGGGCGTGCAGCCCGAGAGCCGTGAGAGCCGCGGCATCGGGATGTCCCAGAATTCCGAAAACGCCGCATTCCTCATGCAGCGTATCTCCGTCGAGCGGATCGTCGATTGGGAAGGAATGGGACTGGTTCATTTCTGCGGGCCTCTGCTCTCACAAGAATGGATCGGCATTACCAATAGCACGATACCGGAAATCTCGCAGGTTTCCGAGAGCTTCGTGCTGAACGACATCTGCTTCAAAGCCCGTTCAGCGGGCTCAGAAACGGCTTAGGTCCGGCGGAGCTGGAATGCCCGGCCGGACCCTTATTTCACGTCCCGCTCAAATGGCAATTGCCGCGAGGCGAGTCAAGCTGCTGAACACTGTGTCAATTCGCCGGCTGCTGCGCGCCACCTGCGGGCGCGTCGTCCGCCGGCGCTTGATCGGCCGCCGGCGGCGTGGCGCCTTCGCTGCCCTGTGCCGGCTGCATCTTATCACGGAAGCTTGCCTGTATCATCTGGGCAAACTGCTCCGGCAGCACCGCCTTCAGCTTCACGACCATCGAATCCAGAAAGGGTTTCGATTTGGCCTCGTTGACCCAGGCCGGCCGGTGGTCGACATCGACCAGCCAGTTCCAGAACGCGACGGCAACGACCATCAGCAGCAGCCCGCGGGCCGCGCCGAACAGGAAACCGAGGGTGCGGTCGAGAGCGCCGATGCGGCTGTCGATGATGAAATCGGCAATCTTCATGGTGATGAAGGAAATGACGATGAGCGCGATCAGGAAGACGACCGCCGCCGAACCGGCGATCGCGATGCGATCGTCATCGGTGTACTTCTTCGCATAGGGCAGCAGGTACGGATAGAGGTAGTAGGCGGCGGCGGCCGAACCGCCCCAGCTCGCGATCGAAAGGATCTCGCGCGAGAAACCGCGGACCATTGCCAGCACGGCGGAGAAGAGCACGACGCCGATGACAATACCGTCGAAAATCGTAATGGGCATGAAAATTCAACTCCAGGACTGCCGCTCGGCGGCCGTGTCGGCCTTATCGTGTGCCTCCTATAACATTACCATTCGCGGCAATGAAAGGATCAAACCTCGTCTTCCACACGCAGCGCTCCCTTGGACCCGGCGATGCGCGCAACCAGATCCGGCAGGCTTTCGACCTCGCTCCATCGCCCGCCGGAACCCTTCGGCAGCTCGGCGGAGGCGGAAGGAAGCAGCGCAGCGGAAAAGCCCAGCTTCTCGGCTTCCTTGAGGCGCTGGGCGGTGTGCGCAACCGGCCGGATGGCGCCCGACAGGCTGACTTCGCCGAAATAGACGCAATCGGCGGGAAGGGCAATACCGGCAAGCGACGAAACCAGCGCCGAGGCGACGGCGAGATCGGCCGCCGGTTCGGAGATGCGGTAGCCGCCCGCGATGTTCAGATAGACGTCGTGCTGGCCGAGCCTGACGCCGCAATGGGCCTCCAGCACCGCCAGGATCATCGACAGCCGGGCTGAATCCCAGCCGACCACGGCGCGCCGCGGCGTGCCAAGCGATGTCGGCGCCACCAGCGCCTGCACTTCAACGAGCACCGGGCGGGTGCCCTCCATGCCCGCGAAGACGGCCGCGCCAGGTGATTTCTCATTGCGCTCGCCGAGGAAGAGTTCGGAGGGGTTGGCGACCTCGCGTAGCCCTCTGTCGGACATTTCGAAGACGCCGATCTCGTCGGTGGGGCCGAAGCGGTTCTTGACCGTGCGTAGGATTCGGTAGTGATGGCCGCGGTCGCCTTCGAAATAAAGCACGGCATCGACCATGTGTTCGACGACGCGTGGCCCGGCGATCTGCCCGTCCTTGGTCACATGCCCGACGAGCACCATGGCCGCACCCGTCTGCTTGGCGAAGCGGATCATCGACTGCACGCCGGTGCGCACCTGCGTCACCGTTCCCGGCGCGGACTCCGCCAGTTCGCTCCACAGGGTCTGGATTGAATCGATGATGACGAGATCGGGGCGTTTACCCTCGGCAAGCGTTGCCAGAATATCCTCGACATTGGTTTCGGCCGCCAGCATCACGTCGGTATCGGCGGCGGCAAGCCGCTGCGCTCGCAGGCGGACCTGCGCCACCGCCTCCTCGCCGGAGACATAGATGATCTTATGGCCGCGCCGGGCAAGGGCGGCGGCGGCCTGCATCAGCAGCGTCGATTTGCCGATGCCGGGATCGCCGCCGATCAGAACCGCCGAGCCGCGCACGAAACCGCCGCCAAGCGCGCGGTCGAGTTCCGACATGCCGGTATGGATGCGCGGCGCCTCCTCGATCTCACCCGACAGCGCCGTCAGAGCCACCGGCCGGCCCTTCTTCGGCGTCTTGCCGGGACCGGAGCCGATGCCGCCCATCGGGTCTTCCTCGACGATCGTATTCCACTCGCCGCAATTATCGCATTTGCCGGCCCAGCGGTTGTGAACCGCGCCGCAATTCTGGCAGATGAACTGTGTCCTCGCCTTCGCCATCAATCTTTCTTTCAGTCGCGTTCCACAAATGAAGCCGTCGAAAGCTTCACCGAATCATTGTCGTGTCCGAGATAATGGCTATCGCAATGGATCAAAACTAATGATTTCCCCATCAGCCCTAGCGGTGCCTATGCTTTTCGCCTCTGATCATCAGGAACGGTGAAGATGTTCGACTACTCGCTCGCGCACTGGCTTGCATTTCTGTCGGCGGCGATTTTGCTCAACCTCTCGCCAGGCCCGGACATCGCCTTCATCCTCGGCCATACGATGAGAGGCGGGAAACGCGCCGGTTTTTCCGCATTGTTCGGCGTCTGGTCAGGCGCCTGCCTGCACGTTCTGATGGCGGCACTGGGTCTTTCCGCCGTGCTCGCCGCCTCTGCCCTGGCGTTCTCTGCGGTCAAATGGCTCGGTGCTGCCTATCTCGTCTGGCTGGGCATTCAGGCTCTGCGCGGCTGCGACAACGGCCCGATGAACGCGACTGGTGAGGAAATGCCGGGGGCAAGGATCTATCGGCAAGGGATACTGGTGTCGCTGCTCAATCCGAAAGTGGCGATATTCTTCCTGGCATTCCTGGCGCAATTCGTCGTCGAGGGTGCGGGGCCGGCATGGGCGCAGCTGATGCTTCATGGCGGGCTCATCATCGCCGTCGCCGCCTTTATCGAGCCGCCGCTTGTATTTCTCGGAGGGCGCCTTGCCGATGCGCTAAGGCGCAACCAGAAAATCGGGCGATGGCTCGATCGCGGCCTGGGCGCGCTTTTCGTCGGGCTTGGTGTACGCCTAGCCCTGAGCGGCCGGTGATAGCCGGGCCTATTCCTCGGCCACATAGCGCCGTTCGTGGCGCAGCCCCATGCTGGTGAGGATCTCGTAGCCAATCGTGCCCGCCGCCCGCGCCACGTCGTCGAGGGGCATGTTCGTTCCGAACAGCTCGACATAATCGCCGGCGCGCACGGCGTTCTCGGGCAGGTCGGTGATATCGAAGATCGTCAGGTCCATAGTGATCCGGCCGGCAACCGGCACCTTGTGTCCGGCGATGAAGCCTTGCCCGCCCTGCGGCAGAGCCTGGCGCAGCGGCACGCCGGCGCTCGATAGGCTACGCATGTAACCGTCCGCATAACCGGCAGACGCGATTGCCAGCCGGCTTCTGCGGCAAAGCTGCAGTGCCCTGCCGTAGCTGACGGTCTCGCCGGCCTCGACGGTGCGCACCTGGATGATGCGTGCTTCCGCGGTCGCGACCGGCCGCATCGGGTTCGCCATGCCACTGACCGCCTCGCCGCCATAGAGCGCGATGCCCGGCCGGGTCAGGTCGAAATGATAATCCTCGCCGAGAAAGATGCCGGCCGAGGCGGCAAGACTTGAATCGATGCCTTCATAGACGGCCGTAACCCTACGGAATGATTCGAGTTGCTGTCGGTTCATCGCATGGCTGGGATCGTCGCCGCAGGCGAGGTGGCTCATGACCAGCACCGGCGCAAAACTGGCCGGCCGCGAGACGTCGTCGGCAAGCGCGATAGCGTCGTCGATGTGCAGCCCGAGCCGATTGAAGCCGGTATCGACATGCAGGGCGCAGGGGTAATCGCCGTAATCGGCAAGCACCGCCATCCAGAAGGCGAACTGCTCGTCGGAGGAAATCACCGGTACGAGATCATTGTCGAAGAACCGCCGTTCCGTGCCCGGCCATATGCCCGAGAGCACGAAGATGCGTGCCTCCGGCGCATAGAGGCGAAGGGTGACGCCCTCATCGACGGTCGCGACGAAGAAATCCCGCGCGCCTGCGAGATAGAGCGCTTCGCCGACGTCCTCGATGCCCGTGCCGTAGGCGTCCGCCTTGACGACGGCTGCGGCGCGCGCTGCACCCGAGCGGCGCGCCATGTCGCGCCAGTTTTCCGTGAGCGCACTGAGATCAACGGTCAGCCGCAGGCCTGCGGAAGTGAAAAGATCATCATCATCGGAGGGGATAGGAAAATCTGTCATGAATCGCCGTGAGGAAATGGAAGGAACCGTCCCGCTCAGTCTAGAGAGCATTGTGGCCAAGGAAAAGCGCAGGCGGTCACATATCACCCTTTGCTTCTTGTACGATCACTTTTGTTCAAGACGCATGCAGGCTTTCGCGCTAATTCTATTGGATGCAGAATGTATCGCAGAAAGAGGCGGCGGAAGCCATGCCGCTGGCCAATGTGGAATCGGCCCGCTTCTGGCGGGATAGCCGCTTCCGCGACATGGAATGCCTGAGCGCCACTTTTCTCACCCATGAATATGCGCCGCATGCGCATGATACGTTCAGCATCGGCGCGATAGAAAGCGGCACCCAGATCGCCACCCTCAGCGGCAGGCGGGAGGAAACCGGGCCCGGCGACCTTTATTTGATCGACCCCGGTGTCATCCATGACGGCGCTCCGGGCGGTAACGGCTACCGCTACCGCATGATCTATCCCGACACGAAGCTGTTCGTCGATATTCTGGAGGATGTCACCGGCAAGGCCTTCCATGCGACGCCCTCTTTTTCCGGCGCGCTTCCACGCGATCCCGAGCTCGCCAATGCCTTTCATGCCGCTCACCGAACGCTGGAGAGCGGCGCAGGCGCTCTCGAGTCAGATGAAGGAATGTTCTCGGTGCTGGCGGCGATCTTTGCGCGTCACGGCAGCACGATTGTCGTGCCTGTCGATACCAAGGAGCGAAGCGCCGTCGCCCGCGCTCGCGAATACCTGATCGAGAATTTCGACCTCGATGTTGGCCTCAAGGAACTGGCCGAAGTGGCGGGATTGAGCCGGGCTCATCTCATCCGCGCCTTCCGCAAGGAATATCACATCACACCACACGCCTTCCTGACGGATCGGCGGGTGCAGGTGGCCCGGCGGCTGCTGCGGCAGGGTCGCATGCCAGCCGACATCGCGCTGGAATGCGGTTTTGCTGATCAGGCGCACTTTACTCGGCACTTCAAGGCACGCACGGGCGTGACGCCCGGCCAGTTCCGCCTGGGCTGATCACTTTCGTTCAATACAGCCGTGGCGGCCTGGGCTAACCCTCCGCGATCTTAATCAGGAGGTTGCCATGATGCAGCACGGCCGGCCATCCGGCGAATTTCGTCTTGGCGAATTTCTCGCCGGAATGCGTGCCATCTTTCCGCTCGTCGTCGCCGTTTTGCCGATCGGTCTTGTCTTCGGCGCGGTCGCGGCCACTAAGGGCCTTTCCCCGTTGGAAACGACGCTGATGAGCGCACTTGTCTTTGCAGGCGGCTCGCAATTCGTGGCGATGGACATCTGGACACATCCGGCAAGCTGGATCGGCATTGGCTTCGCAGCCCTGCTGGTCAACATCCGCCACGTGCTGATGAGCGCGTCGATCGGCACGAAGATGCAGTCCTTCTCGGGCATCAAACGCTATATCGCCATGCTCTTTCTTGCCGATGAGCTCTGGGCCATGGCGGAATTCCGCGCTGGAAGCACGCGGCTGAGGCCCGCCTGGTATGCCGGTATCGTCATGCCCTTTTACCTCACCTGGGTCATTTCCTCGCTGACAGGCGCACTGCTCGGCGCGTTTCTCGGCAATCCGGCCGTCATCGGCCTCGACTTCGCCTTTCCGGCTGTCTTCGTCGTGCTGGTCATGGGCTTCTGGAAGGGGCCGGAAACCGGCGCCGTGCTTGCCGCAAGCGGTGCCGCTTCCGTTGCTGTCCACCATTTCGTGCCAGGGGTCTGGTATATCGCCGCCGGGGCGCTGGCTGGGCTGGCAATGGCCCTCTGGCAGGGCAGGGCGCGGGAGCAGGCGGCATGACGCTGCATTTCGATATCCTCATCGCCATCCTCGCGATGGCAGCCGCAACCGTCTTTACCCGCATCAGCGGTCTCGTCCTGATCCGGCATGTCGAGATCGATGAGCGCCGGAGAACGGCAATCGAAGCCATTCCGCCGGCCGTGCTGATGGCCGTCATCGCCCCGACAGCCTTTGCGACCGGCTGGGCGGAGACGCTGGCATGCGCAGCAACCGCGATCGCCGCGCGCCGCCTACCGATGCTTGCAAGCGTCGTGGTCGGCGTCGCAACGGTCGCACTGCTGCGGGCGGCAGGACTCTGAAGAAATCAACGCGGGGAAACCGCGTCAATGTTCCTCATACTGGATGAAGGAAGGATCTGCGAGATCGGCAAAGCGGGTGAATTCCGCCTGGAAGGCGAGCTTCACCGTGCCTGTCGGCCCGTGGCGCTGCTTGGCGATGATAACGTCGGCCGTACCCTTCACCTTGTCGAACAGCGCTTCCCATTCCGGATATTTCGGGTCGTGAGGATCGCGCGGCTCCTGGTTCTTGACGTAATACTCCTCGCGGAACACGAAGAGCACGACGTCGGCATCCTGTTCGATCGAACCAGATTCGCGAAGGTCGGAGAGCTGCGGACGCTTGTCGTCGCGGCTTTCGACCTGACGCGAGAGCTGCGACAGCGCGATGATCGGAACATTGAGTTCCTTGCCGAGCGCCTTGAGGCCGGTGGTGATCTGGGTGATTTCCTGGACGCGGTTGTCGCTTGATTTGCCCGAGCCGGTCATCAGCTGCACGTAGTCGACCACGAGCACGTCGAGGCCGCGCTGGCGCTTGAGGCGGCGCGCCCGCGCTGAAAGCTGAGCGATGGAGATGCCGCCGGTCTGGTCGATATAGAGCGGCACCTTCTGCATCATCATCGAGCAGGCGACGAGCTTTTCGAAATCAGCATCGTTGATGTCGCCGCGGCGGATCTTTGAGGAGGAGACTTCCGTCTGCTCCGAGATGATACGGGTGGCGAGCTGTTCGGACGACATTTCGAGCGAGTAGAACCCGACGACGCCGCCGTTCTTTGCCTTCATGCTGCCGTCCGGCTGCACCTCGCCCTCATAAGCGGCAGCGATATTATAGGCAATGTTGGTCGCAAGCGAGGTCTTGCCCATGCCCGGGCGTCCGGCGAGAATGATCAAGTCCGAACGCTGCAGGCCGCCCATCTTCGCATCGAGCGAATGGATGCCGGTAGAAATACCGGAAAGGCCGCCGTCGCGTTCCTTGGCGACCGCCGCCATGTCGATGGCGAGCGCGACGGCGTCGTTGAAGGACTGGAAGCCGCCGTCGTAGCGGCCGTTTTCGGCGAGCTCGAACAGCCGGCGCTCGGTATCCTCGATCTGCGACTGCGGCGGCATGTCAAGCGGCGCGTCGTAGGCGATGTTGACGACATCCTCGCCGATTGTGATCAGCGCCCGGCGCAGGGCGAGATCATAGATCGCCCGGCCGTAATCCTCGGCATTGATGACAGTGACGGCATTGCTGACGAGGCTTGCCAGATATTGCGCAACCGTCATGTCGCCGACTTTCTCGTCGGCCTTCAGGAAGGTCTTGATCGTCACCGGATTGGCGATCTTGCCCATGCGGATGATGTCGCCGGCGACTTCGAAGATCTTCCTGTGCAGCGGTTCGTAAAGATGGATCGGCTTCAGAAAGTCCGACACCCGGTAATAGGCGTCGTTGTTCATCAGGATGGCGCCGAGAAGCGCCTGCTCGGCTTCGATATTGTTGGGTGCTTCGCGGTAGTGCTGCTCCGACGGAGCAACGGCTGCAATCTTTCGAGCGGCGTCGTTCATCATCATCCGTTCTGTCTTTTTCCAACTCCGGATTTGCAATTCCGGATGGAGAAAATCAAGGGGCTGCCAAAGGAGCGGGGCTCGTCTCGCCTAAATCCTGAACGCTGTGCCCATTGTTCGACTTCTCCACAGTCCCGGGCGCCACAGATGCGAAATACTGGCAGTGTCACCTGCAGGACACGGTACGGAGCCGACTCAGCTCATCCGTTCCGGAGAAGGATATGTTAGCCCGATGACATCGGGAACGCAGCAAAAACATCCGGGTAATCCCCCGCTAAAAAGGCGACCCGAGGGCTGCGCGGACCCGAAACGTACGAAAAGAAAAAGCCCGGCACGGTGGCCGGGCTCTCCCTATCGAGGAATATCCGTCGAGAATTATGCTTCGTCTTCGTCGAGGCCGTCGGCTTCCGGATCGAAGAAATCTTCCGGACGCAGTGCGTCTTCGTCGACGCCGTAGATCGCGTCGACCGAGGTGAGCTCTTCGCCCTTGGCCTGACGCTCTGCCTCTTCGGCCGAACGGGCAACGTTCAGCTCGATGTTGATTTCGACTTCGGCATGCAGCTGCAGCTCGACCTTGTGCAGGCCGATCGCCTTGATCGGCGTGTTGAGGTGAACCTGGTTGCGGCCGATGTTGAAGCCTTCCGCGGCGAGAACTTCGACAACGTCACGGGCAGCGACCGAGCCGTAGAGCTGGCCGGTTTCGCCGGCGGAGCGTACGACGATGAAGGACTTGCCGTCGAGGACGTCGGCGACCTTCTGGGCTTCCGACTTGCGCTCGAGGTTACGGGCTTCGAGCGTTGCACGCTCGGATTCGAAGCGGGCCTTGTTGGCGGCGTTGGCGCGCAGTGCCTTGCCGAGCGGCAGCAGGTAGTTGCGGGCAAAGCCGTCGCGAACCTTTACGGTTTCGCCCATCTGGCCGAGCTTGGAGATGCGTTCGAGAAGGATGACTTCCATTTTCTTGTTCCTTTCTTGTGTCTCAGATTTTCGTGTCGGATTGTTTGGAGGTATCGGCATCTTTCGTCGGGGTCAGAGCGATCGCTTTGCGCGTATCGCTAAGACCCACGACCAGGATGAGGAGAGCTGGCAGCAGCATGAGCATCGAAGCCAGGTAGCAGAGGATGAGGGCCGGTATCCGCCAGTCCTTGCCGCGTGTGCGGAAATGCAGCGAGGCGAAGCCGGAGAGCATGAAACCGGCGCCGAAGGTGCCGATCACGGTCGCGCCGACGAGCGCCGGAACGCCGCCGAAGAAGCAGGCGCCAAGCCCGGCCAGGAAGATGAAGATCGAATTGCGGTTCATGCGCAGCGACGAAGGAATATCCTCGCGCGGCCGAAGGCCGCGGCCGGATGCGGCGACGATGCGCACGGCGAAATAATAGGCGGCAAACAGCATGCTGACCCACATGCAGCCCTGCACGGCCGGCAGCATCAGCAGGATCAGCGATTTGGTCTGCGCGGTTGCCGCCGGATCGGGAATGAATTCCGGCTGCTGCTGCTTGACCGAGGTGATCAGCAGATCGACGATCGGGTCGGTGATATCAGGACCATAGCCGATCATCACGCCGATGACGATGACGGCAAGCGTCACCAGGCCGCACAGATGCAGCAGGATATCGGAGAGCGGATACCAGGCAAGCAGATGGTCTGGGCCGCCGAGTTCGGAGGCGGGACGCGCGAGATTGGCGAGATGGCTAAGCCAGCCGGCCGGCAGCAGCGTCACCAGCGTCATGATGAGCGCGAAAGACGGGGAGATGAGGACAGCACCAAGCGCCGCTCCCGTGACGACGGCTGAAATTGCAGCGGCATTGCCCCAGCCGAGCCCGACGAGCAGGATCGGCAGCGCCGAGGCCGTATAGAGAAGCGCGCTGAAAAACGACGGCTGCATGCTCGCGCCCAGCACCAGCAAGGCGGCGGTCAATCCGGCGAGTGCGCCGATCAGCAGCGTTTTAAGATCCGGTCGTTTCAAGGTCGCTGTCCTGCTTCATCAAGCAGTTAGAGGCTGTTGCTGAATCGAATTCAGAAACATCTCAACATGGGTTTTAAGAATTCCGATCCGCGCCCATCGCGGAAGGGAGTAGGGAAGGCACGAGTGCCTTCCCCTAAATGTCATCACATCGGCCGATTAAGCGACGACGTAAGGCAGCAGGCCGAGGAAACGGGCGCGCTTGATCGCCTGGGCGAGTTCGCGCTGCTTCTTCTGGGAAACGGCCGTGATGCGGGACGGAACGATCTTGCCGCGCTCGGAAATGTAGCGCTGCAACAGACGTACGTCTTTGTAGTCGATCCGCGGAGCGTTTGCGCCGGAGAACGGGCAGGTCTTGCGGCGGCGATGGAACGGACGGCGGACCGGAGCGGAGGAAGCTTCAGACATTCTTATATCTCCTTATGCACGGTCTTCGCGGGGAGCGCGGTCCGGACGAGGGGCGCGCTGGAACTCGCCGTCACGGCGCGGCGGACGGTCGCCGAATTCGCGGCGCGGGCCGCGGTCGCCGCCTTCGCGCGGGCCGCGGTCGTCGCGGTCACGCTTCTGCAGCATGGCAGATGGGCCTTCTTCGTGCTTTTCGACGGCGATGGTCATGTAGCGAAGAACGTCTTCGCTGATGCGCATCTGACGTTCCATTTCCTGGATCGCTGCTGCCGGTGCATCGATGTCCATCAGGGCGTAATGCGCCTTGCGGTTCTTCTTGATGCGATAGGTGAGGGACTTGAGGCCCCAGTTTTCGATGCGCCCGACCTTGCCGCCGTTAGCTTCGATCACACCCTTGTACTGTTCTACGAGGGCATCGACCTGCTGAGCGGAAATATCCTGCCGGGCAAGGAATACATGTTCATAAAGAGCCATGACAGCTTTGCCTTTCTTGCGTTTGGTTCAACCCGATATTCGGCGGCTAAGCCTCAACGACTGCTCCTGATTGGGCGGACCCAGGCAAGAAAAGCGTTTCCGAGACGGTCGAGAGCGGAGACACGGGAGGCTGGAACGCTTCCGTTCCGAACGATTTCCAGACAGGAAACCGGCCCTCCGTTCAGCCACCAGCCAGAAGACCGGGTTAACGAACAGCGCGGCTTATACGGATTTTTTGGCGAAAGGCAAGCGCAATCGGAGATTCGAACCCGACGCTGCCGATCGGCAGCGTCCGGACGATGCGGGGATAGATCAGAGCGTCAGCGGATACTGCCGGTGCACCTTGGCGATCTCCGTCAGGATATCATCCGAAAGCGTCAATTCGGCCGCGCTGATATCGAGTTTCAGCTGCTCCATCGACGTCGCGCCGATAATGATCGACGTCATGAAGGGCCTCGATCGGCAGAAGGCGAGCGCCATGACTGCCGGATTGATGCCGTACCGGGCCGCGAGCGCGAGATAGGCCTTGGTCGCCGGCTCCTGCAGCGGCTGCAGCCGGCCACCGATATCGGGATTGATCGACGCGCGCGAACCCTTCGGCCTCAGACCATCGACATATTTGCCGGTCAGAATGCCGCCGGCGAGCGGCGAATAGGCAAGCAGCCCGACATCCTCGTGATGCGAGAGTTCGGCAAGGTCAAGGTCGAAATGGCGGTAGAGCAGATTGTACTCGTTCTGGACGCTGGCAACGCGCGGCAGGCCCTTCTGTTCTGAGAGCGTCAGATATTTCTGGATGCCCCAGGTAGTCTCGTTGGAAAGGCCGATCGCCCGGATCTTGCCTTCCTTCACCAGCGCGCCCAGTGTTTCCAGGATTTCGAGCATATTGGCGACGGCCTGGTCTCGATCCTGGGTGAAGGGATTGTAGCTCCAGTTCTGGCGGAAGTGGAAATGGCCGCGGTTCGGCCAGTGGACCTGATAGAGGTCGATGTAATCGGTCCTCAACCGCTTCAGGCTGGCCTCGAGCGCCAGGCGGATGTTCTTTGCGTCCGCGCCTTCGCCGCCGCGCAGATAATCGCGGCCGCGGCCGGCGACCTTGGTCGCAAGCACGATATTTCGGCGCTTGCCGGATTTGCTGAACCAGCTACCGATATAGTCTTCAGTCCAGCCCTGCGTTTCGGGCGAAACCGGCGTGGTCGGGTAGAGTTCGGCGGTATCGAAGAAATTGACGCCCTTCTCGACGGCGTAGTCCATCTGCGCATGAGCGTCGGCTTCGCTGTTCTGCGAGCCCCAGGTCATGGTGCCAAGGCAGATTTCTGAAACGGAAATGTCGGTTCGGCCTAGGGAGTTGTACTTCATGGAGAAACCTTGGGAGAGAGAGGGAAGCCTTGGAAGGGTCTGGGCGAATCTAGGCTGGATTTGACGGAGCGCAAGAGCAAAATCCGGGCTTTTGCGCGGGCGCGAAAGGCTTTGCGGAGAATGGAGCGCCACTTGACTCTGCCGGAAAGAATGTCAATTGGAGGCAAAACAGCCTTGAGGGGCATAGTCAGGGACATGAACATGACCATCGCTTTCACTTTTCCCGGCCAGGGCAGCCAGGCCGTCGGCATGGGCAAGGATCTCGCCGAGAATTTCGCCGAAGCTCGCGCCGTTTTCGAAGAGGTCGACGAAGCGCTCGGTGAAAAGCTTTCCGACATCATGTTCGATGGTCCCGAGGACACGTTGACCTTGACGGCGAACGCCCAACCGGCGCTGATGGCGGTATCGATAGCCGTCGTCCGTGTTCTTCAGGCCAAGGGGGTGGATCTTAAGTCCAAGGTCGCCTATGTCGCCGGCCACTCGCTTGGCGAATATTCGGCACTCTGCGCCGCCGGCACCTTTTCGCTCCCGGATACGGCGCGGCTGCTGCGCATTCGCGGCAATGCCATGCAGGCGGCCGTCCCCGTCGGCGTCGGCGCCATGGCCGCGATCATCGGCCTCGAACATGCCGACGTCGTTGCCGTCTGCGAGGAGGCCGCCGCTACCGGCGCCTGCCAGATCGCCAACGACAATGGCGGCGGCCAGATCGTCATCTCGGGCGAGAAGGCAGCCGTCGAAAAGGCCGCCGGCCTTGCGACCGACAAGGGCGCCAAGCGCGCCATCCTGCTGCCGGTCTCCGCTCCTTTCCATTCCAAGCTGATGGCGCCTGCGGCCGAGGCCATGCGCGCGGCGCTGGCAACGGTTGCCAAGTCCGATCCCGCCGTGCCCCTGATCGCCAATGTCCGCGCGGCGCCAGTGACCGGCGCCGACGAGATCGCCAGCCTCCTGGTCGAGCAGGTGACAGCTCAGGTCCGTTGGCGCGAGACGGTGGAATGGTTTGCGGCAAACGGGGTCACGACGCTTTACGAGCTTGGTTCGGGCAAAGTGCTGACCGGCCTTGCCCGCCGCATCGACAAGACAATCAACGGCGTCTCGGTCAATGGTCCTTCGGATGTCGATGCGACCGTCGCCGCCCTGATGGCCTGATTGATATCTCCAGATATAAGGAACCTTTCCATGCTCGATCTTTCCGGCCGCAAGGCTCTCGTTACTGGCGCATCGGGCGGTATCGGCGAGGAAATCGCCCGCCTTCTTCATAAGCAGGGCGCCATCGTCGGTCTGCACGGCACCCGTGTCGAGAAGCTGGAAACGCTGGCGGCCGAGCTCGGCGAGCGCGTCAAGATCTTTCCGGCCAACTTGTCGGACCGTGACGAGGTCAAGGCGCTCGGCCAGAAGGCCGAGGCCGATCTCGAGGGTGTCGATATTCTCGTCAACAATGCCGGCATCACCAAGGACGGCCTGTTCGTGCGCATGAGCGACGAGGACTGGGATGCGGTCCTCGAAGTCAATCTGACGGCGACCTTCCGCCTGACGCGCGAGTTGTCGCATCCGATGATGCGCCGCCGCTATGGCCGTATCATCAACATCACCTCCGTCGTCGGCGTCACCGGCAATCCGGGGCAGGCCAATTACTGCGCCTCCAAGGCCGGCATGATCGGCTTCACCAAGTCCTTGGCGCAGGAAATTGCCACCCGTAACGTGACGGTCAACTGCGTCGCGCCCGGCTTCATCGAAAGCGCCATGACCGGCAAGCTGAACGACAAGCAGAAGGAAGCGATCATGGGGGCGATCCCGATGAAGCGTATGGGCACGGGCGGCGAGGTCGCTTCGGCTGTTGCTTACCTTGCATCCTCCGAAGCCGCCTACATGACCGGCCAGACGCTGCACGTAAACGGCGGCATGGCGATGATCTGAAACGACAAACTGTCGGCACGGAGATATTTCCCGCAATAGCATGTTGAGCAATCACGAAGCGTTGATTTTCTGGCTTTGCGGCAGACTTAAACCATGTTAAGCGGGCCAATGACTGTGAACAGTCGTCCCGAGAAAGCAGACGGACCGGCGGGCTTTTCGCAAGCCTGGGACATCTCTGAAGCCGGGTAAACGAGTTTGCCGAGGATGTCTGAAAACATCGCAGGCTGAAACAGGGTAAGGGTGCCGCAACGGCACTCCGATCAGGACATAAGGTCGAGGAAACCGACATGAGCGATATCGCAGAACGCGTAAAGAAAATTGTTATTGATCATCTTGGCGTCGATGCCGACAAGGTCGTCGAGAGCGCCAGCTTTATCGACGATCTGGGCGCTGACTCGCTCGACACGGTCGAACTTGTCATGGCTTTCGAAGAAGAATTCGGCGTTGAAATCCCCGATGACGCTGCCGACTCGATCCTGACGGTCGGCGATGCGGTGAAATTTATTGAGAAGGCCCAGGCCTGATCCTATATATTTGAGAAAGGGCGGGCCTGGAGTCCGCCCTTTTCTTTTCGGCATATTTCTCCATAGAACATAAGAGACGGGGGAAAGCACGCGATGAGACGTGTCGTCATCACCGGTACCGGCATGGTATCACCCTTGGGATGCGGAACTGAGGTGACGTGGTCGCGGCTGCTTGCCGGCCAGATCGGCGCCCGTCTGGTCACCGAATTCGAAGTCGACGACCTTCCCGCCAAGATCGCCTGCCGTATCCCGATCGGTGACGGTATCGACGGCACCTTCAATGCCGATCAGTGGATGGAGCCGAAAGAACAGCGCAAGGTCGATCCCTTCATCATCTTCGGGATGGCTGCCGCCGATATGGCGCTTGCCGATGCCGGCTGGCATCCCGAGACGGATGAGGATCAGATTGCCACCGGCGTGTTGATCGGCTCCGGCATCGGCGGCATCGAAGGCATCGTCGAGGCAGGTTACACCCTGCGCGACAAGGGCCCGCGCCGCATCTCGCCCTTCTTCATTCCGGGTCGCCTGATCAATCTCGTCTCCGGCCAGGTTTCGATCCGCCACAAGCTGCGCGGACCCAATCATTCGGTCGTCACCGCCTGCTCGACAGGTGCGCATGCGATCGGCGATGCCGCGCGGCTGATCGCGCTGGGTGACGCCGACGTCATGGTCGCCGGCGGCACGGAATCTCCCGTCAGCCGTATTTCGCTGGCAGGATTTGCCGCCTGCAAGGCGCTGTCGACCCAGCACAATGACGATCCGCAGAAGGCTTCGCGCCCCTATGACCGTGATCGTGACGGATTCGTCATGGGCGAGGGTGCTGGCATTGTCGTGCTCGAAGAGCTGGAGCATGCCAAGGCGCGCGGCGCCAAGATCTACGCCGAGATCGTCGGCTATGGCCTGTCGGGCGACGCCTATCATATTACCGCGCCTTCCGAAGACGGCGAGGGTGCCGGCCGCTGCATGGCGATGGCGCTGAAGCGCGCCGGATTGACGCCGGCCGATATCGATTACATCAACGCCCACGGGACTTCGACTATGGCCGACACGATCGAGCTCGGGGCGGTCGAGCGCCTGGTCGGCAACGCGGCGTCGAAGATCTCCATGTCCTCGACCAAGTCGGCGACGGGACACCTTCTCGGTGCTGCCGGCGCGATCGAGGCGATCTTCGCGACACTTGCAATCCGTGACAATATCGCGCCGCCGACGCTCAATCTCGACAATCCCGAACGCGAGACAGCGATCGATCTTGTTCCGCACAAGGCTCGTGAGCGAGAAATCAATGTGGCACTGTCCAACTCGTTCGGATTCGGCGGTACGAACGCATCGCTCGTGCTGCGCCGCTACGCACAGTAAGGGTCCCGTCGTAGCAGGCCGTGTGAAAGCACAGGGACCGGCAGCGGCTTCGTTGAACGGTGGCAGAACCTGCTTTTTGCCGCATTGCTTCGCGAAATAGCGAAATGACGGCCGAGTTATAGAGGATTGCCGGTGAGCGATACGACGAACCAGAGCAACGATACCCAGGCGCAGAAGGGACCGATCATCCCGAAGTCGCCGAGCGAAGCCCTGCGTCCGGAACGTGTTCCCGAGCCGCCGAAACGCTCCAAGAACGCTCGCAGCCAGATCGTCCTTTTCCTGAACTTCATCATGACGATGACTGTGCTGGTCTGCGTCCTCGCCGTCATCGGCTTCTACTACGCGACCTCGACCTATCAGAGCCCGGGCCCGCTGCAGACCAACACCAATTTCATCGTCCGCAACGGTGCGGGTCTCGCCGAAATCGCCTCGAACCTCGAGCGCAACGCGATCATCTCCGATGCCCGCATCTTTCGATATCTGACGGCGACTCATCTTTCCGCCGGCGAGAGCTTGAAGGCCGGCGAATATGAGATCAAGGCGAGAGCCTCCATGAGCGATATCATGGAGCTGCTGAAATCGGGCAAGTCCATCCTCTATTCGGTGTCCTTTCCGGAAGGCCTGACGGTCCGCCAGATGTTCGACCGCATGCTGCAGGATCCGGTTCTGGAAGGCGACTTGCCGGCCGCACTACCGGCCGAAGGCAGCCTGCGTCCGGACACCTACAAATTCTCGCGCGGCACCAAGCGCTCGGAAATCATCGAACAGATGGCGGCGGCACAGCAGAAGCTGGTCGACCAGATCTGGGATAAGCGCGACTCCTCGCTGCCGCTGCGAACCAAAGAAGAATTCGTGACGCTCGCTTCGATCGTCGAAAAGGAGACCGGCATTCCCGACGAACGTGCCCATGTCGCTTCGGTGTTCCTGAACCGGCTTGGCAAGGGCATGCGCCTGCAGTCCGATCCAACGATCATCTATGGGCTGTTCGGTGGCGAGGGAAAACCGGCCGACCGGCCGATCTACCAATCGGATCTGAAACGGGACACGCCTTACAATACCTATGTCATCAAGGGCCTGCCGCCGACGCCGATCGCCAATCCCGGCAAGGATGCGCTGGAAGCCGTCGCCAACCCTTGGAAAACCCAAGATCTCTATTTTGTCGCCGACGGCACCGGCGGCCACGTCTTTGCCGCTACGCTCGAGGAGCATAATGCCAACGTCAAGCGCTGGCGCAAGCTCGAGGCCGACAAGGGTTCGGACCCGAATATCGCCGTCGATGGCCAGCCGGAAGAGCAGCCGGGCGACAATGGCGCGACTGTCGTGCCGCCGAAGAAAAAGAAGATCAACTGACAGTTTTCGGGAGGCTCGCATGGCTTTGCAGTCGATGACCGGTTTTGCGCGGCGCGAGGGAACGAGCGGCCGCTGGCGGTGGGCGTGGGAACTGCGCTCGGTCAACGGCAAGGGTTTCGACCTGCGCCTGCGCCTGCCGCCCGGTCTCGAACGCATGGAGGCGGAGGTCCGCCGCCTTGCCGGCGAAACCTTCAGCCGCGGCAACCTGCAGGCATCGCTGTCGGTCACCGCCGACGAGAACCGTTTCGAGGCAGTTCTGAACAAAGAGGCGCTCGCTGCCGTGCTCGCCATGCGCGAGCAACTGGTTGATGTGATCGATCCGGCGCCTTTGAAGCTCGATACGCTGCTTCTCGTGCGCGGCATCGTGGAGTTCCGTGAAGGCGAGGATGGCGAGGAGGCGCTTGCCGCCCGTGATACCGATATTGTCGCCGGCCTGCTCGCCGCGCTTGCCGATCTCAAGGCAATGCGCGCACAGGAAGGGGCGGCGCTTTCCCGCATCCTTCTCGATCATGTCGCGACGATAGAGAACCTGACGCGGACGATCGAGATGGATCCCTCACGTTCGCCGGCGGAGATCTCGGCCCGACTTGCGGCACAGGTGGCCTTGCTCATGGACGGCATGGCCGCCCTCGACCGTGACAGGCTGCACGCGGAGGCCGCTTTGTTGGCGACCAAGGCGGATCTGCGCGAAGAAATCGATCGTCTGAAGGCGCATATCGCCGCAGCGCGCGATCTCCTGGCGAAAGGCGGGCCTGCCGGGCGCCGACTGGACTTCCTTGCACAGGAATTTAACCGCGAATCGAATACCATCTGCTCGAAGTCGAATGCCTCGGCGGTCACCGCCGCCGGCATCGAGCTGAAAGTCGTGATCGACCAGTTCCGCGAGCAGGTCCAGAATTTGGAGTAGGACATGAAACCGGCGAAATCCTCGCCCGTGCAGATCGCCCGCCGCGGTCTGATGCTTGTCATTTCGTCGCCGTCGGGCGCCGGCAAGTCCACCATTGCGCGCACGCTTCTGGAGACCGACAAGCATATCGGCCTCTCCGTCAGCGTCACCACGCGCCAGCGCCGCCCGAGCGAAGTCGAAGGTGTGCATTACCATTTCAAGAGTGTGCGCGAGTTCGAGCGGTTGCGCGATAGCGACGCACTGCTCGAATGGGCCGAAGTGCATGGCAATTTCTACGGCACGCCGCGCGAGCCGGTCGAGCAGGCCATGGCCGAAGGCCGCGACATGCTCTTCGATATTGATTGGCAGGGCGCCCAGCAGTTGCAGGAGAAGATGTCGGCTGACGTCGTCTCGATCTTTGTACTGCCGCCGACCATGACGGAGCTCCAGTCGCGGCTGCATCGCCGTGCCGAGGATTCCGAGGAGGTGATTCAGACGCGTCTGGCCAACAGCCGCGCCGAGATCGCCCACTGGCGCGAATATGATTATGTCATCGTCAATGACGATCTCAACACCGCCTTCGACGCCGTCCAGTCGATCGTCAAGGCCGAACGCCTGCGCCGCGACCGCCGCCACGGCATGTTCGATTTCGTCCGAGAGCTGCTGGAAGAGACGCCGTCCCTCTGAGGCGCGTCCTCTGTGCGTCCACAAGGAAATGTGGCGCTAGACTAAAGGCTATTTGCGAGAAGGCAGAATTCTTCGATTGAGAGGGTCTCCGCCCGTCGCGCCGGATCAATTCCAGCCTTGATGAGCAGGCTCTCGCCGCCGAGTGGCTTCAGGCTCTGGCGCAGCATCTTGCGGCGCTGGCCGAAGGCAGCCTGCGTTACTTTTTCCAGATTGGCGATGGCGCACGGGATGGGGTTCGCCCTGGGGACAAGATGCACTACCGTCGAAGTCACCTTCGGCGGCGGTGTGAAGGCTTGCGGCGACACGTCGAAGGCCATGCGTGCCTCGGTCCGCCAGCCACAGAGCACGCCGAGACGGCCGTAATGGTCGTCGTCCTCGCCGGCAACGATCCGGGCGCCGACTTCCTTCTGGAACATCAGCGTGAGCGATTGCCAGAATGGCGGCCAGGCCCTTGGCAGCAGCCAGTTGACCAGCAGCTGCGTACCGACATTGTAGGGCAGGTTGGCGATGATCTTGACGGGTCCTTCCGGCGCCAGTGCTTCGAAATCCGTCTTCAGCGCATCGCCTTCGATCACCTCCAGTCGGCCTGGATAGTGGTCGGCGATCTCGGCAAGCGCCGGCAGGCAGCGCGCGTCCCGCTCGATGGCGATGACCTTCTTGGCGCCGAGCGCCAGAATCGCCCGGGTCAGCCCGCCGGGGCCGGGGCCGACCTCGAAAACGGTGGTCTCTTCGAGCGCGCCTGCGGTGCGGGCGACCTTCTGCGTGAGGTTGAGGTCGAGCAGGAAGTTCTGCCCGAGCGCCTTGCGCGCATCGAGGCCGTGACGCTGAATGACGTCGCGAAGCGGCGGCAGGCCATCGAGTGCTGCCATCAGCGGCGGCCTTCGGCGGTGCGGCCGAGCTGGGCGGCAAGCTTCAGTGCCGCAACCAGACTCTGCTCGCGCGCCAGTCCCTTGCCCGCGATGCCGAAAGCGGTGCCGTGGTCCGGCGAGGTTCGCACGAAGGGAAGTCCGAGGGTCACGTTGACGCTGTCGTCGAAACCGAGTGCCTTGGCGGGGATCAGCGCTTGGTCGTGGTACATGCAGATGGCGACATCATATCGCGCCCGCGCCTCGTCATGGAACATCGTATCGGCGGGCAGGGGGCCGATCGCGTCGATACCCTCGTCACGCAGTTGCTCGATCGATGGGCGGATGATGTCCTCATCCTCCGTGCCGATAGCTCCGCCTTCACCAGCATGCGGGTTGAGGCCGGCGACGGCAAGGCGCGGCGCGTCGATACCGAAGCGCTGCCTGAGATCCGCATCGGCGATCCGGCAGGTTTCGATGATCAGTTCGCCGGTCAGTGCTTGCGGCACATCGCGGACAGGAATGTGGATGGTAACTGGAATGGCCCTCAGTTTCGGTCCCGACAACATCATGACCGGCGTCACCGGCCTGCCGGTCGCCCTGGCGGCAAGATCGGCGAGAAATTCGGTATGGCCGGGAAACCGGAAACCCGCCTCGTAGAGCACGCCCTTGGCGATCGGATTGGTGACGACTGCGAGTGCCTCGCCGCCGATGACAAGCGAGACTGCTTTCTCGATCGCCGCGATCGTGCCCTTCGCCGTTGCCGCATGCGGCTCGCCGGCCACCACCTCAATGCCGGCCGGCACGCTCATGACGGGCAGAGCATCGGCAAATATGCCGGTGGCCTCGCCGGCCCTGTCGACCTCACGTATGGAAACCGCCAGATTGAGCTGGCGGGCCCGTAGAGCCAAAACATCCGGATCGCCGATCAGGAAAAAAGGCGGAAGCCCGAGTTCACGCCGCTGGAGCCAGGCCGTCAGGGTGATATCCGGTCCGATGCCGGCGGGATCGCCCTGGCTCAGCGCAAGCGGTCGTGAGAAGGGTATCGCCATCGTCGGTCAGCGATAGGCGATCTGCGCCTTCTTGCGCAGTTCGTCCAGGTATTTCTTGCTGTTTTCGTTTTCCGGTGGGCCGTTCTTGCCGGCCTTGGACTTGTCGAGATCCTCCTGGCGGAAGACCATTTCGGCGGCCTGGTCGTCGGAGACCTGGCGCTGGCTGCAGATCGCCAGATATTCGACGCCCTTCTCGGTAACGCGGGTGCCTGTCGTGTTGCCCTTGGCCTGCTCGACCAGAGGTTTCCAATCCGGCGGGATCTCGGGAGCAAGCATGCGGCCGAGATCGCGCACGGAAACATCGCGCATCGTTGCGGCAAAGGTCTTTGCCTGATCGCAGCCGGGGAATTTCGAGCGCGATGCCTCGGCCTCGCCCTTGCGCTTACCGGTGATGGCGCCGCGCTTGGCCTCAGGAATGACGAAGATGATCTGCTGCAGCATATATTCCGTCGTCACCGGCTTTTGCTTGTTGTTCTGCATCATGCGCGAGACGAGATCATAATTCGACAGCCGCGAGGTCGAGCCGTAGCGCGCATTGACGACGCGCGGCCAGCTCATCTGCACGGCGATGAAGCCTTTGAAATGGTCGACGCCGACGCCGGCGCGATCGAGGATCTGCGACATCTGTTCGACGGAAAGTTTGTTGCCGGCCGAAAAGCGTGCGAAAGACGCATCGACGTCCTGCTGCGAAACCGACATATGGACGCGGGCGACCTCCTGGCGCTTGAGCGTCTCGTCGATCAATTGCTCCGTGGCGGTCTTGGCGTCGGCCTTGGTATGCTGCAGGCGCAGGAAGGCCTGACGCTTGGCGACGTCGCCGCTGGTGATGGCTGTGCCGTTCACCACGGCCTGGACTCCGCTTGCCGCAAGCGCCGGGCCGGCAAGGCCCGTCAGCAAAGCGATCGCTGCGCCGGCGAGAAAGGCGGTTATGGCTTTTTTCGCGTCAATCATCTGTTGACCTCCCAATAGCGCCGCGAGACTTTGATCGCGGCGTCCTTACCACAGTGCGAGACACGCGGAAATCGCTTCCATCGCGGCGCGAAACTCCTATGCCTCGGATATCGACTGGCGGCAATGTCCTGCACAGGCTTACGGCGAAAGAATGACTTGAGGCCATGTTTACGCCGTCCGCCGGCTAGTTGGAGAGAGTATCGGTGCCGATCTTGATGTCGCCGAGCGTGCGGAACGTCAGCCGCGCGCCGATCGTCCAGTCGCTTGCCGACTCGTCGTCGGAATCCCTGCTATCCGTATAGGTGATCGTGAAGATCGTGCATTCGTCCTCATACGAAAGGCCGAGCGACCGGCGGCTGATCACGTCGTTGTTCAGATCCCAGGCGATGCCGCCGAAGATCGACCAATAGTCCTTGAACTTGACCTTGCTGCTGGTCTGGATCTCGTCGTTGTCCTCGGCGAAGCCATAGGCCGGCTGAGCGCTGAGATGCGTGTAAGTCACCTGCGTCTGGAAGGTGTCGTTCTGGTAGGCTGTCGTCAGGTCGCCACGGCGAAATTCGAAATCCTTCTCGTCGAGCCGGTAGGAGGCCGCAACGGAAACACCATACGGCGTTTCGACGCCGCCGAGGCCGACATAATCGGAGCGGTCGGTTTCGAGGCCCGAATCCGCGCCGACATTGACGAGGTCATCGGTCGCGAACGAGTTCTGGCCGGCGATCTGATAAGACTGGCCGAAAATGCCGTGCAGCTTGTAACCGCTGTCGAACGTCCCGGTATACTGGAAGCCGACATTGGCGCGGGTGCCGCCTTCGACGCGGTCGTAACCAGAGAATTTATCGCGGTCGAAGAGCGAGGTGGCATCGAAAACGAAACTCTGTGCATCCTCGTTCGGCAGCCGGCCGGCGAGCTGCTCGTCGGGGCGCGCATAGATCTGGACGATCGGCTCCAGAATATGCGTGCTGTTATCGGTCGTCATCAGGATCGGATACCGCATCTCCAGCCCGGCGGTGAACATCGAGCGAGTGGCGGATTCGTCGTCAAGATAATTGCCGGCGTAACCGGTCGGGTCGTTCATGTTCAACGCGAAAGCGTCGCCGCGCGCGGCCAGAAGCGGCGTGATCACCAGACCGGTCGGCGTGACATAGGTGCGTTTCCATTGAAGTTCGGCCGTCAGACGCGAAGTCTGGCCCTTCAGGCCACGGAACCGGTCGAATCCGTCGACGGTATAGAAGTCGTCGTGTGTGCGCGAAATATTCGTCAGGTTGACGTCCGCAGAAAGTTCACCGCCTGCAAGCGGCTGAGGCGCGACATAGTGATAATCAAGCGCGGGATAGACGATGGCCTGCTGCTTTTCGGCCGTGTTCGTCCGATCGGCATCCTGGACGTCGAAATAAAACGCCCGCATGTCGAAATAATTCCGTTTCCCGAGCCCCGTCAGGTAGATCTGGTTCGTGCGATCGGTGCTGCTCAAGCCGCGCAGCTTGTAGGTTTTCGAGAAATTGTTGTCGCTCTGCACCATGACGTCCCAGCCGAACGTCCAGCGCGGATTGATGCGGAACTCCGCCTTTGACGCCACCATGCCGCGCTGCTCGGCTTCGGCATCGCTGGTGCCCGAGCTGAAATTGTCCGGCTTTGCCTGGTCGATGCCGGCGACGCGCAGGATATGCGTGCCGTTTTCGAATCGCTGACGGAATTCGCCTTCGACTAGGAAGCCCTGGGCCGTGTAGCCGGTCGCCGTGACCGTCGCATCCATGCTCGGCGAGATCACGTAATAATAAGGAATGGAAAGGCCGAAGCCGAGGTTCTGCGACAGGCTCATCGTCGGGAACAGGAAGCCGGACTTGCGCTTCACCGTATTGTCGGGAACCTCGATGAACGGCACGAAGGCAATCGGGTAACCAAGCAGCTCGAAGCGCGCCCGCTCCAGGCGGATCGTATGGGTTTCGCCATTCTGGATCACGCGCTTGGCCTTGACCTGCCAGAACGGTGCGCGCTTCGGATCTTCGGCGCAGGGAAGGCAGGCGGTATAGACGCCCTTGTTGAGAATCATCTTCGTGCCGCCGACCCGCTCGCCGCTTTCGGCGACGATACGCGTATTGTCGGAAGTTTCGATGCGCAGCGAGTTCAGGAACCCGTCGGCGAAATTGTCGGTCACGTCTAGGTTGTCGGCATAGATGCGGTTGCCGTCCGGACTGACGAGCTCGACATTGCCGAGCGCCATCATCCGGCCCGTCTTCTGGTTGTACTCGACCTTCTGCGCGACCATTTTGTAGCCGCCATAGTTGATCTGCACGCCGCCGATCGCCGACACGAGTTCGGCGTCACGGTTATAGACGAGTTCATTGGCCGAAAGCAGAAGCTTGGCCCCTTCGGGAATCTTATTCTCGATATTTTGTTCAGGCGTGTTGGCCTGGCCATAGGAGGCCGGGGCGCTGCCGAAATAGGAACATAGAGCCGCACCGACAAGCAGGGCAACCAACTGTTTACTAAAATACTTGCGGTCGCCTACCGCCACTAGCCGTCCTCCTGATGAAGCAAAATAGTCGCGCCCAAGGCCAACGCGACGACAACCGGTATCCAGGTCGCCACGAAGGGAGGCACGACTCCACTGCTTCCGAATGCTTTAACAAGCACGGTGACGACATAAAGCATGAAGCCTGACAGGATTCCACCCAGAATCACGGAGCGGGATTGGTTGAACCGGCTAAATTTTAGGGACACTGTTGCAGCAATGAGAGTCATGGCCACCAGCAGCAATGGCTGAGACAACAGGGAGTTGAATTGCGTCTCCAAGGCCTTGGTCGAGATGCCGAAGGATTTGGCCGCCGCAATGCGATTGGAAAGGTCAAAGAAACCAATTGTTTCCGGCGCTGTCAGCCGCTCCTGAACGAAATCCTGTTTCAGATTGGTGCGAAGTTGGACCGAAGCTTTGCGCAGTGGGATTTCGCCAGGCTTGCGCTCGACGACGCCGTTAAGCTGCCAGTAACCATCTTCCAACTTTGCCGTGGCGGCATCCTGTCTCAGAATGACTCGGCCGCTTGAATCGAAATGGATCAATACGGCGTCGATCAGCTTGGTTCCGTTCTCCTGGACCGTCTGGGCGCCTATGATGACATCGTCGCGGCCGCTGATCTGGCGCAGCCACGGAATCTGCGGCGCCTTGCGCAGAACCGCGTTTTCGCCACGCCAGTCGGACTCGACCAGCAGCGCCTGGCGCTGTCCCCAGGCGGCAAGCGGGTTGAGCGCCGTCATCGTCAGCACGCCGAGTGCAATTGAGCCGGCGATGAACGGAAACATGAATTGCCAGACCGAGATGCCGGCCGCGCGCGTGACCACGAGCTCATATTTCCGATTGAGCCCGATCAGCACCGTCATGCCGACGAAGAGGGCGACGAAGGGGATTGTCTGCTGCAGGATGAGCGGCAGGCGCACGGCGGTCATCACGATGCCGCCGCCGATCGTGTAGCCGGGCAGGCCGGACATGCGCCCAGCCGTCTCGCTGAAATCAAGCAGGAAGGCGATCGCCGATACGCCGATCAGAAACCAGCAGGTCGTCGCCAGATAACGGCGAAAGAAATAACGCGACAATGTCCCGAACATCATTGGGCCGCGCCCCCGCCGGACCTGCTGGTCGCGGTAAGCAGTCTTTCCTGCATGCGTCTCCAGGAAACCGATATCCGGTCCCAGACGAACGAAGGCATGACCAGTCGCTTGTGCAGGCCGAGGAAGATGATCGAGATGATGCTGCTGACGATCGGGATGGCGTAGAGAACCGCGATATATTCCGGATCGGTGTCGATTTGGTTTGCCGCGTAGAAAGCAGCCCATCGTAGCGCGAAAGCATAGCCGAGCGCGCTCACCATCGGATGCAGCCGAGCCTCCCGGTGCGAGCGCGCGTCGCCGGCGATCGCCAGTGAGAACAATGCAAAGACGACGGGCAGGATCCAGTCCGTCAGCCGTCGATGCAATTCGGCGCGGTAGCTCTGGGGGCGGATCGTATAGTCCTTGTCGTTCGGATCCGGATTGAACAGGAACCACAGGTCACGGTCGCTGGCTTTCAGCGTCGCCTGACCGCGGCTCTCCGTCATGTCGGAGAGGTCGAAGGAATAGGAATCGAAATTGATGACCGAGACGTTGCCGTCGGGCGTTTTGCGATGCACCTCGCCGTCGTGCATGATCAGCGTCGTGCCGGTATCGTCGACGGCGCCCTCCTTGGCGTAATAGATGAGCTCGTAGGCCGGGTCCCGCTCGTCGGCGACGAATAGGCCCTTCAGCATCCGCCCCGCCAGGCGTTGTGAGATCTGCACATAGAGACCTTCGTCGAGCTTGCGGAAGGTCTTTTCTTCGATAACCGAGGAGAGGAGATCGGCGTAGGTTTCGGCGATCATCTGACGCGCCACCGTCTTTGCCCGTGGCTCGACGATGTTGTCGACGAAAAAGGAAAAGACGCTGATGACGGCGGCAAGCAGCAGGATCGGCCGGACCAGAATGGTTCGCCGTGCCCCGGCCGCGTCGATGACGGTCAGCTCGGAATCGTTGTTCATCGTCGTCAGCGTCTGGGTGATGGCGATGACGAGCGCGAAGGGCAGCACCACGGGAATGATCGACGGCAGGATCATCGTCGCCAGCTTGGCAAACGAGCCGATCGACTGGCCGCTGTCGGTGACGAGATTGATGCGCTGCAGGACCTGTGTCGTCCAGATGATTGCCAACACGGGCAGGAGCGCCACGAGAAACATCTGGCCGACGCGCCGCAATATGTATGTCTCGAGTAGTTTCATGCCGGCCCTTGAAAGCACCTGCACGCCAAAACGGCTTGCAGGAGAATCCCTCTACGCTCTTTGTCGCGCTTTTGCGACAAGCAGGTGTCAAAAATTCATTCAATTTTCAGAATTTTTTTGGCCCTGTTGCGACTCAGTTAACGCCAGCAGCGCTGCGAAGATGACAAGCGAGGAGAGCCATCCGAGCGTCACGTCGGAAAGATAATGCGCGCCGAAGGATAGACGCATGGCGGGCGTCAGGAGCGAGATCGCGGCGACCGGTGGCACCAGCGCATAACGCAGCGATTTCGGGACGAAGAGCAGAAGGCAGAACAGCCATCCAGCGCTCGCCGCCTCGCCGGACACGAAGGAGCAGTTCGAGACGCATTTGCCGGCAAGTGAGCCGGCCTCGACAAAATGCAGGCTCCCGCCGAAAATATCCGTCTGCACCGGCCGCGGCCGGCCCCAATGTTCCTTCAGGATAACATTGACGAGCAGCACCGGCCCGATCAGCAGCGTTCCGAGCGCGACCTTGAGCTTACGCGCCCGCTCGGCGTTGAAGGTCGCGCCGTGCTGCTGGTAGCATTCGATCAGCTTCCACGCCATGACGATCGCCACGACGTAAGGCAGGCGGAAGAAGATGGTTCGCAGCAGGTCGAAATTCCCCGAGTCGCGATAGGGAAAGCCGCCGCAGATGCTCCCGGCAGCGGCAGTCGCGTCACAATCTGCGCCCACAAAAAAAAGCTGGGAAAAATAAATGTCTATTCCAGGGAAGGCGCGAAAGATGGCAAGCAGCGCCCACCACGCCCAGAACAGAAACAGGAATGCACCGAAAGTCGTTTTCGGCAGGCGGATCACAGGGCCCTGCCATCGATTTTTCGAAAAAACTGTCAACGCGAATATCTACGAAACTGACGAAAACACGAGAGCCTGGACGGCCGCGGGCGACCTTAACAATAGTCGCGAGCCATTGACAGACCCGCCAAACGCGAAATTATCCGCCAGGGACGGATTTCAAGAATCCCAGCGGAGAAGACATGTCAGCAAAGTTCGAAATTTCATTCTCGAAGTCGGCAAAGCTCAATGGCGGGCTCGCGATCCTGCTGAAAACTGCGGAGGCCGACAGCGCCGCAGGCACCGAAACGGCTGATCCGGCAGGCGTGATCGCCAAGGCTGCCAAGATCGCTCGATTCTCCGCTAAATCAATGGCCGCGCTTGATATTGTCGCCCCGGAAGGAGCCCCCGTCGAGCGCATCGTTGTCGTCGGGCTTGGCAAGGCCAGCGAACTCACCGCTCACGACTGGCTGAAAGCCGGCGGCGCCGCGGCGTCGAAAATCAAGAATACCGACAAGGCCGCCATCTTCATCGACGTGCCCGGCCTTGAGACGAACGCGCGCGCCGCCGCTGATTTCGCGCTCGGCATGCTGCTGCGCGCCTACAGCTTCGATGCCTATAAGACAAAGAAGAATGATGACGAGGAAAAGCCGGCAAAATCCGTTAAGGTGACGATCGTCACCGCCGATGCGACCGGCGCCAGGAAGGCGTTTTCCGATTCCGAAGCGATCGCAGGCGGTGTCAATCTCGCCCGTGACCTTGTCAACGAACCGCCGAACGCGCTTGGACCTGTCGAGTTCGCCGCCAAGGCGAAGGAACTGGAAAAGCTGGGCGTCGAGGTGGAGATCCTAACAGAGAAGGAAATGCGCCGTCTCGGCATGGGTGCGTTGCTCGGCGTTGCGCAGGGCTCCGTGCGTCCGCCGCGTCTGGCGGTCATGCAGTGGAAGGGCGGCAAGAGCAAGGACCGTCCGGTCGCCTTCATCGGCAAGGGCGTCGTTTTCGATACCGGCGGCATTTCGATCAAGCCGGCCGCCGGCATGGAGGATATGAAGGGGGATATGGGCGGTGCCGCCGCCGTGACCGGCCTTATGCACGTGCTCGCCGCCCGCAAAGCCGCCGTCAACGCGGTCGGCATTATCGGCCTGGTCGAGAACATGCCCGATGGCAACGCCCAGCGCCCGGGCGACATCGTCACCTCCATGTCCGGCCAGACGATCGAGGTGATCAACACCGATGCCGAAGGCCGCCTCGTGCTCTGCGATGCGCTCTGGTATTGCAATGATCGCTTCAAGCCACAGTTCATGATCAATCTGGCCACCCTGACCGGTGCAATCGTGGTGGCGCTTGGCAACGTGCACGCCGGCCTGTTCTCCAATGACGACGAGCTTTCGGCACAGCTGACGGCGGCCGGCCTTTCCACAAACGAGAAACTCTGGCGCCTGCCGCTCGGCAAGGATTATGACAAGCTGATCGACAGCAAATTCGCCGACATGAAGAACACCGGCGGCCGCCAGGCCGGCTCGATCACCGCGGCGCATTTCCTCAAACGCTTCGTGCAGGAGACGCCTTGGGCGCATCTCGATATCGCCGGCACGGCGATGGGCTCGCCGCAGGATGAGATCAACCAGTCCTGGGGTTCCGGTTTCGGCGTGCGCCTGCTCGACGAGCTCGTTCGCGCGCATCATGAATCCCGATGACCGACGTTCTCTTCTATCATCTGACCGAAACCAGGCTGGAAGACGCGCTTCCACCGCTCCTCGACAAAAGTGTCGAGCGCGGCTGGCGCGTCGTCGTCCAGACGCGCGAGGCGGCGCGGCGCGATGCACTCGATGCGCATCTTTGGACGTTCCGGGAGGAGAGTTTCCTGCCGCATGGGACCGACGACGGCGATTTTGCCGAAAGCCAGCCGGTGCTTTTGACGGTGACACCGGACAATGCCAATGCGGCGACGGTTCGTTTCATTGTCGACGGTGCCGAGCCGCCGCCGGCCGATGCCTATGAGCGCGTCGTCTTCATGTTCGACGGTCACGATCAGGAGCAGTTGGAAACTGCCCGCGCGCAATGGAAGAAGCTGAAAGGCGAGGGGCATAACCTCACCTATTGGCAGCAGACACCGGAAGGGCGGTGGGAGAAGAAGGCTTGAGCGGGTCCTTGCCGTCGGAGCCGACAGGCAAGGACCTCAAATGGCTCAGTCGTGGAACGCCTCGACGAATTTCCGCTTGCCGAGCATGAAAGCATCGGCGACGTGGCGCAGGGGTGCGAGGTCGACATCCGATTTGCCCGCCTTGATGATCTCAGCGAAGCGGCGATAGAGCGAAGGATATTCCTGTTCCGGTTCGGCGAATGTCAGCGTGCCGTCGATGGAAAGCTTGGCGCCGCCCTCTGAGAGGACCATCTGGCCGGCTGCCGTTTCCGCAACGATGTCCCAGCTCTGCTTGCCAGTCTGGCGCCAGTCGAATTCGGCATGAACCGGCAGGCCGTCTGCATCGCGGAAGTGAATGTCGGCGGCGATCGGCGCATCACGATTTTCTGGGAATTCCAGCACAGCCCCGGTGATGAAGACCTGCCGCGGCAGGATATGGGTGACGATCGAAAGCGCATTGATGCCGGGATCGAAAACGCCGAGGCCGCCGGCCTGCCAGATCCAGTCCTGGTTCGGATGCCAGTGGCGGACATCCTCTTTCCAGATCACATGCACGCTTTTGATCGTCGTCGAAGCAAGAAAAGCCTTGGTGGATTCGACGGCCGGCGCATAACGCGAATGCCAGCTGGCAAACAGCGACGCACCCTGCTTGTTCGCCAGCGCCTCAAGGTCGGCCACTTCGCTCAGCGTTGCACCCGGCGGCTTTTCCAGGAAGACATGCTTGCCGGCAACGAGCGCCTTGTAGGCGGCTTCATAGCGGTATTGCGGCGGCATGCAGAGCGACACGGCATCGATCGAAGGCTCGGCGTCGAGCATCGCGTCGATCGTGGTGTAGCTGTTGATGCCTTCGACCGTGCCGTGACGGCTTGCCGTGGCGACGAGCTTGAAGTCCGGGTTCTTGGCGATGGAAGGGAGGTGCTGGTCGCGGACGATCTTGCCGACGCCGACGATGGCGAGTTTGATAGGGGACATGTGTTTCGCTCGTGCCTGTCTGAAAAGTATGATTTATTGGGCGTGTTGTAGCAGAAAGAAGAGCGCCGACAAGCTCTGCTCCTCCATTCCTTTCTATCCTATCGCATGATGGTTTCGCGAAGGAAGCTGTAACCCATCGCCGCGCGGGCGGCGCGCTCCTCGGAACTGCCGTCGCCGCCATGCCCGCCTAAGCCGAATTCGTGGAAGAGCAGTTGATGTCCCGCTTCCTCCAGCCGCGCAGCAAAACGGCGTGCGTGCGAGGGATGCACGCGATCGTCATTGCTGGAGCTTTCAATATAGATCGGCGGATAAGTGACCTCGCTGGCCGGCCGGATATTGTGAAGCGGCGAATAGCCGAGCATGAATTCCCTGTCCGCCGGCGTATCCGGATCGCCATATTCATCCATCCACGCCTGGCCGGCGCTGAACAGGTGGAAGCGTGTCATGTCGAGCACCGGCACCTGGCACCAGACCGCGCCGAAGTCATGCGGGTAGCGCGTCAGCATCACGCCCATCAGCAGGCCGCCATTGCTGCCGCCCTGGCAGGCAATCCGGGATGGCAGGGTGTAACCGCGAGCGACGAGATCGCGGGCGATGGCGACGAAATCGGCAAAGGCCCGGTCTCGCCCCTGCCGCTTGGCGCTGCGATACCAATCAGGCCCGAATTCACCGCCGCCGCGGATATAGGCCTGCACATAGGCGCCACCTTGCTCTAGCCAGCGGCCGGTTACGCCGGAGTAATTCGGCGACAGCGAGACGTCGAATCCGCCATAGCCGTAGATCAGCACCGGCAGTGCGCCATTGGTCCACTGCCGCGGCAGCACCAGCCGGTAGGCGACCTTGGTTCCGTCCTCGGACACAGCCTCCAGCAGTTCCGACGACATATCAGTCGCATCGAAATAGCTCGGCGCCGTCGCTGTGAAGATCGGTTCGGGCTCTCTGCTGCGATCGGAGAGTTCGAGACGGTAACAGGTCGGCGGCTGCAGGAAACCCTGGCCGACGATGTGGAGTGTGTCGTCGCCATGATTCAGATCCGCATAGAGGGGCCTGAGATAAGCCGTCTGCATCTCCGCCGGCAGTGCGATTTCCCGCTGTTCGGCATTTACCTTTGTCAGGTCGAGCACCATAAGACGTGGGCGCAGCCGGTCGGAAACGATGAACACGCACCATTCGCGCATCAGCATCATCTGCGCGACGGACTGACCTTCGTCGGGCTGAAACAGGATTCGCTCCGGCCCCAGCAGCATCGTCTCCGAACTGGGGTCGAAGCGTTGGAGCACCAGGCTGCCGGTCGCAACGCGCTCCTCCGTCTTAGCCCGCCAGAGGCAATGATTATGATTGAACTGAAAATCGGCTTCCTCGGGCAGATCGATGCGCCGTTGCGCGCCATCATCGGCAATGAGGAAAGCGCTGGCCACGCCGATTTCATGGCTGGCGACGAAAATGTCGATCAGCCCGGTATCTGTCGAACCGCCCGATAGGGCAGGGTCGATGACGAGATTGAAGCCATAGACATCCTCATCAGCGGCTTCGAACATGATAGCGGCTTCTTCCGGCCGCTGCCCGCGCTTCAACCGCCGCCCGACGCGCGGCCATCCCGAGCGGGTCGCCGAAAATCGGTCGATCGAACCGAAGTAACAGATCTCGTCGCGGCTGAGCCACGTGGCATGCGACCGCGCGGCGGGCGTGTCGAAACCGCCCTTCACGACCTGTTTGCGTTCGGCGTCGAATTCGAGCAGGCGGATGAGGTCGGAACCGCCGTCCGAAAGCATGAGCAGGATGCGGGTCGGTTCCCACGGGCAGGTGACGGCGCCGCGCCAGTTCCAGCGCTTGCCTTCGCCGGCGCAGAAGGCATCGAGATCGAAGACCGGCTCCCAGGCTGCATCGGGCAGGGGAGCCTGGTCCGCCGGCAGGCGGAGCCAGACGCCGAGCGGATTGTCCTTGCTCTGCCGGAAATCGAACAGCCAGCCCCCGCGGCGCATCGGCACGATCAGCCTGTCCTGCCGCTCGATAAGCGCTTTGATCGCGTCGCGATCTTCGCCAAATTGCTGCGTTCTCAATGCCGCGTCGGAGAGCGCATTGTGTTCAGCGATGAACTGGCGGGTCCGCGGATCTTCGTCCGTTTCGAGATGAAGGTTCATATCTGAGCTGCCGCTTGCATTGACGTCGCCCAGATCTAGGCAGCCGGCTCCGCCTTGGCAAGGCGCGTTAGCGGGTCATCACCATATCGGCCGAGGCGACGAGATCGTTCGGTACCTGCGGCTTCTTGAACTTCAGCGTCACGACTTTGTAGCCTTCGGCTTCGAGTTTCGAAAGCAGGGTCGGCAACATCCTCGCGGTGCGCTTGTGGATGTCGTGCATCAGAACGATGAAGCGGCCGCGCTTGTGCAGCAGGTTCATCGTCCGTTGCGTCACGGACAGGGGTGTGCTGGTGAAATAGTCCTTGCTGTCGATGTCGACATCCATGACGACCATGTCGCGCATGGCGATAGCGGCGCGCAGCCTCTGGCTCTCGGCGAGATAGGGGAAGCGGAAGAAGGAGACGTCTGTTCCCGTCGCCTTGGTCACCGCCAGCTCGCCCTTGAGCACCTCGTCCATTGCCGCATCGAAGCTCAGCGAGGTCAAGTTGGCATGGTCATAGGTGTGACTGCCGACCGCATTGCCCTCCATTGCCACCTTGCGCGCCAGCGCCGGATGCATCTCGGCCATCTCGCCGACCATCATGAAGGCGCCCTTGACGCCGAACTGGTCGAGAATCGCCAGCACTTTGTCCGTCCGGCCGGGGATCGGGCCATCGTCGAAGCTCAGGATCACTTCCTTGTCGTTGAGCTTGAAATCGGCAAGCGAGGAGACCTCCAGCGTCCGTCCAGAAAGGTGATGCGGGCCGGCAAAGAGCGGCGTTGCATCATCATTGGCGGGCTTGCCGGAAGGCATCCGTCCCTCGGGCGCAACCACCGAAGCGGTTTTGATCGAGGTGTCGGGAGCTTGTCTGGTCGTGCTGCAGGCGGAGAGGGCGGCCGCAAGGGCGATGCAGGAAAGGACGAAAAATCGATGCATGGAAAGGGCTCAACAAATCAGTAATGAATGTTGAGACAACCTTTCGAATTATGGTTAACGATCGGTTGAGATCGGCAGGAATTCTCGTAACGCGTGGCAGTCCGCGGGTTCCCTAAAAGACTGTGGCTATCCTGCCATTGCCTCTTCATATTCGGACGACAGCATCAGCCACTCTTCCTCGGCAGCAGTGAGTTTTGCCGCGGCCTCGCCGCGCTGTTTTGCCTTTTCGGCGGCTTTGGCGGGCGTCTTCTCATAAAGAGTCGGATCCGCAAGCTCCGCATCAAGAGCCTGAATCTGTTTCTCCAGCTTCGCCGTCAAGGATTCGATTTCGTTGATCTTTTTCTTCAGCGGCGTCAGCGAGGCGCGCTTTTCCGCGTTGAGCTTGCGCTGGTCGGCCTTCGAAGTCGTATCGTCGCTGGTCTGCGGCCTGTCTTCCTTCTTTTTACCGGAACTGACGATGAGGTCGCGATACTCGTCCATATCGCCTTCGAAGGTGGTGACAGTGCCGCCGTTGACCAGCCACAGCCGGTCGACGGTCGCCTCGATCAGGTGGCGGTCGTGCGAGATCAGGATCACCGCGCCGTTGTAATCGTTCAGCGCCTCGATCAGAGCGCGGCGGCTGTCGATATCGAGATGGTTGGTCGGCTCGTCGAGGATCAGCAGGTTGGGCGCATGGAACGCGGCAAGCCCCATCAGCAGGCGTGCCTTCTCGCCGCCGGAAAGATCCTTGGCGGCGGTAGCCATCTTTTCGGTCGCCAGCCCCATCTGCGCAACGCGGGCGCGCACCTTGGCCTCCGGTTCGGCCGGCATCAGCCGGCGCACATGTTCCACCGCCGACTGCTCGGGGATCAGATCGTCGAGCTGATGCTGGGCGAAAAAGCCGATCTTCAGGCTCGGTGCGAGCTTCACTTCGCCGCTCTCCGGCGCCAGTCGCCCTGAGATGAATTTGGCGAAGGTCGACTTGCCGTTGCCGTTCGAACCGAGCAGGGCGATGCGATCGTCGTTGTCGATGCGCAGGTTGAGGTTCTTCAGGATGGGCTTGCCGGGCTCGTAGCCGACGGCGCCGCCCTGAATTGCGACGATCGGCGAGGCCGGCTGCTTCTCCGGCTCGGGGAAGGTGATCGGCTGCACATGATCCTCGATGACGGCAGCTACCGTCCCCATCCGCTCGAGCGCCTTGACGCGCGATTGCGCCTGCCGGGCCTTGGAAGCCTTGGCCTTGAAGCGATCGATGAAGCTCTGCAGATGTTTGCGCGCTGCCTCGTTCTTCGCCCTGGCCTTCGTCTGCAGCTCGTCGGCTTCCGCCTTCTGCCGCTCGAACTGGTCATAATTGCCGCGGTAGAAGGTGAGCTTCTTCTGGTCGAGATGGACAATGGAATTGACCGCATTGTTCAGGAGATCGCGGTCGTGGCTGATAATGATGACCGTGTGCGGATAGCGGCGGATATAGTCCTCCAGCCACATCGTGCCTTCCAGGTCGAGGTAGTTGGTCGGCTCGTCGAGCAGAAGCAGGTCCGGCTCGGCAAACAGCACCGCGGCGAGCGCTACGCGCATGCGCCAGCCGCCGGAGAAGGAGGAGGCGGGGCGGGCTTGCGCCGCCTTGTCGAAGCCGAGGCCGGCGAGGATGCTCGCAGCCCGCGCCTCGGCCGAATGGGCATCGATATCGACGAGGCGCATCTGGATTTCGGCGATGCGGTGCGGGTCGCTTGCCGTTTCTGCTTCGGCAATCAGGGCCGTACGTTCCTTGTCAGCGGCAAGCACGATCTCGATCAGGGAATTCTCGGTTCCCGGCGCTTCCTGGGCCACCTGACCGATACGCGCCGCCTTCGGAATCGACACCGATCCGGTCTCCGAGCCGAGATCGCCGGTGATGACGCGAAACAGCGTGGATTTGCCGGCGCCATTGCGCCCGACCAGCCCCGCTTTCGTGCCCGAAGGCAGCGAAACGCTGGCATTGTCGAGAAGCAGGCGTCCGGCGATGCGGGCGGAAATGTCGGTAATTGTGATCATGGCCGGCTTTTTGGCCGAAACCGCCCGGCAAGGCAAGACCGCTTATCCCCCGGCGAGCTCGCTCGTCCGGCCGCGAGCTTGCTCGCCGCACCGACAGCGGTCATACGCCTCAGCGGCCGAAAGCTTGCACCGGCAGGCGGCGGTTCGATTTCGCGGCAAGCAGCGCGACCCGGGCGTTGGCCTGGAGGTGTCCCGGTGTCGCCGCATCGGCGCTGAGCGCCACGCCGACCGAGATGGTCAGCCTGCCGCTGTCATCCTTGTCTGAGGTGGCGAAGACGAGATTTTCTTCGACCGAGGCGCGCAGGCGCTCGGCGATAGCAATCGCATCCTGCATGCCGACATTGGCAAACAGCAAGGCGAATTCGTCGGCCTCTGTGCGCGCGACGAAGTCGTTCTTCTTCACCGATTTCCGAAACAGGGCGGCAAGCTTCTTCAAGAGCTTGTTGCCTGCCTGAGTGCCGTATCTGTCGTTGAGCTCGGTGAAATCGTCGATATCGACCATGATCAGCGCGCTGCCGGCGGCACCCTCTTCACGTTCGTAGAGTTCGGTAATCTGCCGGTTCAGCGCGATGCGGTTCGCAAGGCCGGTGATCTTGTCGGCGACGGTGGCCGATTGCATCGCCGAAATGCCGCGCTCCAGCGTGTCCAGCTTGTTGATGTCGTCCTGGAGTCTGGCGCTGATTTCCATCTCCGCCGACATTACAGTTGCAAGCGAGGCGGAGAGGTAATCGACCTCGCCGATGAAGGCGGCAAGGCTCTGGTCCTCATGACCGTCGACAGATCTCAGGATCATGCCGCAGGCGCGGGCAAAGGCGTCTCTGTGCCGCAATCCTTCGGCAAGCCTTTCCGCCACCGCGCGCAGCGTTAGGCTGGCCTCGTTGCGCGACGTCTCGCCCGCCAGTCCGCAATGGCCGACAAGCCGGTATTTCAGTCCGAGTTCGTCGAGCATCGCCTGTTGCGGCTGCGGTCCGAGCGCGGCGATATCCTGCGCAAGACCAGGATTGTGCCCGATGATGGCCTCATGAAAGAGTTCGTAGTTGCGCGGCAGCGCGGCAACGTTGAGCCGCGCCATGTGATGCGCGATCTTTTGGATATCCGTCATTGGCCCTAGGCGTACAGCCTCGCGCGCCACCAGTGCGTTTGTGCTTGCATTCTGCATGACGATCCCTCGCGCCCGGCCTCATTTGTCACTTCCGCTATGCTCTCAAGCTTTTAAAAGAAGCTGAACTTGCGAAGGGAAGCGCCGGATTGGCGATGGGAACCGGCGAAGGCGGTTAATTCAGTCTTGATGAAGCCGTTGCCTCACAGCACTCGCGGCCTTCGCTGCGCAGAAAATAGATAAGGTCCAGCCCGAGGCTAGGTTTGCCCAGCGCCGTCAGCATCATGTGGCACTGGCCGCGGTGATGCGTCGGGTGATTGAAGAGGTGCGCGAGCGCGCTCGACAGCGGCTGAGTGATGTGGATCGGCTGCGTCACCGGGACGTACGTGAAGTCGCCGGCGAGGCACGCCTCATCGAGACTACCCGTCCAGGCAATGATGCGCTCGTCCTCCGCCTTGCGCGCGGCTGCAAGCGCGTCCAGCTCTTCGAAAAGTACGGCATCGAGGGTCACCGGCGCTTCGCCGATGCCGGTGAAGCGCTTCATCCATATGCGGTCGGCGACGAGCAGGTGATTGAGCGTGCGATGCAGCGAGCCGAAAAACGCGCCGCTGTCGCTGCGGAACTCCGCCTCGCTCAGTTCGGCCGCAGCCGTATAGACTTGGGCATTGGCCCAGCGGTTATAGGCCGCGAGCATCCTGAAATGTCTAAGCATATGGTCCCCTGGCGTTGTTGGCGCAGTCTAGCCGCTTTCCCGAGAAATCCGAGTGATGGCGCCATGAAAATTCCTGATTTGATCGCGTTCGCTTTCTGTCATCGAATGCAGGCAGATCAGACCTCGAAAGGATTGTCATGACTAGAGCCCTTTATTCCCTCTGCGGCGCCGACGAACGGCGCTTCTTTTCGCCCCATTGCTGGAAGGCGGTGATGGGGCTCGCGCATAAGGGGCTCGATTTCAAGGAGATCCCGACGACCTACGCCCGCATCCGCGACATCGGCGGCGGCGTATCATCGACCCTGCCCGTGCTCGACGATGATGGCCGGCTGATCTCGGACAGTTTTGCTATCGCCCTCTATCTCGAAGAGGCATATCCGGAGCGGCCGTCGCTGTTCAATGGCGAGGGCGGCAAGGCGCTGTCGCGCATGGTTGAGGGCTATTCACAGATGATCATCCACCCGGCGATCATGCGGATCGCCCTTCTCGATATCCACGCGATCCTCGACGAAGGCGACAAAGCCTACTTTCGTCAGAGCCGCGAGGCCAGGCTCGGCAAGCCGCTGGAAGTCTTTGCCGCCGACAGCGAGGCGGAGAAGGCTGCCTTCGGCGCCAAGCTGGAGCCGCTCCGTCACATGCTGAAGTTTCAGCCCTTCATCGGCGGGCAATCGCCGCTCTTTGCCGATTATATCGTCTTCGGCGCGCTGCAATGGCTGCGGGTGTCCGCAGGACTGGCCATGCTTGCCGCCGACGATCCCGTCATGGCCTGGTTCGAACGCTGCCTCGATCTCCACGAAAGCCGCGGCAGGACTGTGACAGCGGCGTGAAATTGCCGCCAGCCTCTTGTTTTCGGCCGTTGGGGCGGGTAAAGACCGCCCCACTTTTCCCGAGAAAACAGAGGATTTGACTATGGCGATTGAACGCACCTTCTCGATGATCAAGCCTGACGCAACCAAGCGCAACCTGACGGGCGCCATCACCAAGATGCTCGAAGATGCCGGCCTGCGCGTCGTCGCCTCCAAGCGCGTCTGGATGAGCCGCCGCGAAGCTGAAGGCTTTTACGCCGTTCACAAGGACCGTCCCTTCTTCGGCGAACTCGTCGAAGGCATGACCTCCGGCCCGACCGTCGTTCAGGTCCTGGAAGGCGAAAGCGCGATCCTCAAGAACCGCGAAATCATGGGCGCGACCAACCCGGCAAACGCTGCCGAAGGCACGATCCGCAAGGTTCACGCCCTGTCGATCGGCGAAAATTCCGTTCATGGCTCCGACGCTCCGGAAACGGCTGCCCAGGAAATCAAGTACTGGTTCTCCGACACCGAAATCGTCGGCTGAGGCCGCGCTTCGGCATTGCTGCGCAATGCGTTGAATTGACTCTCGAAAGCCGGGCCTCGCCCCGGCTTTTTCTATGTTGGGCACTTGTCGGTGTTCGAGAAATCGACGCTGCCGTCAGGCTTGAAGACCTCCGGGTTCTTGTCGTAAAGCGCGCCGACGACGAGCGGCTTGCTCGGCAGCACCGTCTGGTCGAGGTCGGAGCGGAACTCCGTCTTCAATTGCTGCAGCACCTTGCCGTCCTTGTCGACCAGCCGGACATTCACCGAATAGGGGCGGTCCTTGCGCACGCAGTGCAGGTTTTCGCTCTGCAGCGCGATCTTGTCGTCGATCGGGTAGATTTTCTGGTTCAGCACCAGCGGGTCGCCGCCTTGCGGGTTCTCGAATTCGGCGATGATGACCGAACCGTCGGGGATAGGACCTGTCTTCTTCAGCGTCAGCAGATAGGTGGCGCTCGCGACGCGATAATTGAAGACAAAAAGATGGCCGGTGACTTCGACGAGATTTTCGGCCTGGCGCTGGCAGGCGGACAGCAGAAGGCTTGTTGCCGCCGCTGTTACGATTAGACGTTTTCTCATGGCGTCTCCTCCTTCTTACGGCGATAGTGACGGTTCGCCTTGGCGCGGTTGCCGCAGATCGCCATGTCGCACCAGGCGCGGCTCTTGTTCTTGCTGCGGTCGATGAACAGCCAGCCGCAATTGCCGCAGATCTTCATGCGCTCGGGATCCGGCATGGCAATCAGCCTGAGCACCGAATGGGCGGTCGCCGCCGCCAAGCTTGCCGGACTTGCCTGGCGCAAGATCTTCGCTAGCGCCTCCAGCAATTCGGCCAGCAATTGGTCGTCGCCGCCATCCAGTATACGCTTGCGGAAGTAGCGGTCGATCGCCTCGCGCAGCGCGATAAAGCCGACTTCGTCTTGCGGCGCCACCGGCGCGATCTCACCGAACAAGGCCCGTTCGGCGCAGAATTCGGCGGCGGCGCGCGGGAAGTTGCGCATCTGCTCGCGGCTCGCGAAGCGGTCGACCCGCCGCTTTGGGTCGTCGCGAAGAACGACGCTGTTGGCGACATCGAGCGCCAGTGCGCCGCCGGCAAAACGGTGAGGGGTCCAGGAAAAGCTCATGAGGAAATTATAACTGGTGAAATAGGTTTTACCAGTTATAATTTGCCGACGCGGAGTCTTCGGAATGGCCTATCTTCTGCAACAACTGGCGAATGCGGTGCCGCTTGCCGCCCTCTATGCCGCGCTCGCCTTCGGTTATGCGGTTGCCTTCGGCGTGACCAAGCGGGCCGATATCACCTATGGGGCGATCTTCGCCTTCTCAGGCCAGATCCTGCTGCTTTTTACCGAGCTCGCCTATATCAGGTTCTGGCTGGTGCTGCCGGCTGCCATTGCGATCGGCGCGTGCGCTGCGCTTGTCTATTCACTGGCCGCGGGCATCTGGATCGGCCGCTCCATCATGCTGCCGCTGGCCAGCAAATCGCCGAACACCGTCATCGTTGCCGCGCTCGGCATCATGATCGTGCTGATGGAAACCGCCCGCCTTGCCGCCGATACAAGAGCGATCTGGCTGCCGCCGTTCCTGAACCAGGTTGTTGTCTTCTGGAGTGATGGTCCGTTCAAAGTGACTCTCACCTATATCCAGCTGATCGACACGGCGCTGATGTCAGCCATCGTCGCGTTCGGTGCGCTGATCCTCAGGCGCACGGCCTGGGGTCGCCTCTGGCGAGCCGTCACCGATGATCCGCTGGCCGCCGAGCTCTGCGGTACCAGCGCCAGCCGTGTCTTCCTTGTCGCCTATGCGGCAGCTGCTCTCGTCGCCACCCTCTGCGGCATTCTCGCCACCTTCTATTACGGTTCGATGGATTTCGGCGCGGGACTGATGTTCGGGCTCAAGGTGCTGCTGATCGCAGCCGTCGGCGGCTATTCCGATCCGCTGCGTTCGGCTGGCGGCGCTGCCGGGCTTGCCGTTGTCGAAACCTTGTGGGGCGCCTATGGCGCATTCGTCTGGCGGGATCTGGTGGTCTTCTCGCTGCTCGTCCTGCTTCTGGTTATGAGCCGCAGGGAGCGTGTGGTGCTTTAGAAATGGCGCATGATGTTAGCCGAAAACCGCGCACAATTTTCGGCATCATGCTCTGATCATTTCCACTTGTCGCGCGCCGCGTCGTCGGCGTCTTTCGCAGCGACCCAGTCGCCCCTGGCGCCGTCCTTGCCGTGCTCCTTCTTCCAGAAGGGCGCTGCGGTCTTGAGGAAATCCATGACGAGATTGGCGCCGTCGAAGGCGGCCTGCCGGTGCGGGGCGGCTGCAACGACGAGCACGATGTTCTCGCCAGGAGCGATCTTGCCGTAGCGGTGGATGGCGGTCAGCCCGAGCAGCCCGAAACGGGTGATGGCGAGTTCGCCGATGCGGGTCATCTCGGCTTCGGCCATGCCGGGATAATGCTCGAGTTCAAGCGCCGCCAGCCTCCCGCCTTCATCGCGACAGAGGCCGGAGAAGGTAACGACGGCGCCGATGTCGGCTTTGCCTTTCGAGAGGAGATCGACTTCGGCCTGCAGGTCGAAGTCTTCGCGCTGGACGCGGATGGTGGGGGTGATGGTCACAGCGAAATCCTCCGCTGCTTTGAAGCCGCTATGAAGAATGCGGAAAGGCTGTGCCGTGTGGGGAGATCACAAGTGGCACGCTCTTCTTGACCATTTACCGCTTCGCCGGGCTGAAACGCCGGTTGTTTGAGGAAGCCCATGCGCCCAGCCAATCTCCCTCCTTGTGGGGGAGATGCCCGGCGGGGCAGAGGGGGATAGCGATACGGCACCACCGTCACCGTCTCATCCCCCCGTCATCGGCGGAAAAATCCCGATCTCACGGGGCGCGCCAATCGGCTCGTCATGCTCGACATGCTCCATGTCGAGCGCCACGCGGATCACCTCAGGATATTGAAGTGCGGCTTCATATTCCTCGCCCAGCGTCTTCAAATGATTCAGAAGATCGGCGACGGTGACGACGGAGGAGGGGAGGTCGATCTCCTCCTCGCCCTTGCCGATGCGCTCACGCACCCAGGCGAAATAGACAAGCCGCGTCATTCCTCGTCATCCACGATATGTTTCAGCCCGGCACGGAAATAGTCATAGCCGGTATAGATGGTCAGCAGTGCTGCGATCCACAAGAGCGCAATGCCCGTCTGCGTCGTATAGGGGAAAATCTCGTCGCCGGCAGGTCCCGCGAGCAGGAAGGCGATGGCGACGAGCTGCAGCGTCGTCTTCCACTTGGCGATCCGTGTCACCGGCACGCTGACCTTCAGCGCCGCCAGATATTCACGCAGGCCGGAAACCAGGATCTCACGGCAGAGAATGATGATTGCCGCCCAGATCGACCAGCCGGCGATGGTCTGGTCGGCCGCGACCAGGAGAAGGATCGAGGCGACCAGCAGCTTGTCGGCGATCGGATCGAGCATCCGACCGATATTCGAGGTCTGGTTCCAGATGCGTGCGAGATAGCCGTCGAGAAAATCGGTGATCGAGGCGATGACGAAGATCCACAGCGCCACCCAGCGCGCCGTATTGCTGATCGACAGCCTGCCCTCGACGAAGAAGCAGAGAACGATCAGTGGCACGGCGAGGATGCGGCCGTAAGTCAAAAGGTTGGGAAGGCTGTACGCACGCGATGCCATGGATCGTTTCTCTGAATTGATGCGCCGCTGCAGCGCCGCGTCTTTACGAAAACCTATTTCGATTTTCGGGTCGATGTAGATGACGGCTTTGGCCAGGAACCGTCAACATTCTTTCTGTCTTTTCACCGCCATTGCGTGGAATTTGCGACGGCCGCCGCTTATTTCGCGGCGTCGTCGTGGAAATGGTTATAGACCTGCTTTGCCACGGCTTCCGAAATACCTTCCACCGCCATCAGGTCGGAAAGGGCGGCGCGGGAAACCGCCTTCGCCGTGCCGAAATGCTGGAGCAGCGCGCGCTTGCGCGACGGGCCGATACCGCCGATCTCGTCGAGTGGGTTCTTGACCATCTCCTTCTTGCGCCGCACCCGGTGCGAGCCGATCGCGAACCGGTGCGCCTCGTCGCGCATGCGCTGGATGAAATAGAGCACAGGATCGCGCGGCGGCAATGTGAAACTCTCGCGTCCCGGCGCAAAGAAGCGCTCGCGTCCGGCGTCGCGGTCGACACCCTTGGCGACGCCGATCGCCGTCACGCTGTCGGTGATGCCGAGCTCGGCCAGGATGGCCCGCACCGCCGTCATCTGCCCCTGGCCGCCGTCGATGAGGATCACGTCCGGCCAGGCGGGGAAGGGCATGTCGGCAGCGTCGGCAGCTGCTGTCTGCGCCGTCCGGTCGGGAATGCCTTCCTCCTTGATCAGCCGCGAGAATCGCCGGGTCATCACTTCCTTCATCATTCCGAAGTCGTCGCCGGGGGTGATGTCGGTCGATTTGATGTTGAACTTGCGGTATTGGTTCTTCACGAAGCCTTCCGGCCCCGCCACCACCATGCCGCCGACGGCGTTAGTGCCCATGATATGCGAGTTGTCGTAGATCTCGATGCGCTGCGGCGCATAGGCGAGCCCGAAGGTTTCCTTGAATCCTTCGAGCAGCCGCGACTGCGACGCCGTCTCAGCAAGCTTTCGCCCATGCGCTTCGCGCGCATTGCCGACCACATGCTCGACGAGATCGCGCTTCTCGCCGCGCTGCGGCACGAGGATGGAGACCTTGTGGCCGGCCTTTTCGCTGAGCGCTGCGGCGAGCAGCTCCAATTCCTCGACCGTCTCCGACAGCATGATCTGTTTAGGCACCGGCTTGTCGTCGTAGAATTGCGCGAGAAAGGCATTCAGAACTTCGGCGCTGGATAGTTGCGGGTCGGCCTTCGGAAAATAGGCGCGGTTGCCCCAGTTCTGCCCGGTGCGGAAGAAGAACACCTGGATGCAGGAAACGCCGCCTTCGTGGTGGATTGCGAAAACGTCAGCCTCCTCGACACCGGCCGGGTTGATGCCCTGGTGGCTTTGGACATGGGAAAGTGCCGCAAGGCGGTCGCGATAAATCGCCGCCCGTTCGAAATCGAGGTCTTCGGCCGCCTGGTTCATGGCTTCCGCCATATGCGACTTCACCTTCTGGCTCTTGCCGGACAGGAAATCTTTCGCCTCCTGCACCAGCTCGGCATACCCCTCGTCGCTGACCTCGTGCGTGCAGGGCCCGGAACAGCGCTTGATCTGGTAAAGCAGGCAGGGTCGCGTGCGCGTTTCGAAGACACTGTCGGTGCAGGTGCGGATCAGGAAGGCGCGCTGCAGCGAATTGATCGTGCGCCCGACCGCGCCGGCCGAAGCGAAAGGCCCGAAATAATCGCCTTTCCGCGCCCTGGCGCCGCGATGCTTGAAAATCGCCGGCGCCCGGTGATCCCCGGTGATGAGGATATAGGGAAACGACTTGTCGTCGCGCAGCAGCACGTTAAAGCGCGGCCGCAAGCGCTTGATTAGATTCGCTTCCAGGAGTAGCGCTTCGGTTTCCGTGCGCGTCGTCACGAATTCCATGTTCGCCGTCTGGCGCACCATCTGGGCGATGCGGTTGGAATGCACACGGCCGACGGCGTAATTGCCGACGCGCTTCTTCAGGCTGCGCGCCTTGCCGACATAGAGCACGTCGCCCTCGGCATTGAACATGCGGTAGACGCCGGGGCTGTTCGGCAGGCGCTTGACGAATTCGCCGATCAGTTCGGCGCCGATGAGCCCGGTTTCGTTGAGGCTGCCGGCGTTCCAGTCGACAGCTGCCGCAAGAGGCGAGGCGGAAACGTCGCCTTCCACCTCGATTTCGTCTTCGCTCTCATCCGTATCATCGTAGAGAACGCCGCCATCCGGCAGCTTTCGTCCGTTCATTCCTTAATCTCCGCCACATCGGGCGTCTGCCAGGCAAGGTGCTGGCCGCCGTCGAGGGCAATCATCTGGCCGGTGATCGAGGGGGTGTCGTAGAGGAAACGAATCGTTTGTCCGAATTCCTCCAGTGCCGGCCCTCGCTGCAGGATAAGGGCTGAGACCTGCGCTTGGAAGTCCTCCAACGACTGCCGCTCGCTCGGCATTGATGGCCCGGGGCCGATCGCATTAACGCGGATGCGGGGCGCCAAAGCCTGGGCAAGCGTCTGCGTCGCCGTCCACAGCGCGGACTTGGAGAGCGTGTAGGAATAGAAGCTCGGTCTCAGTGCCCAGACGCGCTGGTCGATAATGTTGACAATGAGTCCCGCCGCCTCGGCAGACAGCTGCTGCGCAAAGGTCGCCGCGAGGATCGAGGGCGCACGCACGTGCAGATCGAAGTGCAGCGCCCATGTGGCGGCGTTAAAACTGCGCGCGGAATCATGCTGGAAAACCGACGCATTGTTGACGAGCAGATCGAGCGGCCCGAGCGCTTCCGACGCCTTCGCGACCAATTCAGCCGTTTCGCCGATATCGGTAAGGTCGGCCTGCAACGCGACCGCTCTTTGTCCCTTTCGCCGCAATTCCGCCGCCAGCTCTTCGGCTTCGCCGAGGGAGCTGTTGGCGTGGATCGCGACGGAAAAGCCATTTGCAGCAAGGTCTTCGGCGATTGCCCTGCCTATTCTCTTGGCCGCCCCTGTTATCAGGGCTGAGCGAAGTCTTCTGTGGTTCAAAATCTTGCCTTCTGATCCCGCGAGTCTGTGTGCAACCTATATAAGGGCGGGCGGAGATTATATAAATAGGCGGCCACAGTTGCATCCATGGCCGGGATATTCTATGTATTATTTAATAATGTTGTTTCTTAAAATAAGTATTTTAAGTTTAACCATTCGGTAGGGTTAATGAATCCTATGTTGCTCTCAAGCAACATCGAATTTCCGCCATGCGGCAGCCACAATGATATCACAATTTGGCTCTTTCAAATCCGCATTTCAGTTCCAATTTCAGTCTCGATCCGGAAGGGACATCTGGCAATTTCCCCGCCAATGCTTCGCTGATAGACAGATGAAAGCGGCGCGGGACTGAAAGGAGAAAAGTATGCGTGTACTCATTGCTGGCCTCATGGCCTCTGCTTTTGCAATCGCGGGCGTTTCGGCAGCTCAGGCGGCTGATGCCGTCGACCAGGTTCCGGAAGCACCGGTTGCCCAGGACGCCCCGGTCAAGCCGGCCGGCAACTGGGAAGGCTTCTATCTCGGCGGCGCCGGCACCTACAACATGGGTGATTTCGGTTCCGACCGCCACACCTACGGTTTCGGCGGCCAGGTCTTCACCGGTTACAACTGGCAAGCAGGCCAGATCGTTTACGGCGTTGAATCGGATCTTGGCTACAGCGGCGATGACGTCTCCTCGGGCGGCGTCAAGAACAAGTATGGTTGGAACGGCTCCGTCCGCGGCCGCGTCGGCTACGACATGAATCCCTTCCTGCTCTACGGTACGGCCGGTCTTGCCCTCGGCAACGTCAAGGTTTCCGACGGCACCTCGGACGAAAGCAAGACGAACTACGGTTACACGGTCGGCGCCGGTGTCGAAGCCTTCGTGACAAACAACATCACGACGCGCTTGGAATATCGCTACACCGACTACCAGAGCAAGGACTACGACCTCGACTCCGGCAGCTTCTCGCGCGGTTACGACGAGAACAGCGTCAAGCTCGGTATCGGCGTGAAGTTCTAAGCCGATTGAACATCCCAATATGCAGAAGCCGGGCTCATCGCCCGGCTTTTTGCTGTCTGCTGTCCGGTGCTCCGTTTCAGCTCCGGATCAGGCGCTGGCTTTGAGCTCGCGATGAGCAGGGAATTTCTTTTCGAACTGCGCCAGCCAGTCGACCAGCGTCGCGTGATCGGCTTCCCACTGGTCCTTGAAGCGTAGGTCGAGATAGTCGAGCGTGGCGGCCAGGGCGAAATGTCCGCCATTGAGCTTCTTGCCGAGTTTCGGCGGCCTGGCGCTGAGATGAGCAAGCCCGGCCGTCACCTTCTTCCATTGCCGGTCGATCCAGGGCTGGTGAACCTTCTCCTCGTCACGGAAGCGGCGCTCGTAGACGATGGTAAGCAGGCAGTCGCAGATACCGTCGCAGAGCGCCTCAAGCACTTCCGCATCCGTGCGTTTGCCGTCTTTGGACGGGTAGAGGCCACCATTCGTCAGCCGGTCGAAATAATGCATGATCGCCACGCTGTCGAAGATCGAAGCGCCTTCCTCCGTCAGAAGCGTCGGAATTTTCCCGAGTGGATTGTTGTCCACCAGGATCGCCGGCCCGGTATTGGTATCGACCCGGATGGCGTTCAACTCGATTCCCAGAAAATGTGCGGCCATCCGCACCTTGCTGGAATAGGGCGAGGCCGGTGAGCAGAGGAGCTTCATGGAACACCTGGTGAGACTCTGGGGCGGTGGGACGGACTATTCCCGAAGCAGCTTGCCCGGTCAATCGCTCTTGATCGTCTTGTTTTCGCCGCGCAGCCAGAAGGCGCGGTGGGAGGCGAAGCGGTCCTGGGCAAGATGGTCCTTCAACGCCGGAAGCATCTGGTGCAACTCATCCTTTAGTGTGAATGGCGGATTGACGATGACGAGGCCGGAGCCGGTCAGTCCAGTCATGCCGCGGTCGCTGCGCACGGTGAGTTCGGCGCAAAGCATCTTCGGGATGTCGAGTGCCTGCAGAGCCTCGTGGAATTCCTTGATCGGCGCGCCCTTCTTTAACGGGTACCAAAGGCAGTAGGTACCGCCGGGAAAGCGGCGATAGGCCTTTTCGAGTCCCTTGGCCAGGCGTTCATACTCGTCCTCCTCCTCGAAGGGCGGGTCGACGAGCACGATGCCGCGCTTTTCCTTCGGCGGCAGATGCGCGCCGAGCGCCAGCCAGCCGTCGAGTTCGGTGATGCGGACGTGGTGATCGCCCTCGAACAGCCGGTGCAGGCGGGCGTAATCCTCGGGATGCAGCTCCATCGCCGACAGCCGGTCCTGCGGCCGGAACAGCATGCGCGCAAGTTTCGGCGATCCGGGATAGAAGCGGATGCCCCCCTCGGGATTGAGTTCGCGGATTGCCGAGAGGTAGGGCTCCAGCAGCTCGGAAACCTGAGGCCCGAGTTCGGCCTCCATCAGTTTGCCGATGCCAGCCTGCCACTCGCCGGTTTTCTGCGCTTCCTCGGAAGAGAGATCGTAGAGGCCGATGCCGGCATGCGTGTCGAGCACGCGGAAGGCGCCCTCCTTCTTCTGCATGTAACGGATTAGCCGCGCCAGCACGGCATGTTTCAGCACATCGGCAAAATTGCCCGCGTGGTAGATGTGGCGGTAGTTCATTTTCGCTGATGTCCGTATGAATTCACGTCATGGGGAGTTTTTCTGGCTTTTGGCCATGCAGACCTTGGCATATACAAATGCCATGAACATTGCGACCCCTATCGACGCCAAATCCCCGAAGCTGGACAGCAAGATCGGCCACACGGCCTGTCCGCACGACTGTCCTTCCACCTGCGCGCTCGAAGTTGAGATATCGGAGGACGGCCGCATCGGCAGAGTGCGCGGCGCCGGCGACCATTCCTACACCTCGGGCGTCATCTGCGCCAAGGTCGCCCGTTATGCCGAGCGGCTCTACCATCCTGACCGGCTGCTGCATCCCCTGCGCCGCACTGGCGCCAAGGGGGCAGGGCAGTGGCAGCAGATTTCCTGGGACGATGCGCTTGACGAAATCGCCGAAGCCTTCGTGAAGGCCGAGGCAAGGGACGGCAGCGAGGCCATCTGGCCCTATTTCTATGCCGGCACGATGGGCTGGGTGCAGCGCGATTCGATCGATCGGCTGCGCCACGCCAAGCGCTATTCCGGCTTCTTCTCGTCGATCTGCACCAATCCGGCCTGGACCGGCTTCACCATGGCAACCGGCACGCTCCGTGGGCCTGATCCGCGCGAGATGGGCCGCACCGATTGCGTCGTCATCTGGGGCACCAATGCGGTCTCGACCCAGGTCAACGTCATGACCCACGCCGTCAAATCACGCAAAGAGCGTGGCGCCAAGATTGTCGTCATCGACATTTATGACAATCCGACGATGAAGCAGGCCGACATGGCGTTGATCGTCAAGCCTGGCACCGATGCTGCGCTCGCCTGCGCCACCATGCACATCGCCTTCCGGGATGGCTATGCCGATCGTGACTACATGGCGAGATATGCCGACGATCCCCAGGGTCTCGAAGCGCATCTGAGGACGAAGACGCCGCAATGGGCCGCTGCGATCACCGGTCTGTCGGTCGAGGAGATCGAAGCCTTTGCCCACCTCGTCGGCACGACGAAGAAGACCTTCTTCCGCTTGGGCTACGGTTTCACCCGCCAGCGCAACGGCGCGGTCGCCATGCATGCGGCCGCGTCGGTCGCCACCGTTCTCGGCTCCTGGCAATATGAGGGCGGCGGCGCCTTCCATTCGAACAGCGATATCTTCCGCATGAATAATGCGGAACTGACAGGCCGGTCGATGAAGGACGGCGATATCCGCATGCTCGACCAGTCGCAGATCGGCCGGGTGCTGACCGGAGATCCGGTGGCGCTGCGCCATCGTGGTCCGGTGACGGCGATGCTGATCCAGAACACCAATCCCGCCAACATCGCTCCCGAGCAGCGTCTCGTGAGGCGCGGCTTTGCCCGCGACGATCTCTTCGTCGCCGTCCACGAGCAGTTCATGACCGAAACGGCCGACATCGCCGATATCGTCATTCCTGCGACCATGTTCGTTGAGCACGACGATATCTACCGCGCCGGCGGCCAGAACCACATCCTGCTGGGACCGAAGCTGGTCGAGCCGCCGCCGACCGTGCGCACCAATCTCTTCGTCATCGAGGAACTGGCAAAACGCCTCGGCGTCGCCGATCGTCCCGGCTTCGGCTTTACCGCCCGCGAGATGATCGACCGCATCCTCCGATCGAGCGACCTGCCGGATTACGATCATTTCCTCGAACACAAATGGTTCGATCGCCAGCCGGCTTTCGAGGACGCCCATTTCCTGAACGGCTTTGCTCATGCCGACAGCAAGTTCCATTTCCGCCCCGACTGGATCAACCAGCCCGCACCGAACAAGCCGCCGGCCGCCATCGGCGCGCTCGGGCCGCATGCCGAGCTTCCGGCCTTCCCCGATCAGGTCGATATCATCGAAGTTGCCGATCCAGAGCATCCCTTCCGTCTCGCCACGTCGCCGGCGCGCAACTTCCTGAATTCGAGCTTTTCGGAGACCAAGACGTCTCGTCAGAAAGAGGGCCGTCCCGAGGTGATGATCAATCCTGTCGATGCCAAAGCCAACGGTGTCGCCCACGGCGATCTCGTCCGCATCGGCAACAGCCGCGGCGATCTCCGCATCCACGCCCGTATCACCACGGAGGTGAAACCGGGCGTTCTGATTGCCGAGGGCCTCTGGCCGAACAAGGCGCATGTCGACGGCGAGGGCATCAACGTCCTGACGGGCGCCGATCCGGTCGCGCCTTATGGCGGAGCGGCGGTACACGACAACAAGGTCTGGCTTCGCAAGGACGCAGCATGATGCAGCCGAAATCACGGGTGAAGATCGTCGGCGAGGAAATACTGTCGAATGGGTGGACGCGGTTGAGCAGCTATCTGCTCGACTATATCGACCGTAACGGCGCGACCCAGCGGTTGAAGCGGGAGGTCTACCACCGCACGCCGGCCGCCTGCATTCTGCTTTATGATCCGAAACGCGATCTGGTCGTCCTTGTGCGCCAGTTCCGTCTTGCCGTGCATCTGAACGGCGATCCCGCCTGGGTTATCGAAGTGCCGGCCGGCCTTCTCGACAACGATCATCCCGAGACGGCGATACGCCGCGAGGCGATGGAGGAGACCGGCTATCGCCTGCGCGAGGCGCGCTTCCTCTTTAAATGCTACATGTCGCCGGGCGCCATTAGCGAAGTCGTCCACTTCTTCGCAGCCCTGATCGACACCGCCGATCGCGTCGCCGAAGGCGGCGGTCTGGACGAGGAGCATGAGGATATCGAGGTTCTGGAAATCCCGCTCGACGAAGCTGCAGGGATGATCGAGACCGGCGAGATTTTCGACGCCAAGACGATCATGCTTTTGCAATGGGCCGCGTTGAACCGGGATAGGATCAGATAGAGTCGGGATGTCTTGGTGGGATCGTTCGATCACCCAAGTCGGCTCCGGCATTAAGTTGCCGGCGCGCGTAAATTCATACGTTTGTCACGAAGCGGTTCTATCCGCTGCGGTTTGTCGATCATCGGATGCGGTCAGGAGAAAGCCCATGTGGCTCAGCAATTTCACCCTCGTTCTCCCGGGCGAGGTGGTGAGCAAAGGTTCCGTGCGTGTTGAGGACGGCGCCATCGCCGAGATCCGGCCGGAGCCGGTTGCCGGCGCTGCGATCAATGGCGGCGGGCGGCTGCTGATGCCGGGCTTCGTTGACCTGCACGGCGACATGATTGAGCGCGAGATCGCGCCGCGGCCGAACGCGACCATGCCGATCGACTTTGGCATCCACGAACTCGACAAGAAGCTTGCCGCTGCCGGTGTGACCACAGCCTTTGCCGCGGTCTCTTTCGCCACGGAAAGCGTTTATGGCCACGTCCGCTCGCTTGAGACGACGTCGGCGGTGATCGAGGGCATCAACCGGCTGCGTGATGACCTCCTGATCGACCACCGCGTTCATGCCCGCTATGAAATCACCAATGTCGGCGCCGCTCCCGCACTCGAGCGGCTGCTGAATGCCGATCAGATCGACATGGTGTCGCTGACCGACCACACGCCCGGCCAGGGCCAGTACAACAACCTGCAGAGCTACATCCTCAGCATTTCCGAGCGCCGCGCCATCTCCGAGGAAATGGCCGCCGAGATCGTCGCCAAGCGTATCGCCATGCGCAACAATCCCGAGATCGAAGCGAAGCTGAAGGAGATTGTCGCGCTGTCGCTGAAGCACGAGCTGTCGCTCGCCTCCCACGATGACGACAGCGTCGAGAAAGTTGCCGAAATGCACCATCTCGGCGTCACCATCAGCGAGTTTCCGGTCACCGCTCCTGCAGCCGAAGAGGCGCGACGCCGCGGCCTCTGGACGCTGATGGGCGCGCCGAACGCCCTGCGCGGCCAGTCGATGTCAGGCAATCTCAGCGCCCTCGACGCTGCAAGGACCGGGCTGCTCAGCATCATCGCCGCAGACTATCATCCGGCCGCCTTCGTCCCCGGCATATTCAAGCTTGCCGATACGGTGGAAGGGGGTCTGCCAGCAGCCGTCGCCATGGCGACCGGCAACGCCGCCCGCTCCGCCGGTCTCCTGGACCGCGGTGAGATCGCCATCGGCCAGCGCGCCGATTTGGTGGCGGTCGAACCGGGCGATATCAACCGCATCCGCGCCACCTTCCGCGCCGGCCGCTTCGTCTACAGCGACGGCACGCTGCATCCGCTGCGGGCGCTGGCGGCTTAATGCATTTTCCCAAAACTGCGGTTCGTGCCGATGGTTGCCCCTCACCCTAACCCTCTCCCCGTAAACGGGGCGAGGGGACGTGCCCTGCGAGAGCAAGTGGGACCGGAGAGGGTGCGGCATATCCCCTTCGTCCTGCGAGCGGGGAGCAGGTGGCGGCAGCCGGATGAGGGGCAGCTTTCGAAACGGCAGGACTAAGACAAGTCCGAGCATAGCGACGTGCCGGGCTTTGTTAGCAGTCTGAGCCGCGTGCATGAAAATGCCTTTTATGCGCGGTCGCCGATCAGAGAAATCAGTTGCCCCTTCGGCACGGCAAGCGAAACCTCAGCGCCCACCGCCTTGCCGCCGTCCATCGCCACGCGGCCTTCGGCAAAGAGCCGCAGCGCCTGCGGATAGATCTGGTGTTCGACGGTGAGCACCCGCGCGGCCAGGCTTTCGGCCGTATCGCCGGAAAGGATCGGCACCGCCGCCTGGCCGATCGTCGGCCCTTCGTCCATGCCTTCGGTGACGAAATGCACGGTGCAGCCGGCGATGCGCATGCCGGCGTCGATGGCGCGCTGATGGGTATGCAGGCCCGGAAACAGCGGCAGCAGGGAAGGGTGGATGTTGAGCATCCGGCCTTCATACCGCTGGATGAAGGTCGCCGTCAGCAGCCGCATGTATCCGGCGAGACACAGGATGTCGGGCGAAAGCGTGTCGAGCGCAGAAAAGATCGCCGCCTCGTGCGCCTCCTTGCTGGCATAGTCCTTGCGAGGAAAGGCGAAGGTGGCAATGCCCTCGGCCGCTGCCTTCGCGAGCCCGCCGGCGTCCGGCTTATCGGATATCACGCCGACGATTTCGGCCGGATAGTCGGCCGCTTTCGCCGCCGCGACCAGCGCCATCATGTTGGAGCCGCCGCCGGAGATGAGGACGACGACGCGTTTGCGCGGCGCGCTCATATGGCAAGCGTACCCTTGTAGACCGTGCCGGCAGCGCCTTCGGCGCGGGCAATCATGCGGCCGAGCATGATGACGCTCTCGCCTTCGGCTTCGAGCGCCTGCGATACCGCGGCGGCATTCTCTTCGGCGACGACGACGATCATACCGACGCCGCAATTGAAGGTGCGCAGCATTTCTTTCGCCTCGACGCCGCCAGACTTGGCGAGCCATGAGAAGACCGGCGGGACCTTGACGGCGCCAAGATCGATCTCCGCGGCCAGATGCTTCGGCAGCACGCGCGGAATGTTTTCCGGGAAGCCGCCGCCGGTGATGTGGGCGAGCGCCTTCAGCGCGCCCGTCTCGCGGATCGCCTTCAGGAGCGGCTTCACGTAGATGCGGGTCGGTTCGAGCAGCGCTTCGCCAAGCTTCTTGCCTTCGGCGAACGGCGCCGGCGCATCCCAGCCGAGGCCGGACAGATCGACGATCTTGCGCACCAGCGAGAAGCCGTTGGAATGGACGCCGGAGGAGGCAAGGCCGAGGATCACGTCGCCCTCGGCAATGTCGCCGGAGGGGAGCAGCCTGCCGCGTTCGGCCGCACCGACGGCAAAACCCGCAAGGTCGTAATCGCCGGAGGAATACATGCCGGGCATCTCGGCCGTCTCACCGCCGATCAGCGCGCAGCCCGCCTCGCGGCAGCCCGCCGCAATGCCGCCGACGATTGCAGCACCCTGGTCGGGGTCGAGCTTGCCGGTCGCGAAGTAATCAAGAAAGAACAGCGGCTCGGCGCCCTGGACCACGAGATCGTTGACGCACATGGCGACGAGGTCAATGCCGACGGTGTCGTGGTAATCGGCGTCGATCGCGATCTTCAGCTTGGTTCCGACGCCGTCATTGGCAGCGACGAGAACCGGGTCGGTGAAGCCCGCCGCCTTGAGATCGAAGAGCCCGCCGAAGCCGCCGATCTCGCCGTCGGCGCCCGGGCGGCGCGTCGAGCGCACCGCCGGCTTGATCTTTTCGACGAGGAGGTTGCCGGCATCGATGTCGACGCCCGCATCGCTATAGGTCAGGCCGTTTTTTCCAGACTGGCTCATGCTGGTCTCCGATGGCTATTTCCGGGCGGCGGACGCGCCGCGTCATCTGCCGGTCGCAATTGCATGACAGGGGCCTTTATGCAAGCGTCGCATGGCAAAAGCCCCCAATTTCCCACGTCTCCCCCGAGGCTTTCCGGGATTTGATGTGACAGGGTTGACCATCTTTGCGCCTGCATCCTATGTGCTTGATGGCCGCGCCGGATCGGGCGCGGCGTTTGGGCGGCGGCGAGCGATCAGCGGGGAAGCGATGCCACAGCATGTCAGCGGCAATAGTCTGAAGCGCCAGATATTCTTCTGGCTGGCCGTGCTCGTCTTCTTCATCGCCTTCCTCTATGTCTTCAGCTCGATCCTGCTGCCCTTCGTCGCCGGCATGGCGATTGCCTATTTCCTGGATCCGGTGGCGGACAGGCTGCAGCGGCTCGGCCTGAGCCGTATGATGGCGACCATCGTCATCCTCATTGCCTTTGTTGTCGTCTTCGCTTTGGCGCTGATGATCCTCATTCCCGTGCTCATCAGCCAGTTCAATGATTTCGCCGAGCGGTTGCCGGGTTATATCAGCCAATTGCAGCAGTTCGTCACCCAGACGCAGAATTCGCTGCTGCCGGACTGGGTCAAGAGCCAGGCCGGCACGATCAAGGACAATCTCTCCGGCATCCTCTCCGAAGGCATGGGCTTCCTTACGGGGCTTTTCGCGCAGCTCTGGAATTCCGGCAAAGCGATCGTCGACGTCATATCGCTGCTCGTCGTCACCCCCGTCGTCGCCTTCTATATCCTGCTCGATTGGGACCGCATGGTTGCCAAGGTCGACCAGTGGATCCCGCGCGATTATGTCGGCGATGTCCGCCAGATTGCCAAGGAAGTCGATCAGGCGATCGCCGGCTTCATTCGCGGCCAGGGTTCGCTCTGCCTCATCCTTGGCGTCTATTATGCCGCCGGCCTCTCCCTGGTCGGGCTGAATTTCGGCCTGCTGATCGGCCTCTTCGCCGGCATGATCAGCTTCATTCCCTATGTCGGCTCGCTAGTCGGCCTCATTCTCGCTGTGGGCGTGGCACTCGTGCAGTTCTGGCCGGATTATCCTTGGATCGGGCTGGTGCTCGCCGTCTTCTTCAGCGGCCAGTTCCTCGAAGGCAACATCCTGCAGCCGAAGCTCGTCGGCTCCAGCGTCGGCCTGCATCCGGTCTGGTTGATGTTTGCGCTGTTTGCCTTCGGCGCGCTCTTCGGATTCGTCGGGCTTCTGGTCGCCGTGCCGGCCGCCGCGGCCGTCGGCGTTCTTGTCCGCTTCGCGCTTTCGCGCTACCTTCAGAGCGATCTTTATTTTGGCGGGTCATCAGGCGGCCGCGCCCGGAAGACGAAATCAGTACCCAATGAATGACGTGAAGAACGCTGATCCGAAGCGCAAGGCCGGAGAGCAGCTTCCCTTGGCCTTTTCACATGATGTTGCAACCGGCCGCGACGATCTCTTGATCTCGGAGCGTCTCGCCGCCGCCGTTTCGATCGTCGATGCATGGCCGAATTGGCCGTCGCCGGTCGTTATCCTCGCCGGTCCGGTAGGATCCGGAAAATCGCACCTGGCCGGGATCTGGAAAGAACACAGCGGAGCGGAGATCATTCACCCCAAGGCCGGCTCCAATGCCGCGGTCACGGCGGCGAACGGCCCTGTCTTGTTCGAGGATGCCGATCGTCTCGGCTTCGACGACAACACGCTCTTCCACGTCATCAACAGCGTGCGCGAAAACGGCACCAGCCTGCTGATGACAAGCCGTCTCTGGCCGATGTCGTGGCCGGTCCTGCTGCCGGATCTGCGCTCCCGCCTCAAGGCCGCCACCGTCGTCGAGATCGGTGAGCCGGATGAAGCCCTGTTGTCGCAGGTGATCGTCAAGCTCTTCGCCGACCGGCAGCTTTATATAGATGACAAACTCGTGCTCTATATCGTCAACCGGATGGAGCGGTCGCTGAACGCGGCCCAGATGATCGTCGAAAGGCTCGACCGGCTGGCCCTGTCGCGGGGCACGAAAATCACCCGGTCTCTTGCTGCCGAAGTATTGAATGAATTGGGAAATTCGGAACTGGCCGATTGACTGTCACAGATCCGTCGTGAAACTGATATAATTGCCGTCGCGATTGAAAACGGGGTAAGCGGACCATGGACAGCGCAGTCGCAGAACATCAGGAACTCACTCCGGAAACCAACGACAATGTCCCCCCGCTGGAAGAACTGCTGGCGAGCCCCGAGCGCTTCATCAATCGCGAATTCTCCTGGCTGCAGTTCAACCGGCGCGTCCTGGAAGAGACGCTGAATACCGAGCATCCGCTGCTCGAGCGCGTTCGCTTCCTGTCGATTTCGGCAGCCAACCTCGACGAGTTCTTCATGGTGCGCGTCGCCGGCCTCGAGGGCCAGGTGCGCCAGAACATCGCCATCCGCAGCCCCGACGGCAAGACACCGGCCGAACAGCTCGATTCGATCCTCCAGGAGATCGACCATCTGCAAATGGAGCAGCAGGCTTCGCTCGCCGTGCTGCAGCAGTATCTCGCCAAGGAAGACATTCTGATCGTGCGCCCGGGCGCCCTGAGTGATGCAGACCGGCAGTGGCTTGCCGCCGAATTCGAACAGGCGATCTTCCCGGTGCTGACGCCGCTGTCCATCGATCCGGCTCATCCGTTCCCCTTCATTCCCAATCTCGGTTTTTCGATCGGGCTGCAGCTCGTCAGCAAGAATGGCCGCGAGCCGATGACGGCGCTGCTGCGCCTGCCGGTGGCGCTCGACCGCTTCGTCCGGCTGCCCGATGATGGGAACACGATCCGCTACATCACGCTGGAAGATGTCGCCAACGTCTTCATCCACAGGCTCTACCCCGGTTACGAGGTGCAGGGTTCCGGTACGTTCCGCGTCATCCGCGATAGTGATATCGAAGTCGAGGAAGAGGCCGAGGATCTCGTGCGCTTTTTCGAAACCGCACTGAAGCGACGCCGTCGCGGCAAGGTCATCCGCATCGAGACAGATTCGGAAATGCCGGCCTCGCTGCGCCAGTTCGTTGTGCAGGCGCTCAGCATCCCTGACAATCGCGTCGCCGTTCTGCCGGGGCTCCTGGCGCTGAACACTCTGTCGGAGATCACCAAGGCGCCGCGCGACGATCTCAGGTTTCAGCCCTACAATGCGCGATTTCCGGAGCGCGTCCGCGAACATGCCGGCGACTGCTTCGCCGCCATCCGCGAGAAGGACATGGTCGTCCATCACCCCTATGAATCCTTCGATGTGGTGGTCCAGTTCCTTCTCCAGGCTGCGCGCGATCCTGACGTTCTGGCGATAAAGCAGACGCTTTACCGCACCTCGAACGACAGCCCGATCGTCCGCGCTCTGGTCGATGCCGCTGAAGCCGGCAAGTCGGTGACAGCGCTGGTGGAGCTCAAGGCCCGCTTCGACGAAGAGGCGAATATCCGCTGGGCACGCGATCTCGAACGCGCCGGCGTGCAGGTCGTTTTCGGTTTCATCGAGCTCAAGACCCACGCCAAGATGTCTATGATCGTCCGCCGCGAGGAAGGCAAGCTCAGAACCTACTGTCACTTGGGAACCGGTAACTACCACCCGATCACCGCCAAGATCTATACGGATCTCTCCTATTTCACCTGCAATTCCGTCATCGCCCACGACATGGCGAACATCTTCAACTTCATCACCGGCTACGGCGAACCTGAAGAAGGAATGCAGATCGCCGTCTCTCCCAATGCCTTGCGCCCGCGCATCCTGCGTCACATCGATGAAGAGATTCAACACGCCAGGAACGGCAGGCCGGCGGCGATCTGGATGAAGATGAACGCGCTCGTCGACCCCGACATCATCGATGCGCTCTATCGCGCCAGCCACGCGGGCGTCGAGATCGATCTCGTCGTGCGCGGCATCTGCTGCCTGCGTCCCCAAGTGCCCGGTCTCTCGGAGAAGATCCGCGTCAAGTCGATCATCGGCCGCTTCCTCGAGCATAGCCGCATCTTCTGCTTCGGCAACGGCCATGGCCTACCTTCCGACAAGGCGCTGGTCTACATCGGCTCGGCCGACATGATGCCGAGAAATCTCGACCGCCGCGTCGAGACCATGGTTCCGCTGACGAATCCGACTGTTCATGAGCAGGTCTTGTCACAGATTATGCTCGGCAACGTGATTGACAATCAACAAAGCTACGAGATATTGCCCGACGGTACGTCGCGGCGCATGGAAGTGCGCAGGGGCGAGGAGCCGTTCAATGCGCAACAGTATTTCATGACCAATCCGAGCCTGTCAGGCCGTGGTGAAGCTCTGAAATCAAGCGCGCCGAAACTGATCGCCGGCCTGCTCGAAGGCCGCAACAACAAGTAAAACTGGACCATATGGTTGAATCTGAAGCCCAGGGGCGCCTTCCAGGGATCGCCCCGGTCTCCGTCGTCGACATCGGATCGAATTCCATTCGTCTTGTCGTCTACGAAGGCCTGTCCCGTTCGCCTACGATCCTCTTCAACGAAAAGGTCCTCTGCGGCCTCGGCAAAGGCATAGCCGTCACCGGCAAGATGGATGAAGAGGGCGTCGCTCGGGCTCTGGCGGCGCTCCACCGTTTCAAGGCCCTATCCGATCAGGCGCGGGCCGCCACCATGTATGTGCTGGCGACGGCCGCCGCCCGTGAGGCGAGCAACGGCCCCGATTTCATCCATCAGGCCGAGACGATCCTGCAGCGCCACGTCCGGGTGCTCTCGGGCGAGGAGGAGGCTCGTTTCGCCTCGCTCGGCATCATCAGCGGTTTCTTCAATCCTGACGGCATTGCCGGCGACCTCGGCGGCGGCTCTCTTGAATTGATCGACATCAAGGGCAAGGAGGTCGGCAAGGGCATTACGCTGCCGCTCGGCGGTTTGCGCCTGTCGGAATATGCCGGCGGTTCTCTTTCCAAAGCGCGTGACTTCGCCCGCAAGCAGCTGAAGACGGCAAAGCTTTTGACGAACGGCGAGGGGCGCACCTTCTACGCCGTCGGCGGCACCTGGCGAAACATCGCCAAGCTGCACATGGAGATCACCAATTATCCGCTGCATATGATGCAGGGCTATGAGGTATCGCTTGAAGCGATGATGCTGTTCCTCGAACAGGTGATGACCGCGCGCGATTCGCGCGAGCCGGCGCTGCAGGCCGTTTCCAAGCACCGCCGCTCGCTGCTGCCCTTCGGCGCCGTCGCCATGAAGGAGGTGCTGAGCGTGATGAAGCCGTCGGTGATTTCCTTCTCGGCGCAGGGCGTGCGCGAGGGATATCTTTATTCGCTGCTGTCTGAGGCCGAGCGCCGCGCCGATCCGCTGTTGGCCGCTGCAGGCGAACTGGCGATCCTGCGTGCCCGTTCGCCGGAGCACGCCCGCGAACTGGCGGAATGGACCGGCCGTATGATGCCTTTCTTCGACGTTCAGGAAACGGAAGAGGAAAGCCGCTATCGCCAGGCCGCCTGTCTGCTCGCCGATATCAGCTGGCGAGCCCATCCTGATTACCGTGGCCTGCAGGCGCTGAACGTCATTGCCCACTCGTCCTTCGTCGGCATCAGCCATCCCGGTCGCGCCTTCATCGCGCTCACCAATTATTACCGTTTCGAGGGGCTGCATGACGACGGCGCCACCGGCCCGCTGGCGCAGATCGCCACCCCGCAGTTCATCGAGCGCGCCAAGCTGCTCGGCGGCATGTTGCGCGTCGTCTACCTCTTCTCGGCCTCCATGCCCGGCGTCGTCAAGAACCTGACCTTCCGCAAATCGTCGAACCCGGACTTCGACCTCGAATTCGTGGTGCCGCCGGAATACCGCGATTTCGCCGGCGAACGCCTGGACGGTCGCCTGCAGCAGCTGTCGAGGCTGACGAACAAGAGGCTGGCGTTCCGGTTCGAGTAGGTTGATTTGCGGCGGTTGTGCCGCACGGCTCCCTCTGCCCTGCCGGGCACGGCAGGGCAGAGGGAGGTGCCGCACGGCACGCCCTCAACAACAAAGGCGGCACTGATGCGCCGCCCTCTCAAACTCAGATTAGAGCCCAAATTACTTCGCGTTCAAAAACTCACCAACCTCAAGCAGGCTGAACTCATTATTGTCGGCCTTGTCGACGGCGCGGCCGGCTGAGAAGGGCAGATTGTTGTCGTTACCGATGATGATGTGCGTGGCGTCGACGCGGTCGACGTTTTCGATCGTGACGAACGGCATGTCGTAGACGCCGTCCTTGTTGCCGGCCTTCTTCTTGTTGTCGGGGTCCTGGATGTTCAGGAGGTCGATATAGCCGATCTTGCGGACGGCCTTGCCGACATTGGCGTCGTTGAACTCGATCTTGTAGACGCGCTTCAGCACCGCCGGAGCTTCGAAGCAATCCGGCTTCGGCTGCTTCGGGTCGGCGCAGGCCTTATCGCTGGTGCCGGCGCCGCTGTCGCGCTCGATGACGAGAGCGGTGGAGTCGTCGAGCATGTTGAAATCACCGATCGATACACCATTGTCTTCGAACGGATAAAGCCAGCTGCGGCCTGTCCACTTCTTGGAGGCAGCGTCGAATTCGATGACGCGGATGGCCGTATGGCCGTCAGCCATTTCCATTGTGCCGTCATCCTTGTAGATGGCGCCTTCGAGCACGCCATAGAGCTTGGATCCGTCCTTCGACATGGCAAGGCCTTCGAAGCCGCCCGAGCGCTTCAGGTTGAAGACCGGCATCTTGGCGGCCGGATTGCCCGGCAGCTGGATCAGCGGGTTGTCGGGCGAAAGCACCGCCTTGCCGTCGAGCGTCGTCGGGATCACGTCCGTCAGGCGACCTTCGGTATCGACCTTGAGGATATAGGGACCGAACTCGTCGCCCAGCCAGAAGCCGTCGGCAACCGGCTGGATCGATTCGATGTCGAAGTCGGCACCGGTGAGGTAACGCTTTTCTGTGCCTTCGAGCACGATCGGGAACGGCGCGATCTTGTTTGGATCGGAGAGGAAGAGGTTCTTGACGACCTCAGCTTTGTTGGCAGTCCAGTCGAACTTCATCTGATGCAGGAACAGCATGGAGTCGGAAGAGTTGGCTTTGGAACCGAAGCCGTTGTCCGAGAGCGTCCAGAAGGTCCCGTCGGCCATCGTCTTGATGCCCGAGAAACCCTGGATCGGCTGGCCGCCGAACGGAAGCTTGAGGTCCGTCACGCGCGCGCCGTCCTTGCCGGGAACGCTGCCGAGTGCTTCGGTGCGCTTGCGGTCCGGCGTCGTGAACTTGCCGGAATGCTTGAGGAATTCGGGGGCGTCGGCCGGAGCAGGAACCATGGTATTGGCTGGCAGGATCGCCTGGCCGGCGAGATTGACCGGGAACTGCTGCTGGTCGGCCGAAACGGGGCCGGCAATCAGGATGAAAAGCGATACGGAAACAAAAAGGACGTTCTTCATAATATCCCCATGGAACGGATGCGAATGGCTTCCGCTTAACAGGGCTTCCGTGTCAGCGAATTGACGGTTGGGTGAAGCTTTGGTGACGGGTGATAAATGGACTTGCTCAGCCGTGCAGAACGACTGCGGGGCGTGTTCAGGACGGTCACCGCACGCGAGGACAGCGCCATGACGCCGAGTGCCTGGCCGCGTCCCTTGACGGCATGGATCCCGAGATCTTCGCAGGAAATGTCGTCAGGAAAAGTCATGCGCCGGGCCAACTCCGCGGAGATCAGCACCTGCCGGTTCAGACTGCGGCAGAGCGTCTCCAGCCGGGCGGTCGTATTCACCGTATCGCCGAAATAGCTGATTTTGTGGTGGTCGACGCCGACTTCCGCCGTGATGATCTCGCCGCCATGAAGGGCTACGCGAAGCTTCGGCACCTGGCCGTAATTTTTCCGCCAGCCGGCGGCATTGGCTTCGATATTGGCGAGGATATCGAAGATGCAGCGAACGCAGCGCGCATCCTTGACGCCGCGGGCAAGCGGCCAGGTAATGATCGCCGCATCACCGACATAGTCGTTGATCATGCCCTTGTGGCGCCGGACCGGCTCCGCGAAGGTCGCAAACAGCGAGCTCAGCAGCTGCTGTGCCCTGAGATCGCCGTGCTTTTCCGCAAAAGCTGTCGAATCGACGAGATCGATGAAGAGGAAGACACGCTCTTCCTTGACGGGATTGCGATAGCGGCTGATGAGCATGCTGACGAATACTTCGCGGCCGAGCAATTCCCGCACGCGCAGGATGAAGATCAGTGCCGAGCAGACGGCAAGCGCATAGAGGAAGACTTCGAACGGCATGACGACGAGATCGAGGAACGACGACGGCTTCAGCATGCCGAGCGACCAGAGCAGGAGGCCGGCGCAGGCGAAGCCGATGCTCATCAGGATCTCGTAGATCACCAGCTCCGTGATGATGAACACGAAGGTCGGCAGCCTCTGGATCCGTCGGTAGAGGGTGCGAAACAGCACCTTGCGCTCGAAGGCGAGAATCGGCATGCCGATAAAGAGCGCGAAGATCGCCCCGATGACCGGCGTCTGATTGGAGTAGAACATCAGATCGTAGATGACGCCGCTCGCAGCCAGCACGATCGCGATCAAGATCCAGTTCTGCGTTGGAGATATTTCCCGCATGCCGCCTCTTCGCCTGAGGTTTCCTCCAGCCATTGTTTCAGCTGGGAAAAAAGCGTCAAGCGAATTCCATTTGGTTTCAGAGGCTGACGGTTTCAACCTTCCTTCCGGCGAAACGCAATCCGATCTGCCCCTGGATCAGCTGCAGTGCGGGCTCGCCGAAAAGATCGCGCCGCCAGCCATGCAGGGCAGCGACATCGGCCTTCTCGCCATCGGCGGCAATCTTGTCGAGATCCTCGCTGTTGGCGATCACCTTTGGCGCCACGCCATGTTTTTCGGAGATCAGCTTCAGCAGCACCTTCAAGAGTTCGACGGCGGCAGCTGCGCCCTCCGGCGCCTGCGCCTGACGAGGCACATGCGGCATCTCGGCTTTCGGTAGGGCAAGTGCAGCGTTGACCGCTTCGACGACCGCCGTCCCGGCGGCCGAGCGCTCCCAGCCCTTCGGAATCGTGCGCAAGCGGCCGAGCGCTTCGGCATCCTTAGGCTGCTGCTGGGCGACCTCATAGATCGCATCGTCCTTCAAGACGCGCGAACGCGGTACATTGCGGGCCCGTGCCTCGCGCTCACGCCAGGCGGCGACGTATTTCAGGACCGCCAATTCCTGCGGCTTGCGCAGGCGCATCTTCAGACGCTGCCAGGCGTCGTCGGGATGCATGTCGTAGGTTTCGCGCGCTTCGAGAATGTCCATTTCCTCGCGCAGCCACGACGTGCGGCCTTCGCGGTCGAGTTCTGCGCTCAGCGATAGGTAGACGTCGCGCAAATGGGTGACGTCGGCCAGCGCATATTCCAGCTGCTTTTCGGAGAGCGGCCGGCGGCTCCAGTCGGTGAAACGCGACGACTTGTCGATATGGACGTTCTTGATGCGGCTGACCAGCTGGTCGTAGGAGACGCTGTCGCCGAAACCGCAGACCATGGCCGCGACCTGCGTGTCGAAGATCGGATGCGGAATGAGATTGCCGCGGTTGAAGATGATTTCGATGTCCTGGCGCGCCGCGTGAAAGACCTTCAACACTTTCGTGTCCGCCATCAGGTCAAAGAATGGAGTGAGATCGATGCCCTTCGCCAGCGGATCGACGAGAACTTCCACTGTCGGGCTTGCCATCTGGATCAGGCAGAGCTCCGGCCAAAAGGTCGTCTCACGCAGGAATTCGGTATCGATGGTGATGAAGTCGGACTTGGCCAGCTCTTTGCAGGCGGCCGCCAATTCGGCGGTGGTTTCGATCATATCATTTCATTCGCAAGGAAAAGGTCGGTTGAACCTTCCTTCTCCTTTCGCTTCGATATGTCAATACAACAGCATAAGCTTCGAGCATTGCTGAAGAAGAATCACGTCCAAACTGAGGCAAGGCGAATGCTTCAGCTCACTCTGATATAGCTGGTCATTCCTGTCTTCTGATGTTCGATGATATGGCAATGCAGCACCCAGTCGCCGGGATTGTCGGCGACGAGGGCCAATTGCACCTTCTCATCCGGCTGGACGAGGTAGGTGTCGGACACCAGTGGCATCACCTCCCGCGTCGAGGAGGAGATCACCGTGAAACTCATTCCGTGCAGGTGGATCGGATGCGCGTGCGGCGTGGTGTTCTCAAGGTTGAAGACATAGCTCCTGCCGAGCTTCAGTTCCGCCAGCGGCGCCGTCGGATCGGGCGTGTCCCCGGGCCAGGGCACCTTGTTGATCGCCCAGAAGCTGTAGCCGAGCGTGCCGCAGATGCTCTCCACGGCGGCATTTTCCGCAGTGGCGCTCAACACCAGCGGGATCTGTTCGGCAGCGGAAAGATCGGCCTTCGGGACAGGATTTTGGCCAAGAGGCCCGAGATCGCCGATGTCGCGCTTCAGCGATGCTCCAACGGCACGCAGGCTGGCGATCGTCTTCGGTGCCGTGCCGCGAATGTCTTCCAGTGTCGCGACGGCGCCTTCGCCATCCGGCATGCGGACGGCGAGATCGAGCCGCTGGCCCGGCCCGATCTGCAGGAGGTCGAGGGTGAAGCGTTTCGGCACCGGATTACCGTCGATTGCGATGACGGTCGCATCTGCGCCCGCCATCTTCAGCGAGAAGATGCGCGTCACGTCGGTGATGGCAATGCGCAGCCGCACCAACCCGCCGGCCGGCGCATCATATTGCGGCTCCTGGCGCCAGTTGGCGGTGCGCACCGTGCCGTAGGTGCCGCTCTTGGCAGCATCGCGCGGCCGGAAGGGCGCGATGAACTGCCCGTCGCCTCCGAGACGCCAGTCGCGCAGATTGAGCAGCACTTCCGCATCGAACTCCGGATCGGCCGGATCCTCGACGACGAGCATGCCGGTCATGCCGTGTCCCATCTGCGTCAGCGTGTTGCAATGCGGATGATACCAGTAGGTACCGGCATCCGGCGGCGTGAAGGCATAATCGAAGCTGTCGCCGGTATAGATATAGGGCTGCGTCACGAAGGGCACGCCATCCATGCGGTTGTCGATGCGAAGCCCGTGCCAATGGATCGTCGTCGGCTCGTCGAGCCGGTTTTTCAGCCTTGCCGCGTAGGGCCGCCCCTTGGTCATCCGCAGAGCCGGCGGCATGCCGTCATGGCCCCAGCTCATGATGTCCCTGGTCGGACCCGCCTCGGTCAGCATGGCCTCGGTTTTCACAGCCATCAGCAGCTGCGGTTCCGGCGCCGCCTCGGCAAGCCCGAATTTGCCCGCAACGGCAACGCCGGCGCCATAGGCGCCCGCGACGGCGGATGCCTTCAGAAGGTTGCGGCGGGTCAGCAGAGGCATGCGGCGGCTCCAGGATGGGAATGCCGATCCTTTTAAAGTTGAGCTGCATCTTCATCAATACGGGAAACGCGGCCAAACTGCCGCAGCCTGTGGGTCGCAGCCTCGCCATAAACGCATGCCAAACCCGGGGGCGGGGCGCGCCAAGCCTTGACAAATCGGAGCGTCCATGCGCTTTTCCGCCCGATTTTCTTGTCGGCGCGGGAGGGTCTTCGAACCCCTGCTGCCGTCTTCAGCCACATGCCAGGATTTGAGATTATGCATCGCTACCGCAGCCACACATGTGCCGCCCTCCGCAAGACGGATGTCGGCTCGACCGTCCGCATCGCCGGCTGGGTCCATCGCGTTCGCGACCATGGCGGCGTTCTCTTCATCGACCTTCGCGACCATTACGGCATCACCCAAGTGGTCGCCGACCCGGATAGCCCGGCCTTCAAGACAGCGGAAACGGTGCGTGGCGAATGGGTCATCCGCATCGACGGCCTCGTCAAGGCTCGTACCGAAGACACCGTAAACAAGAACATGGCGACCGGCGAGATCGAGCTCTACGCCCAGGAGATCGAAGTGCTCTCCGCCGCCAAGGAGTTGCCGCTACCAGTCTTCGGCGAACCTGATTATCCGGAAGACGTTCGCCTCAAGTATCGCTTCCTCGATCTTCGCCGCGAAACCCTGCACAAGAACATCGTCAAGCGCACCCAGGTGATTTCGGCCATGCGCCGTGAAATGGGCAGCGCTGGCTTCACCGAATATACCACGCCGATCCTGACTGCCTCCTCGCCGGAAGGTGCGCGCGACTTCCTCGTGCCGAGCCGTATTCATCCCGGCACCTTCTACGCTCTGCCGCAGGCGCCGCAGCAGTACAAGCAGCTGCTGATGGTCGCAGGCTTCGACCGCTACTTCCAAATCGCGCCGTGCTTCCGCGACGAAGATCCGCGCGCCGATCGCCTGCCGGGCGAATTCTACCAGCTCGACCTCGAAATGAGCTTCGTCACCCAGGAAGACGTCTGGAACACGATGGGTCCGCTGATGACCAAGGTGTTCGAGGAGTTTGCCGAAGGCAAGCCGGTCACCAAGGAATGGCCGCGCATCCCCTATGACGAGGCGATCCGCAAATACGGTTCCGACAAGCCTGATCTGCGCAACCCGATCGTCATGGAAGCGGTGACCGAGCATTTCGCCGGCTCCGGCTTCAAGGTCTTCGCCGGCATGATCGCCTCCAACCCGAAGGTCCAGATCTGGGCGCTCCCTGCCAAAACAGGCGGCTCGCGTGCTTTCTGCGACCGCATGAACGCCTGGGCGCAGAGCCAGGGCCAGCCGGGCCTCGGCTACATCTTCTGGCGCAAGGAAGGCGATAAGCTCGAAGGCGCCGGACCGCTTGCCAAGAACATCGGCGAGGAGCGCACCGATGCGATCCGCACTCAGCTCGGCCTCGATGACGGCGACGCCTGTTTCTTCGTCGCCGGAGAGCCGGAAAAATTCTATAAGTTTGCGGGCGAGGCCCGCACCAAGGCCGGCGAAGAACTCAACCTCGTCGACCGCGACCGGTTCGAGCTCTGCTGGATCGTCGACTTCCCCTTCTTCGAATGGAGCGAGGAAGAAAAGAAGGTCGATTTCGCTCATAACCCGTTCTCGATGCCGCAGGGTGGCCTCGACGCGCTGCAGAACCAGGATCCTTTGACGATCAAGGCCTTCCAATATGACGCCGTCTGCAACGGTTTCGAGATCGCCTCGGGTTCGATCCGCAACCAGTCGCCGGAAACCATGGTTGCCGCCTTCGAGAAGGTCGGCCTCAGCCAGCAGGACGTCGAGGACCGTTTCGGCGGCCTCTACCGCGCCTTTCAGTATGGCGCACCTCCGCATGGCGGCGCCGCCTTCGGCATCGACCGCATCATCATGCTGCTCGTCGGCGCGAAGAACCTGCGCGAAATCTCGCTCTTCCCGATGAATCAGCAGGCTCAGGACCTGCTGATGGGCGCCCCAAGCCCGGCGACGCCTACGCAGCTGCGAGAACTCGCGATCCGGCCGATCCCGCCGGTCAAGAAGGACTGAGTTCGGCTTATTGTCGAATGGAAAAGCCCGGCGGCCGCCGTCGCCGGGCTTTTTGTTTGCGCGGATCGTCTGATTTGAAACAAGAAAGGGCCCGGCAGCGGAACTGCCGGGCCCTTTCTTGAGATTTGAGCGATCAGTCGTTGGCCGAAACCTTGACGCCGAGCACCTGCGGCAGCGTGTTCGGAGCGCCCATGGCAGCACCGACGATCGTCGGGAACGGCACCGGCTTTTCGGGAGCGGCCTTGACGGTCAGGCTCTTGGGGTCGTCGAGGAAGGTGTTGACGGCGGCCGAAACGGCGTTCTGCAGTTCCGGGATATTGAGCTGCGCCAGCATGATCGGCGTCATCGCCTTCAGCGAATCCGCCATCTGCTTGCCGGACATGTTCTGCTGCGAACCGGCATAATCGAGCGCCCGCTTGGTGATCGAGGCATCTTCGAAGCGCACCTTTGCGCCCTCGAAGGACAATTGCTGCATCAGGCCGAGCATGGCGAGGCCGAGCGCCTGCTGCGACTGTTCCTTGTTCGGATTGGCTTCGGATTGCTTCATCGCATCCTGCATCGACTTCATGAAGGCCATCGTATACCCCGAGATCTTGAAGCCAAGGTTCAGTTTGCCGATGTTGGTGAAGTCGAAGGCGAATTCCGAAATGTCGATCGTGCCGGGCGCGAGTTCCCAGGCGCCCTTCATGGTGATGTCGCCTTGGACGTGCTGCAGGGCGAGCTTCTCGATCGCGTCCTTGCTCTGCGCATCTTCGGCCTTGCTGAGATCGGCCTTCATGCTCTTAAAAGCGCCGTCGAAATCGAAGCCGGATTCGTCTTCGCGCAATGTCAGGTTCATGTTGCTTTCGAGCACGGAGAAGACTTCCGCGCCGTCCTTGACCACCTTCAGCGGGCCGGTATGGGCTGTTTCGTAGAGCATCATCGTATCGAGCGAGTCGCCGCCGGGCGTTGACGGGATCGAAATGCCGCCAAGCGTCAGCTGCTGCGCCGTCACAGTGACGCCATCTTCGGTCTTGTTGATGTCGGGGAAGGTCGCTTCTTCGATATAGTAACCACCGTCCTCGTCTTCCTCGACACCGGAAAGAGTGACTTCGCCGATAGGCAGGCTTTCGCCGCCGGTCGGTTTGAGGCTGACGTTCTTCAAGGTCACCGTCGTGCCGTCGATATCGATGCCGTCAGCCGAAATCGTTCCGCCCTGCGCGGCATAGGCGGCATTGAGCTTCTTCAGCAGATCGGCGCCGTCGAGAGCGAAAGCCGAGCCTGCGAGCGAGAAAAAGGCTGCGCCCGACAGCATCAGCCGCGTTGTCCGGTAAAAGTTCATAGGGTGATTCCTCTGGTGGCGTGTGACGGTTGGAAATCTGCAGTTACGCTACTACGGATTGGGCCTGCTTTATATTGCGGCCCACTAATTTTTTGTTGAAGGGAAGGGCAAACGAAATCCAAATTGCCGCGATGAGCTTGTCTCATCCTTTGATATCAGCCGGAAGACTTCATCCACAGCTGCAATGACCTGGATTCCTTGCCCGCCAGCCTCTTCTGGGCTAGTCAGGACCTATGGGACAAGAGATTTTGCCGCCTTCCGGCGGAGACGACGACAACATCCAACCGGTCGACCTGAAGGCGGCGCTTGAGCAGCGCTATCTCGCCTATGCGTTATCGACCATCATGCACCGGGCCCTGCCTGACGTGCGCGACGGGCTGAAGCCTGTCCATCGCCGCATCGTCTACGCGATGAACGAGATGGGGCTGAGGCCGACTTCAGCCTTCAGAAAATGCGCCAAGATCGTCGGCGAGGTGATGGGTAACTACCATCCGCACGGCGACCAGTCGATCTACGACGCGCTGGCTCGTCTCGCGCAGGATTTCTCGCAGCGTTATACGCTGGTGAACGGCCAGGGCAATTTCGGCAATATCGACGGCGACAGCCCCGCCGCCATGCGTTACACCGAATCGAAGATGACGGCGGTCTCCGAACTGCTGCTCGAAGGGATCGATCAGGATGCGGTCGATTTTCGCGACACCTACGACGAATCCAATTCCGAGCCGGTCGTGCTACCCGGCGCCTTCCCGAACCTGCTCGCCAACGGCTCCTCCGGCATCGCCGTCGGCATGGCGACCTCGATCCCGTCTCACAATGCCCATGAGCTATGCGATGCCGCCCTGCATCTGATCAAGCATCCCGATGCGACGGTCGAAAAGCTCGTCGAGTTCATTCCCGGCCCGGATTTCCCCACCGGCGGCATCATCATCGACAGCCGCGACAGCATCATCGAGAGCTACCGCACCGGCCGCGGCGGTTTCCGCGTGCGGGCAAAATGGCAGACGGAGGATCTGGGCCGCGGCGGCTATCAGATCGTCATCACCGAAATTCCCTTCCAGGTGCAGAAATCGCGGCTGATCGAGAAGATCGCCGAGTTGCTGATTGCCCGCAAGCTGCCGCTGCTCGAAGACATCCGCGATGAATCGGCCGAGGATATCCGCATCGTCCTGGTGCCGAAGTCCCGGAGCGTCGATCCGACGATCCTGATGGAATCGATGTTCAAGCTGACGGAGCTCGAAAGCCGCTTCCCGCTCAATATGAACGTCTTGTCCATGGGGCGCATTCCCAAGGTCATGGCGCTGAACGAAGTGCTGAAGGAGTGGCTGGACCACCGTCGCGAGGTGCTGCAGCGCCGGTCGCGCTTCCGTCTGGCCGCGATCGACAAGCGTCTCGAAATCCTCGGCGGCCTTCTGATCGCCTACCTCAATATCGACGAGGTGATCCGGATCATCCGCGAGGAAGACGAGCCGAAGCCGGTCATGATGGCGCGATGGGACCTGACGGACAATCAGGTCGAAGCAATCCTCAACATGCGGTTGCGCGCCCTGCGCAAGCTGGAAGAATTCGAGATCCGCAAGGAGTTCGACGAACTCACCAAGGAAAAGAGCGAGATTGAGGCGTTGCTTGCCTCCGACGACAAGCAGTGGCAGACGGTCGCCTGGGAAATCGGCGAAGTGAAGAAGAAATTCGCCAAGGCGACCGAGGTCGGCCGTCGACGCACCCAGTTCGCCGATGCGCCCGAAGCCGACGAGGAAGCGATCCAGCAGGCGATGATCGAGAAGGAACCGATCACCGTCGTCATTTCCGAAAAGGGCTGGATCCGCGCCCTGAAGGGCCACATCGCCGACACGGCGACGCTGACCTTCAAGGAGGGCGACGGCTTGAAAGTGGCCTTCCCGGCGCAGACGACGGACAAGATCCTGATCGTTACGACAGGCGGCAAGGCCTTCACGCTCGGTGGCGACAAGCTGCCGGGCGGTCGCGGCCACGGCGAACCTTTGCGTATCATGGTCGACATGGATAACGACCAGGCTGTGCTGACCGCCTTCGTCCACGATCCCTCGCGCAAGCAGCTGATCGTCTCGACGGCTGGGAACGGCTTCGTCGTGCCAGAGGCGGAGCTGGTCGCCAATACGCGCAAAGGCAAGCAGATCATGAATGTCGCGCTGCCGGAGGAAACGCAGCTGCTGGTGCCCGTCAGCGGCGATCACGTCGCCGTCGTCGGCGAGAACCGCAAGCTGCTGGTCTTCCCGCTCGCGCAGGTGCCGGAAATGTCGCGTGGCAAGGGCGTGCGCCTGCAGCGCTACAAGGACGGCGGCATTTCCGACGTCCGATGCTTCGCGATATCAGACGGCCTCGTCTGGGAGGACAGCGCCGGCCGCACCTTCACGAAGAACAAGGACGAACTCGCCGAATGGCTGGGCGATCGCGCCAGCGCCGGACGGACCGTGCCGAAGGGCTTCCCGCGCAGTGGCAAATTCGCTGGCTGAGGCTTTACAGCGCCGCGCGCTGTTCAGGCGCGCAAAGGACGCCGTAAGGCCTTGATTTTTTGTCGAACTAAATTCCGCTCTCGGCTCTTGGCGGGCGCGGGAACTTCTCTATCTCATTGCTGTTATCAAAGTGAAGAGAAGGCCGGTTGCGTGGGCGGACGGAGCGGCTGCGGTTCGTTGCGCCTCGGGAAGGCGCGCGTGCCCTACCGGAGGAAAATCGATGCCCGCCAGCACCATCAAATTGCATGTCAGCCACACATACAAGGCGCCGCCGGCGGCCGTCTACGACGCTTGGCTCAATCCGGAAATTGCCCGCCGCTTCCTGTTTGCGACTGATGAGGGTCACGTCATCCGTGCCGACATCGATCCGCGCGTCGGCGGACGTTTCTTCGTTGTCGACCGCCGCCCGACCGGCGACGCCTTTCATCAGGGCGTCTTCCTGGAATTGAAGCGCCCGCAACGCATGGTCTTCAGCTTTTCCGTCGAAGAGCACGACCACAATTGCGATCGCGTCGAAATCGACATCGAGCCTCTCGGCGGCGGCAGCCGCCTGACATTAACCCACGAAATGTGCGCCGAATGGGCCGCACACGAGGAGAAAACACGGCAAGGCTGGGCGCATGTCGTCGAAGCGCTCGGCAGGGAACTGGAACAGCAACAGTTGAAGGCTACCGGTTGAGCGGCACGCTGAAGTCCCGAAGGAAGCGTGTCGCGCCTTCCTCGTCAATCTCGCCGGCGGCGATGGCAAGGACGAAAGCGTAGAGATTCGCGTCGGTGGTCTCGATCTCGTAGCCATTTTCGAGAAGGAATACACCGGCGCACGATCGCGATGCGTTTGTTGCCGTCGACGAATGCATAGTTGCGGGCAAGGCCGAAAAGATACGCTGCGGCGAGTTCGATGACATCGTCGCAACCGTAATTGGCCTTATGCATCGGTCGGCCGAGGGCGGATTCCAAAGCGCCTTCGTCACGCAACCCGGCAAGCCCGCCGAAGCGCTCGATCTGCATTGTCTGCAGAGTCTCCACCAATGGCCTTGTCAGGAATTTGAAGGCCATTATTCGGCCAGTTTCTTCAAAGCAACCTTATACTTGTTCATGAAATGTCGTGCCACCTCGAGCTGACGAGACAAATCTTCCTCAGCCGGCCTCAAATTGATGCCGCCATTTTCCATTTGGAGTTCCAGCGAGTCGCCTGTTTTTAAACCGAGGCGATCGAGGATCTCTTTGGGAATGATGACACCCTCGGAATTTCCGATCTTACGGATCGTGACGTTCATCGCTCTGTCCTCTGTTTTAACGCTGTTATACACGGTGCCGAGAGGGCGACAACGTCACATCACGAGACTTGCCTGACGCTCTTCCGCCGCGCCATCCAGAGGGAATGCGCGGCGATTGTCGCCGTCAGGACGCCGCCGCCGACGAGCGTCGTCGTTACGGGCGTTTCGGCAAAGATCAGCCAGACCCAGATCGGGGCAAGCACCGTTTCCAGTAGATAGAACATGCCGACTTCAGGTGCGGAGAGGTAGCGCGGCCCGGTTGCAAGACACCAGAAGGCGACCGGCATCATGACGGCGCCGTTGAGGAGGATCCAGCCGGGATGGGCGATTGCAAACGCTGAGGGCAGAGCTTGCGCGAGGCCGAGCGCGGCCGGCAGGATGGCGGCAAGCAGCGGCACGAAGCCCATTTGCCGGCGCGAGGCACGCCCGAGTGTAATGGCTGCGGCAAGAATGAGCGCGCTGAGAAGCGCCATGGCGTCGCCAAAGATATGGCCGCTGGCAAGTCCTTCGCTTACAATCAGTCCGACGCCTGATATCATGAACAGCATGGCGATCAGCGTCGCCGCCGGGGGCTTCTCCTTGAGGAAAATCCAGGAAAGCAGCGCCCCGAACATCGGATTGAAGGCGACGATGAAGACGACATTGGCCGTGGCCGTATTGAAGACGGCCAGCACGAAAGTTAGGGAAGAGAGACCGTAGAGCAGACCGGCGATAAGACCAGGTCGCCCCGGAACGAGGACCGGCCACTTGCCCGAAACAAGGCGCATTGCTCCTAATATCACGAGCGTGGCGACAACCGTTGCTGCGCTCCGCATTCCGAGAACCCACCAGATGTCACCGTCGCCAAGGCGGACGAGCGGGATATCCATGGAAAGTGCCAGCCCGCCGATCGCCGTCAGCAGCAGGCCTTTCCGATGATCGGAAAGAGCGGTGGGGAACATTCAGTCGCGCGTGCTTTCGGGCATGGAGGAGGGGTCGAAACGTTCCCAGCCGCGCGGGGTCAGATGCTCCTGCGGCTGGAAACGGGTCTTATAGTCCATTTTCCGTGACCCCTGAACCCAATAGCCGAGGTAGACATGCGGCAGACCGAGCGCTTTCGTGCGCCTGACATGGTCGAGAATCATGAACGTGCCGAGCGAACGCCGCTCGAGCGCCGGATTGAAATAGGAATAGACCATCGACAGCCCGTCGCTCATCGTGTCGGTCAGTGCGGCGGCAAGCAGTTCGCCCTTCGGCCGCTCCTCCAGCCCGGAGCCTTCCTCGCGCCGGCGGTATTCGATGATTCGCGTGTTCACATGCGTGTCCTCCACCATGATCGCATAATCGAGCACGGTCATATCGGACATGCCGCCTTGCTGGTGGCGGAAATCGAGATAGCGCCGGAAGAGTGAATATTGCTCGCTGGAAGGCTGGGCTGCGAATTCCGTGGCGATGACATCGGAATTGGCGGCAAGCACCCGTTTCATCGATTTCGTCGGTTCGAATTCCTGGGCGAGAATCCGCACGGAAACGCAGGCGCGACAGGATTCGCAGGCCGGTCGGTAAGCGATGTTCTGCGAGCGGCGGAACCCGCCCTGGGTGAGGATGTCGTTCATCTCGGCGGCCCGCGGGCCGACCAGATGGGTGAAGACCTTGCGCTCCATCTCATGCGGCAGATACGGACACGCAGCCGGAGCCGTCAGATAAAACTGCGGGGATGGCGTCGTCTGCGTATTCATTTGTCGCGGAAGTTTCCTTGTCGAGACAGTGCCGTTTTCTGACAGCATGACTTAAGAATAGAAAACGTCAACAGCGCTGCGGTCTCCGCCCTTCATTTCAGTCTTCTAATCTTTGGATATGGAGCGTCGTGATGCCGGGTACAGGCAAGGCGGAGAGTTTTTTCGTCTCCGCCGCCAGGTCTTTAGACGGCAGGTCTCAGGCAGTGCGCACCGTCACCGTGCCGACCAGGAGGTCGTGGATGAGACGGCTGCGCTCGATAAATAGGCCGGCAAGCAGGATGAGCGGCGTCAGCACCGAGTTGAGGATCCAGAACAGCGCCAGATGCACGATCGCCGTCAGAAAATCCATCGGCCGGCCGTCGACGCGCACGATCGCAATTCCCATTGCCCGCATGCCGAGCGAAGCTTGGCTCGGCCCGCCGACGGTCAGGCCGAAGTAAAGGCCGGCGACGATGACGAAGAGGGCAGGGTAGAGGAAGAAGCCGAGGCCGAGCGTGACGATCGAAAGGAAGAACAAAACGATCGCCGCGGGAATGCACAGCAGCGCCACGATGAGGTAATCGAGGATGAAGGCAAAGACACGGCGGCTCAACACGCCGCTATAGGCGCGCCAGTCCTCCGGTGCGGCGTAAAGCGGATTGGGGTTGTAGCTCATCTCAATCTCCTCTCGCAAAAGCGACGCCGCTGATATGGTGTCGGCGGGGCGAAATACAATCATTCGCCCCGAAATCACCGTTTGCTGAGAATTTTCGCCACCTCGACTGCGAAATAGGTGAGGATGCCGTCGCATCCCGCCCGCTTGAACGACAGCAGCGTTTCGAGCATCGCCCGCTCGCCGTCGATCCAGCCGTTCATCGCTGCGGCCTTGATCTGCGTATATTCACCGGAAACCTGGTAGGCGAAGGTCGGCAGGCCGAAGGCCTCCTTCATCCGCCAGCAGATGTCGAGATAGGGCAGGCCGGGCTTGACCATCAGCATGTCGGCGCCTTCCTCGACGTCAAGGGCGGCATCGCGGATCGCCTCGGTACCGTTGGCCGGGTCAATATAATAGGTCTTCTTGTCGCCCTTCAGCAGGCCGCCGGTCGAGATCGCTTCGCGATAGGGGCCATAAAAGGCGGAGGCGAATTTCGTTGCATAGCTCATGATGCCGACGCTCTGGTGGCCGGCGGCATCGAGCGCGCTGCGGATCGCGCCGACGCGCCCGTCCATCATCTCCGAGGGCGCGATGATGTCGGCGCCGGCATTGGCCTGCATCACCGCGGCACGCGCCACCTGATCGACCGTCTCGTCGTTGACGATCTCGCCGTCTCTGAGAATGCCGTCATGGCCGTGGCTGGTGAAGGGGTCGAGCGCGACGTCGGTGATGATGCCGATATTGGGCACCGCCTTCTTGATCGCCGCCGTGGCCTGATTGATCAGATTGTTGGCCTCGAGGCTGTTCGAACCTGTCTCGTCGCGCAGCTCCATCTCGATGTTGGGAAAGGTCGCCAGCGCCGGAATGCCGAGGCCGGCCGCTTCGCGCGCGGCCTCGACTGCTTTGTCGATGCTCATACGGTTGACGCCGGGCATGGCCGGGATCGGATCGATGATACCGGAGCCCGGCACGACGAAGATCGGCCAGATCAGGTCGTCTACCGTCAGCCGGTTCTCCTGCACCAGCCGGCGAGTCCAGTCTGCCTTGCGATTGCGCCGCATGCGGCGATGGCCGGTGATGTCGTCGACGAGATGCGTCTTATCCTGCATGATATCTGTCCCTGGCCCATTCCATTTATCGGAGCGCTCATTATCATGGCGCCCGGAAAATCCAAACCGGACGATTGGCCGCGGCGGGAAAACCGCTTGTAACGATCCGATCCCGAACCGATGTTTGCGCTATGGAAACCGATTCCCCGACAATACCGAAACGCACGCTGGCGGATCTTCTCTTCATCCTGTTCCTGAGGCTGGTGGCCGTATCCTGCTTCTGGTTCGGGCTGCAATATTGGGCGATGCTCGTCGGTTATTCGCTGGTCGGGGCCGGCCGATTCGATCTTTTGAGCCTGCCGTGGAAGGTGGCCAGCACCAGCCTTGCCGTGCTTTTCCCCGTCGCCTCCCTCGGCCTCTGGCTCACCGTCTCCTGGGGGCCGGTTATCTGGGTGCTGGCAGCGGGCGGGCAGATTCTCATGTATGGTCTGCTGCCTGACATTTTCGGGCCCAATAAGCTGATCATCCTGCTGCATCTCATGGTCGCCGTAGTCTACTGCATTTTCCGCCTGTTGCTCTGGCTGGAAAAGCGCCGGCACCGCCGCCAGGTAAGTGTTGATTTACCCTGAAACAACGTGGGGTTTCCGGTAAGGCTCCATTAAGCCTGCGGTTTAAGTCGAATTTTATATGTATTCGATAGGGTCTCACTCAAGGCGGGAAGAAAACGACACCGCCAAACAAAACAGTGAGGCAGTCAATATGAACACGAAAATCAAGCCGCAGGCGGTATCCAACTTCCGTGACCAGCAGGATCAGGGCATCCGTGATCTTTACATGGAATCCCTTCATCTTGTCGAACGTCTTCATCGCCGTCTTCTCGACGTCATCAAGGACGAGTTCGACCGTCAGGGTCGCAGTGACGTCAACGCCATCCAGGCGCTGCTCCTTTTCAACATCGGCAATTCCGAGCTGACCGCCGGCGAGCTGCGCTCGCGAGGTTACTATCTCGGCTCCAACGTATCCTACAACGTCAAGAAGCTGGTCGACCTCGGTTTCATCAACCACCAGCGCTCCCGCATCGACCGCCGTTCGGTCCGCATCAGCCTGACCGAAACCGGCCAGGACATCGCCGAAACGGTCGCCAAGCTCTACGAACGCCACATCGCCTCGATCGATAAGGTCGGCGGCATCGGCACCGACGAGTTCACCCAGATGAACAAGCTGCTCCAGCGTCTCGATCGTTTCTGGAACGACTCGATCATGTACCGCCTCTAAGACCCTCGACCTCCTTTCAGGGTTGAAGAAAACCGGATGCGTTCCCTGCGCGTCCGGTTTTGCCGTTCGCGCCCGTGGCATCTTTGCAACGCATGGCAGGCAAGCGTAAGAGCCGGTATTCAAGCCGTTTTTTAGCCGTTATTAACCGGCACGATTTACCTCGTCACATGGTTCGTTGCGTGATGACTCGGCCATCGACAGCTATCTGCGGTCCAGGCAACACGAATTGGCCATATTGGTGTGGCAGCGGAAGGTTAACAACCGGCGCTTTCAATGGACCAGGAACATCCAGCCTTCCGCATCGCAATCTTGTGATGCGGTGGGCAGGATTTTCCGATGTGCCGGGAGAACGAATGGATAGGGATCTGCGTTAAGGCGCAGTGATATCGCAAAGCGCCGCGCTTCCTTCATAGCGGCATTCAGTGGTTGGGACTATGTCGAAGAAAAACGGAAATGAAGCTCTCTCGCGCCGCGCTTTCCTGGCGTCCGCGGCAACGATAGGCGCCAGCGCGATGGCCGCGCCGGCATTGGCGCAGTCGGCGCTCGATACGCTGATCAACGCACCGCGCCGCGGCAACTGGGATGACCAGTTCGATGCCAAGGCGGCTTCGCGCACGGCGACGGCCGTCGTTTCCAACACGCCGATCCTCGGTCCCCAATCAGTCGCGAGTGCCCAGCAGGCGATCATGCAGTATCAGCAGATTGCGGCAGCCGGCGGCTGGCCCGAAGTCAATCCCGGTGATCAGCGCCTGCAGCTCGGCGTTTCCTCTCCCGCCGTCCAGGCGCTGCGCCAGCGCCTTGCGATCACCGGCGACCTGCCGCGCGAGGCAGGCATGTCGAACTCCTTCGATTCCTATGTCGACGGCGCCGTCAAACGCTTCCAAGCGCGTCACGGCCTGCCGTCCGACGGCGTTCTCGGCGAGTTCACGCTGAAGGCGATGAATATTCCGGCCGATGTCCGCCTGCAGCAGTTGAACACCAACCTGGTCCGCCTGCAGACCTTCCCGGAAGATCTCGGCCGGCGCCATCTGATGGTCAATATTCCGGCCGCCTATGTCGAGGCCGTCGAAGACGGCAGCGTCGCGACGCGCCACACCGCGGTCGTCGGCCGTCTGAGCCGCCCGACGCATCTCGTCAATTCGAAGATCTACGAAGTCATCCTCAACCCTTACTGGACCGCGCCGCGCTCGATCGTCGAAAAGGACATCATGCCGCTCATGCGCAAGGATCCGACCTATCTCGAAAAGAACGCGATCCGTCTGATCGACGGCAAGGGCAATGAGGTTTCTCCGGAGACTGTCGATTGGAACGGCGAGGCGCCGAACCTGATGTTCCGCCAGGACCCGGGTAAGATCAACGCCATGGCATCGACGAAGATCAACTTCTACAACAAGAACGGCGAGTACATGCACGACACGCCGCAGCAGGGCCTGTTCAACAAGCTCATGCGTTTTGAATCGTCAGGCTGCGTCCGCGTTCAGAACGTGCGCGACCTGTCGACCTGGCTGTTGCGCGAGACGCCGGGCTGGAGCCGCCAGCAGATGGAGCAGGTGATCGCAAGCGGCGTCAACACGCCGATCAAGCTCGCCACCGAAGTTCCGGTTTATTTCGTCTACATCTCCGCCTGGGGCATGCCCGACGGCATCGTCCAGTTCCGCGACGACATCTATCAGATGGACGGCAATGCCGAGCTCGCGCTCGACACCACGGCCGGCATGGAGCAGCCGGTTCAATAAGCGGCGCCCTCTGCGTCGTGATTTTGAGAACCGCGCTTCGGGCGCGGTTTTTTATGCCGGGGAGGGCGCTGTTTGACGCGTCCTGCCGAGGGGTGCTCACAAAAGAGCTGCAGCGCGCGCTTTGCCCAGCAAATGTCGTTCTTCGTATTGCCCTTGCCCCGGCGGAAGGCTAATACCTCAGCGCATTCCAGTTGAGGAGCCCGCCCATGACCAATGCTTCCACCGAATCCTTCTTCAATCGCTCGCTTGCGGACGTCGATCCGGAAATCTTCGGCGCGATCGGAAAGGAACTCGGTCGCCAACGGCACGAGATCGAACTGATCGCTTCCGAGAACATCGTCTCCCGCGCCGTGCTGGAAGCCCAGGGCTCCATCATGACCAACAAATATGCCGAGGGTTACCCCGGCAAGCGCTATTACGGCGGCTGCCAGTTCGTCGACATCGCCGAGGAGTTGGCGATCGAGCGCGCCAAGAAGCTGTTCGGCGTCAATTTCGCCAACGTCCAGCCGAATTCCGGCTCGCAGATGAACCAGGCCGTGTTCCTGGCGCTGCTGCAGCCCGGCGACACCTTCATGGGTCTCGACCTGAATTCGGGCGGCCACCTGACGCATGGTTCGCCGGTCAACATGTCCGGAAAGTGGTTCAACGTCGTGTCCTACGGCGTGCGCGAAGGCGACAACCTGCTCGACATGGATGAAGTCGCCCGCAAGGCCGAAGAGCACAAGCCGAAGCTCATTATCGCCGGCGGCACCGCCTATTCCCGCATCTGGGACTGGAAGCGCTTCCGCGAGATCGCCGACAGCGTCGGCGCCTATCTGATGGTCGACATGGCCCATATCGCCGGCCTCGTTGCCGGCGGCCAGCATCCGTCGCCGTTCCCGCATTGCCATGTCGCGACGACGACAACGCACAAGTCGCTGCGCGGCCCGCGCGGCGGCGTCATCCTCACGAATGAAGAGGATCTCGCCAAGAAGTTCAATTCGGCCGTCTTCCCGGGCCTGCAGGGCGGTCCGCTGATGCACATCATCGCTGCCAAGGCGGTCGCCTTCGGCGAGGCGCTGCAGCCGGAATTCAAGGAATACGCCGCTCAGATCGTCAAGAACGCCCGGGCGCTGGCCGAAACGCTGATTGCAGGCGGCCTCGACGTCGTCTCCGGCGGCACCGACAACCACCTGATGCTGGTCGATCTACGCAAGAAGAACGCCACCGGCAAGCGCGCCGAGGCAGCGCTTGGCCGCGCCTATATCACCTGCAACAAGAACGGCATCCCCTTCGACCCGGAAAAGCCCTTCGTCACATCAGGCGTGCGTTTGGGCGCACCGGCCGGCACGACGCGTGGCTTCAAGGAAGCCGAATTCCGCGAGATCGGCAATCTGATCGTCGAGGTTCTCGACGGCCTGAAGGTCGCCAATTCCGATGACGGCAACGCCGCCGTCGAAGCCGCCGTGCGCGGCAAGGTGGTCAACCTCACAGACCGCTTCCCCATGTATGGCTACATGGGGTAAGGAGTAGCGATGCGCTGCCCTTATTGCGGTTCGGAAGATACCCAGGTCAAGGATTCGCGTCCGGCGGAGGACAATACGTCCATCCGCCGGCGGCGTATCTGTCCGGATTGCGGGGGGCGTTTCACCACCTTCGAGCGTGTGCAGCTGCGCGAACTGATGGTCATCAAGAAGACCGGCCGCAAGGTACCGTTCGATCGTGACAAGCTGGTGCGCTCCTTCGAAGTCGCGTTGCGCAAGCGCCCTGTCGAGCGGGATCGCATTGAGCGTGCCGTCTCCGGCATCGTCCGCCGGCTCGAAAGTTCCGGCGAGACGGAAATCTCCTCCGAGCAGATCGGCCTGCAGGTGCTGGAAGCCATGAAGAGCCTCGATGATGTCGGCTTCGTGCGCTACGCCTCGGTCTATCGGGATTTCTCGCTTGCCGAGGATTTCGAGAAGGTCATTTCCGAAATCAACGCCAAGATCGCCCGCGACCCGCTGGACAGATGAGCCATGAGCGTCACGGCGGATGACGAAGGTTTCATGGCATCGGCGATCCACCTGTCGCGCCGGCATCTCGGCCGCACCGCCACCAACCCTTCCGTCGGCTGCCTCATCGTTCGTGACGGCGTCGTCGTCGGCAGTGCGGTCACGGCGCTCGGCGGCCGTCCGCATGCCGAGCCGCAGGCGCTCGCCGAAGCCGGCGAACGCGCCCGCGGCGCCACCGCTTATGTGACGCTCGAACCCTGCTCGCATCACGGCAAGACACCGCCCTGCGCCGAGGCGCTGATCGCCTATGGCGTGGCTCGCGTCGTCATCAGCGTCACCGATCCCGATCCGCGCGTCTCCGGCCGAGGCATCGCCATGCTGCGCCAAGCCGGCATCGAGGTGGATGCCGGCGTACTGGAGACGGAGGGCCGGCGTTCGCTGGCCGGCTATCTCACCCGCCAGACGAAGAACCGCCCCTATGTGACTCTCAAACTTGCCGTTTCCGCAGATGGCATGATCGGCCGGGAGGGGGAGGGCCAAGTGGCGATCACAGGTCCGGAGGCCCGCGCCGAGGTTCAGGCGCTGCGCGCCGAAACCGACGCGATCCTCGTCGGCATCGGCACCGCGATAGCGGATGACCCGCTTCTGACGGTGCGCACGCCAGGCCTCGAAGCCCAGTCGCCGATCCGCATCGTCCTTGATCCGTCTCTTGCGTTGCCGCTGACGAGTAAGCTGGTTCAGACGGCGCGGGAGGTGCCGGTCATCGTGGTGGCGAGCGAGAAAGTTTCGCCGTTGGCGGCGGATGCTGAAGGATTACCCCCCTCTGTCCTGCCGGACATCTCCCCCACTGACTCCGCCGACATAGACTCCCGCCGCACCGCGCTCGAAACCGCCGGCGTCGAAGTCGTCTACTGCAATCCCTATCACCCCGAGGTCCTGCTGCCGGCGCTTGCGACGCGGGGCATTTCCTCGCTTCTGGTCGAGGGGGGCGCAAAGACAGCGCGGCTTTTCCTCGAGGCCGGCCTCGTCGATCGAATCCAGATTTACCAGGCGCCCGGCGTCATCGGTGAGGGCGGTATTGAATCCCCGTTGCAGGCAACCGACATACCATCCGGTTTCATGCATATGAGCACGCGAATGTTTGGCGACGATCGCCTGGACGAATACGAAAGAGGGCTTTGATGTTCACCGGAATAGTCACCGATGTCGGCATAGTCGAATCCGTTTCCCCCCTGAAGGATGGCATCAAGCTGCGCGTCGCAACAAGTTACGATCCTGCGACCATCGATATGGGCGCGTCCATCTCCCATTCCGGCATCTGCCTCACCGTGACCGGCCTGCCTGATGAAGGCAGCAATGGCCGCTGGTTCGAAGTGGAAGCTTGGGAAGAGGCGCTGCGGCTGACGACGATCGGCACCTGGCAGCAGGGCAGCCGCATCAATCTCGAACGGTCGCTGAAGATCGGAGATGAACTCGGCGGCCACATCGTTTCCGGCCATGTCGACGGCAGGGCGGAAATCCTCTCGGTGACATCGGAGGGCGATGCCACCCGCTTTCGACTGCGTGCACCCGAGCATCTGGCGAGATTCGTCGCCCCCAAGGGGTCGATTGCACTCGATGGCACTTCGCTGACCGTCAATGCGGTCGACGGCACCGATTTCGACGTCCTGCTCATCCGCCACACGCTCGACGTCACCACGTGGGGTGAGCGCAAAGCCGGCGATTTCGTCAATTTCGAAGTCGATACAATGGCGCGTTACGCTGCCAGGCTGGCGGAATTCCCGAGCGCCTGAATTACAAACCTGTACTGCTTTCCGGTGTCGCGCCACGACTGGCATGCCGGGCGCGAGGAACATCATCTGCGCGCCTGAGACGTCCAACTACCGTCTATGAGGCGGCGCCAGCCAGATGGTTCACCAATCCGGGGATAGCTTCCTCAGATACTGGCCGTAGGCACTCTTGCCGAGCTTCTCCGCGAGCTTGGCGAGTTCGGCCGGCGAGATGTAACCCATGCGCCAGGCGACTTCCTCGGGACAAGCGATCTTGAAACCCTGGCGTTTCTCCAGCGTGCTGACGAAACCCGCGGCATCGTGCAGGCTGTCCGGCGTGCCGGTGTCGAGCCAGGCATAGCCCCGGCCCATCAACTCCACGAAAAGCTGGCCGCGCTCGAGATAGGTACGGTTGACATCGGTGATTTCCAATTCGCCGCGCGGTGACGGCTTCAGGTTGGCGGCGATATCGACCACCTGCTGGTCGTAGAAATAGAGGCCGGTCACCGCCCAGTTCGATTTTGGCTCCTTCGGCTTCTCCTCGATCGACAGCGCATTCATCTTTTCGTCGAAGCCGACGACGCCATAGCGTTCCGGATCGGTGACGTGATAGGCGAAGACCGTCGCGCCTTCACGACGACTCGTGCCGGATTTCATGATTTCCGGTAGGCCGTGCCCGTAGAAGATGTTGTCGCCGAGAACGAGTGCCGAGCTGTCGCCGTGCACGAAGTCGGCGCCGATGATGAACGCCTGGGCGAGGCCGTCCGGGCTCGGCTGTACGGCATAGGTCAGCGAAATTCCCCATTGCGAGCCATCGCCGAGAAGGCGCTTGAAAGCTTCGATGTCGTGAGGCGTGGTGATGATCAGCAACTCCCTGATGCCGGCGAGCATAAGCGTCGTCAGCGGATAGTAGATCATCGGCTTGTCGTAGACCGGCATCAACTGTTTCGAGACAGCCTCTGTGATCGGATGCAGACGTGTGCCTGTGCCGCCGGCGAGAATAATTCCCTTCATGCCCATCTCCTTAAAGACCTTCATTCAAAAGGTCTTGCATGACCACCATCATGGACTGCTTCCACTCCGGGAGCCGGATTCCATATGTTTTGGCGAGTTTGTCGCCGTTGAGACGCGAATTGGCGGGACGCCTCGCCGGTGTCGGATAGTCCGCCGTCGGGATGCGTTCGACCTCGACCTTTTTGCCGCCGGATTTAAGAAGCTCCGCGAATATCTCTTCGGCGAAGTCCGCCCAGCTTGCTTGGCCGCTGCCGGTCAGGTGAAAGGTGCCGCGCAGCGATGGCGCAGGATCCGCTACGATGCGGGTTGCGATCACAAGAATCGCGTCGGCGATGTCGAGTGCCGAGGTCGGGCATCCTGTCTGATCGGCGACAACGCGAAGATGATCGCGCGTCTCGGAAAGCCGCAGCATCGTTTTCAGGAAATTGCTGCCAAAGGGCGAATAGACCCAGGCTGTGCGCAAGATGACGTGGTTCGGGTTCACCGCCGCGACGGCCTTCTCGCCCGCAAGCTTCGAACGCCCATAGACCGAGATCGGCGCCGTCGCATCCTCTTCGGAATAGGCGGAGGCCTTGTCGCCGCTGAAGACGTAGTCGGTCGAAATGTGGATGACCGGAGCCCCGATCCGCGCGGCAGCCTCGGCAACCGCCCCGGCGCCCGCCGCGTTGACAGAAAAAGCAAGCTCGGCTTCGCTCTCGGCCTTGTCGACCGCCGTATAGGCGGCCGCCGAGACGATCACATCCGGGCGCAGAGCCGAGAAAGCGGCGGCGATGCTTGCGGGATTTGCGAGGTCCATTTCCGGGCGGCCGACCGCACTGATTTCGACGCCCGTTTCGGCGCCGCGTCTGAGCAGCGACTGAACGATCTGGCCCTGTTTGCCGGTGACGGCAATGCGCATCGCTTATCGTCCCTTGAAAACGCCGAGGCGTTCGCCGGAATAGACGTTTTCGCGTAGCGGCCTCCACCACCATTCGTTTTCCAAGTACCAGTGCACGGTCTTCTCGATACCGGTTTCGAAGGTCTCTTGCGCCTTCCAGCCGAGTTCGCTTTCGAGCTTCGAGGCATCGATCGCATAGCGTGCATCGTGCCCGGGCCTGTCCGTGACGTTGGTAATCAGACGCGCATGCGGTGCCTTGTCAGTGTAGACGCCGTCGAGGATCGCGCAGATGCGATGAACGACATCGATGTTCCTGCGCTCATTGCGGCCGCCCACATTGTATTTTTCGCCGGGGCGTCCTCTGGATGCGATCGCAAAGAGCGCGCGGGCGTGGTCTTCGACATAGAGCCAGTCGCGAACATTCGTGCCGTTGCCGTAAACCGGAAGAGGCTTGCCCTCTAATGCGTTCAGGATCATCAGCGGAATGAGCTTTTCCGGGAAATGGAACGGGCCGTAATTGTTGGAGCAATTGGAGACGACGACGGGCAGGCCGTAGGTGCGGTGCCAGGCGATCGCCAGATGGTCGCTCGCGGCCTTGGAGGCGGAGTAGGGCGATGATGGATCGTAAGGCGTCGTCTCCTCGAAGAGGCCCTGGTCGCCGAGCGAGCCGTACACCTCGTCCGTCGAGACATGCAGAAAGCGGAAGGCGCTCTTGCTGCGTGCGTCAAGCCCGTCCCAATAGTGCCGTGCGGCGTCCAGCAGGCTGAATGTACCGACGATGTTGGTCTGAATGAAATCGGCCGCGCCCGAGATAGAGCGATCGACATGGCTCTCTGCTGCCAGATGCATGAGGATATCAGGGCGGAAGGATGCGAATGCTTCCTGCATTCTGGCATGGTCGCAGATGTCGGCGCGCAGGAATTGATAGTTCGGCGCCGATTCGACGGATTTCAGCGATGCCAGATTGCCGGCATAGGTCAGCGCGTCGACATTCAGCACCTCCGCGCCGATCTCGCTGACAAGATGGCGCACCAATGCCGATCCGATGAAGCCCGCTCCTCCCGTGACCAGTATGCGCATCGAGGATCAATCCTTGGGTTGTTGTGCTGAATAGGAAAAATGGCTTGGCAGATCGGCGAGCCGCGGCAGCGTCTTGTCCTTGTCGGACGACACCATCTCTCTCTCATCGAACGGCCAGCGAATGCCGATCATCGGATCGTTCCACGCGATGCCCCGATCATGCTGCGGGCTGTAGGGTGCGGTTACCTTGTAGCTGACGACGCTGTTCGGCTCGATCGTAACGAATCCGTGTGCGAAACCGGCCGGTATCCAGAGCTGCTTGCCGGTTTCCGGCGAGAGCTCCTGAGAGAGCCATCTGCCGAAGCTCGGCGATCCCTCGCGGATATCGACGACGACATCCATGATCCGACCGGCAAGGCAGCGCACCAGCTTGCCCTGTGCAAAGGGCGGGATCTGGAAATGCAGCCCCCGGACGGTTCCAGCCTGCGCCGAAAGCGACTCATTGTCCTGGATGAACGTGACGTCGGCCACATTTTCCCGGAACCAGGCATCTTTGAATACCTCGGAGAAGTAGCCGCGGTGATCGCCGAAGCGTGGCGGCGTGATTGCAACAATGCCCTCGATGGCCGCGGTCTCAATGCGCATGACTTACCTTTTCTGCGGCCTTCATGACGTTCATCAGCATCTCCGCCTGCGAGCGGCTCCGCATGGCCGCAAAGCCCGTCGCGGCAATGACATCGCGCTCGTCTGCATCTGCGATCAGCTTGTAGCAGCGCTCGATCATGTCGTCATAGCGCTCAATTGCCAACCCGCCGATGAAGGGCTGGAGGTCTGGATCGCGGATGTCGCCTTCCGTCAGCACGCAAACGCGATTGGCGAGCAGATAGGAAATGCGCACGATCTCGAAAACGCCGCTCGCATAATGATGGATGTTTATGACGATCTTGGCGCGGGCAATCGCCGCATCGCGTTCCGCACCATAGATGTTGAAGAGGTGCGCGACCTTGAGCCCGCTGTCGTTCAACGTCTTCAGGATATGGTGGCGGCGTTCGTTCATCGAGCCATAGAAGAGGACGTCGATATCCTTGACGGGGTTGTGCTGGATCTGGCTCAGGCAACCGCTGTAACCGATTTCGAGCACACCGGCATGATCGATGCCCTTGGCGGCAAGGTTTTCGCGGTTGCGCGGGCTGTAGTCGAGCACCGGCATCGCCCTCAGGATCGACGTATAGCGCGAATTGATCCAGCTGCTTTCCTCGGACACCTGCTCGAGGTTGATGATGACGCTGTCCTTCGGCAGATGGCCGACGATTTCGGCGGGGAGAAGATTGCCGCCGTAGATGATCGGCGCACGGCCGGCGAATGCATTCATGTCGCGGACGATCGGTGCCGAGCCGCCGAGTTCCTCGAAGGCGCCTTGCATGCCGAGTGCGACTTCGTCGAAGGCGTGGCTGTGATTGTAGTTTTCGGGCGTCACGATCCAGATGCAATGACGATCCTTGTGTGCCTGCCATCCGCCGGCGAAAGGCTGCAGCGGGTTGCGGAGCGGCTGCTCGATTTTCGGCGCAGCTGGTATAGCGGGCATTTCCGTCCGCACCGGCTGCTGCGGCATCGGGGAGGCGCCTGCGGCCTGCGGAGCATAGGCGCGCATCAATTCGCGGCCGCCGATGAACTGGCCGCGCGGCATCCAGCCCGGCGGATCGTCAGCCATCCAGATCAAATGCGGCTGCTTTATGAGCGGCTGGCGGCCTTCCTGCCACGAGGTCAGCAGAGCCTCGTCACGAGTCTTCAGAAAGGCTTCCTTGGCGGCAAAGAGGCCATGCAGCATCCGGCCGAGGCGGGTACCGAACTTCCATTCGAAATCGGCAAGAGCCGGTACGAAGGCGGCGATTTTCAATCCGGAGGCGGCAGCCTGCTGGACATAGAGCCCGAGCAGGCGCTCGATCACGAAGGGGCGCATCTTCGCGTTGGCATCGCGCGAATAGTGGGCTGTACCGGCATAGGCGGTGCCTGCCGGCGTGCCGACGCGCGCCTGGTGTTCCAGCGATTCGAGAATGCGTTCGCAAAAGGCGAAATACTCGGACCAGAATTTCCGGTTTCCGCAGAAATAATTGCAGAACGCGAAGGAAGTCTTGTCCTGCGGCGGCGCAATCGGATAGCCGAGGTCCTGGATGTGCAGGAAAATCGGGTCCATACCGGGATGACCGCCAAGCAGCGAATGTTCCCAAACGTTGCTGTAGATCGCCGCGTGGCCGATCAGGGGATTGTAAAGATAGGCGTCCGCGCCTTCTGCCCTGGCCTTTTCCGCCTCCGTGACAAAGGACGGGAAGCTCGTCACCGACTTCATCTCGAATTTGCTGGAGAGCAGCCCCCAGAATACGTCCTCGCCGAGGCCGATCGCCTCATGATGCTGATGCAGGGTGCGGAAGAGTTCATATTCGCGGGTCGTGGCCTGCGTATTGAACGAGATGTCGAGCGGCATGGCCGCCGCGTCGATTTGGCTGCGCTGCGAAGGGTCGAGATAAGGCTGATAGATGATGACGGATCCCGTCCCGGCAGCTTTCTCCGTGAGAAGCGCCAGATCAGGAAGACCGGCCGGCAAGGAAGAAATGGGCTGATTGATCGTCAAGGCGTTGTCCTTCGCGAATGGCTGCCGTCTTCGTGATTCACGATGCGGCATTCGTATGGGTGCCGACTATTGGACGTGAAGCTTGCGCCACACTGTTGGCAGGAATTTCGCTGGTCAGCTTCGCAACAGGTTAAGCCGTGATGTTCGTACAAGGCCCAATTCCGTGATAGGGCCCAACCCTGGACGGCGTCATGAAAAACGAAAAGATCTATGTAACAAAGCCCAGCCTGCCGCCGCTTGAAGAATTCATTCCTTCGCTGGAAGCGATCTGGAACAATCGCATCCTGACCAATGGCGGGCCATTCCACGGGCAACTGGAGCAGGAGCTCTGCAACCATCTCGGCGTGAAGCACATCAGCCTCTTTTCAAACGCCACCATTGCGCTGCTGACGGCGCTTCAGGCACTCCGCGTCACGGGCGAAGTCATCACCACGCCTTATTCCTTCGTGGCCACTTCGCACTCGCTTCTCTGGAACGGCTTAAAACCCGTCTTCGTCGACATCGACCCGGTGACGCTCAATCTCGATCCAGCGAAGATCGAGGCGGCGATCACGCAGCAGACGACGGCGATCATGCCGGTGCATTGCTACGGCCACCCTTGCGACGTCGATGCGATCCAGAAGATCGCCGATCTCTACAATCTCAAGGTCATCTATGATGCCGCCCATGCCTTCGGCGTGGAGGACGAACGGGGAAGTGTTCTCAATCACGGCGACCTTTCCATCCTGAGCTTCCATGCGACGAAAGTTTTCAACACATTCGAAGGCGGCGCCATCATCTGCCCGGACATCAAGACGAAGACTCGCATCGACCAGCTGAAGAACTTCGGTTACGTGGATGAGGTGACCGTGGTGGCGCCAGGCACGAACGGCAAGATGAGCGAGTTCAACGCTGCGCTCGGCCTGTTGCAGCTGAAATACATTAAGTTTGCACTCGAAAGGCGTGAGCTCATCGACGGTGCATACCGCGAGCGGCTCCGCGGCGTTTCGGGCATTGAATGCTTGGACCGTTCCGGCGAGACCGTCTCCAACTTCTCTTATTTCCCGATCCTCGTCCGTCCCGGCTATCCCATTTCACGCGATGGGCTCTATGAGTTATTGAAGGAAAACGGCATTCATACGCGCCGCTATTTCTATCCGCTGATTTCGAGCTTCTCGATGTATCGCAGCCTGCCTTCCGCCCAGCCGTCGAATCTGCCGGTCGCAAGCGAAGCAGCACTACAGGTGCTCTGCCTTCCCATCTATCCGGACATGGAGATGGAGATCGTCGACAAGGTTTGTGGGCTGATCGAGTCAGTTTAAAAACGCGATATTCCGGATGTCGTATCGCACCGCAGATAGAAACGATCTGCGGTGCGATATAGCGCGCCAATAGGCCAGGCGGCCCGCCTTGTCAGCAGATTGGGAACGCGGGCCCTGCCTGCCAAAACAAGTAATTGCGAACCGCGCATGCAGCCGGCTGCTCATACGAAAGCGGCGTGACCATCGATCACGCCGCTTTCTTATCTTGTAGAGGATAGATTAGAGTGCCAGTTGCGGAGCTTGGATTTCGAGCCGGTCTATCGCCGGGCGTCGTACGCCTCGCGGCTCAATCTCGACCCAGCGCTTTTCAAGCCGCGAGCATTCGATAGCTTCCAGCAGCAGCAGTCCTTCTTCCGCCTCATTGAACCCGAGCACATAGGGGTGAGGCAAGCGAGTGGTACCGGTCTTGTGTTGCAGCAGGGCGTCCGCCAGGTCGGCATAATAATTTGCGAAAGCTTCGATGAAGCCCGAAGGATGACCCGCCTTGAACCGCTCATAGCGGCTAGCGTTGGCGATCATAATTTCCGGGCTGGCGCGATCGAGGACCTGCCTGCGGCCGCTGCGGTCGTAGAAATAGGCAATCTCGGGGTTTTCCTGAAGCCATTCGATTGATGCCTTGGAGCCATAGAGCCGAACACGCAGCCCGTTGCGTTGCCCGAGCGCTGTCTTGCCGTACCACATGCTGCAATGCAGGCCGCCGGCGCAGCGCACAAGCGCCTGTACATTGTCGAGTACCTGCGGAAAGTTGCCGAAACTCTGGCTGGTCGCGCAGACTTCTTCCGGCTCCCGCTGGGTAAGAAAATGAAGCAACGAGTGCACATGAACGCCGAGATCGAGCGAAACGGTCGGCACGGGACCGTCACGCAAGCGCCAATCCTGTGGCGTCATCGGCGTCCCGTCGCGGCGGAAACGGAGGAAGCTCTCCTGCGGCATCTCAATATGGATCTGCTGCAATTCACCGAAAACACCATGCTCGACCATGCCGCGGATTTCGCGGAGCATGGGGTACCCCGTGTAATTGTAGGTTACGGCCAAAAAGGTCCCGTTACTGCGCGCATTGTCGATCATGCGCGTCTCGGCGCTCGAGCCGGCAAGGGCCTTTTCCGAGATCACCGGAATACCCGCCTCGAGTGCGCCGACAACCTGCTTCGTATGTTGCTGCGTCGGCGTAAGCACGACGAGAGCATCGATGTTGCCGGCTTCTTTCGATAGCAACTTATCGAAGTCGGCATGGCAGCGCTCCGGCAAAATGCGGTACTGTTCCGCTGTCTCGCGATTGATCTCGCCGTGGCGGCTGAAGCAGCCGGCGACGAGATCGAATTTCTGATCAAGTTCGATTGCATCGCGATGAGCGCGACCTACAGCAGAATTGACGGCGCCGCCCAGAAAGGCGAGGCGCAGCTTTCCCGCTACTTCCTGGCTTGAGCGGCTCATGCGAGGTCTCCTTGCATCGTTTGGAGCGAAATGAACGTTTTGAAATCCGGCGCCACCTTTAGCATCTCGTCTTGCGTCTCGAAACGGGCGTAGAGGATGGCGAGCTTGTCGAGCGGTGCCGAATTCATCGGTTTGCCCGTGGTCTTGAGTTGTGCGATGCGGACATCGGATGATGGAATGGAATGTGAGAAGGAAAACGGCGTCGAGGGCCTGGCGGAGGTGATGGTGTGGCGCCCAAAAAACAGCGGCGGTTTGAAGCGCGGATTGACCGAAAATTCCTCGCCCAGCAGCAGCGTTATGACCAGGTCGGCATAATCGATGCCGAGAGACTGATCGACAAGTGAGCCGTAAAGATCACCCGGGCACCGTCGCATGCATTCGACTATCCAGACATCGTCGTCATTTGACAGGAACTGCGTATGGATGAGGCCGTCCTGCAGTCCGAGCAGCTTGACGACACGCGCCATAATGGCACGCGTCTTCGAACGGACAGTTTCGGAGAGTCGCGACGGATGATTCGATGAATCGACCTGGTATGGGTAGACTGTGCAATATTCGTCGACGAAGACGTCGAAGACGATTTCCTGGTCCTTGATGAAGGCGGAATGGCTGTGCAGGCTGCCTTCGACGAATTCCTCTATAACGATCTCCGCCGCGCGCGAGTTGCGCCGGGCGTCGGCGACGGCGTCCGCAAGTTCTGTCTTGTCGAAAACCTTCGTGACGCCACGACCGCTGAAACTGTCGCTTGGCTTTACAAGCAGCGGGTAGCGCAGTGCGCCGGTCTCGAGCGGCGAGTCGCCATGCAGACGCACCGAACGTGGGGCAGGGATATCGTACTGCTCGGTGAAGCTGCGGAACGCCTGCTTGGTGTGAATGATGGTCGCAGTTTCCAGCGAATCGAAGCGCGGGAATCCGAGCTTTTCGGCGACGAAGGTGGTCGACATGTAGGCAACGTCATTGCCGGTCGGCACGATGAAATCGAAATCGCCGCTCTCGACGAGGGAGAGCAGCACGGTCGGATCGCTGTAGTCGATGAAATGCGATTGATCTGCATGCGCGTGGCAGGGCTCATCCGGCCGGTTTCCGCACACGGAAATATGCAGGCCGCGCCTTTTCAGCGCGAATAGAAGGGGAACTGCGCTGAAGTTGCTGCCGACCAGCAATGCTCTCTTGGTCATTCTCAAATCCCTCCCACATCCCCTGACGAGTTAGGGGCGTTCCGCATCAAACCGCTGGAGCAGCAGATTGACAGCTCTCTTCCATCCGCTTCCGGTGTTCAAAGACTCGAAAATGGATGCGGTGATCAAAATCGTAGGCCGCGGGCGTTTCCCGAGGCTTGCTGATCGAGGCGGTGGACTTCCCATCGCTCCGATCTGCGTTCAGCGCTACAGGATGACTTTCTGCAGAATGCGTTGGGGGCTTATGCCGAGAGCCTCAATCTGATCGTAGATTTCCGGCGCGCTTTGCACGGCGCCGATCATAATCGGCAGGTCATCCGACAGGGCCGAATGAGGAGAGCGCACTTCAATGCCGCCGAGCCTCTGGTCGATCATTTCGGGACGCGGATCAATGAAATAAGCGATTTTGCTCGTTTTAAAGAACTGCGACTTGCGGCGAATGATCTGAGCCTGTCCGCCGATCCCCCAAACCACAACGCCCTCAGGATAGGCCGGCTCGAATGCCGTCTCCAGCACCGAAGGTTGCAGCTTGGATTTCAGCAATTCCAGGGTATCCGGCGTAACCGTCAAAATCCGCTGCCAAACGAGATCGTCAAGGAAAATGAGGCGCGCGCCGCGAACTCTCAGCAGATGGTGAAGTTCTACGATCGACACTAACTGGTCATCGGTCACGCGATCCGTTTTGAAATCGCAGCTGATTTGGAAGTTGCAATCGGTAAGGCCATTCTCGACGATCAGGTCGGCATATTGCCGAAGTTCGTCTGAGGAGCTGTTTTCCGGCAAAAGAATATATTTTATGACGACATTGCGCGAAGAGCAGGCAGCATAACGGCGCAGGTTTTCGAATACCCGCTCGAAATGTTTATACTTGCGGATCTCACTGAAATTCTTGCTGTTTCCGGCGTCGATGCTGGTAACGATATGGGCTTGGTCCTTCCGGAGAAGGTCGGCAAGGGTCTCCGAATACATCGTCGCGTTAGTGATGACGCGTTGCTTTACATCGGAAATGCCCTCGGCCAGCTTGCTGAGAAGCTCGTCGAAGCGCGGCTCGACCGTCGGTTCGCCGCCGCCCCAGACGATATATTCCATGTTCTCGAGCGCCTTCGCATCCTTCAACGTGTCGATAAAGGCGCCGGCGTCATAGGCGGGCTTCTTGCCGCCAAAATACGTTTCGCTGCAATAGGTGCAGCGCATATTGCAAAGCGAGTGATGCTCGAAGGAAAGATACTTGACGCCTTGATCGAGCGGCCGGCCCCAATCCTCGAATTTCAAGAAGGGACAACCGCGGCATTCATCCGAGTTGTCTCGGTTGATCTCGAGGAACAGGGCATCTTTTGCCTGCTTGATATCGCTGTAGGTGAACTGGAAATCCTTGCCGTTGCCGCCAAAAAGAACCACATCGCCTTTCAGTTCGCCTTCATAGGTGAAGCGCTTGCAGCAGGTACGCACCTCGCCAGGCCCGAGCAGAATGGAATGATGAAGGTCGTAGCAGCTCCAGAGCTTCGGGGCGATCTCCGCGAAGACTCTCAGCATATCTTCGGTCGTATCGCCTTTTTCCATGCCGTTCATAAAGGCATCGAAGGTGATCCGATATTTGGTGCGGAAGCCGGATGGCGGAACCGGCAGGGGATAGGCAATCTCGGCAAGCTTCATTGAGCGCATGACACGGCCGTGAAGCGTGGAGAGAATTTTGCCGGCATCCTCGAGCTTGACCACCTTGCCGGGCAGCAGCCTGAGCAGGCGAGACGCGGTCACGTTAATGATGCCGGTCAGGAAAGGATTTTTCAGGTCGGGCCACATCGGCGTGTCCGCCACGAGCGCATGCATGGCATCGAGCGCATCGAAGAAGCCGTCGACATGACGGGTGCTGAGCGAATTTACGATTGAGCCCTGGGTATCGAGCTTGCGGTAGATCTGCCTGTCAAGACTCTTGACAGAACGCGCGCGCATCAGCGCGTGAAACATATAATCGACGTCCTCGTGAAGGCCGCCGCGGAACATGATGTTATTGTCTAGGAGGAAACGGCGGCGGAACAGATGGAAGATGACTGATCGATCAACGCGATCCTGAAGATAATCCGCCAGCCTTTCGGCGCCCTCGACTCGGGCGAGATCCTCGCGGATGCTGGCTTTCAGGCTATTGCCGGTTTCTGCGTCATAAAGGCTGGAGTTGAACGCGAGAATATCCGTGAAGTCTTCGACGGATGCCTGAAGCATCTCCAGAAAGTTGTTCTCCACGACGTCGTCGGCATCCACGAAGCAAATCCATTCGCCTTTTGCTCTGAGTACCCCTGCATTCCTGGCAATGCCGGGTCCGCCGTTGCTGTCGAGGCGCAGGACGCTAATGTTATTGTGCCCACGACCTATCTCTTCGGCTTTAGCGATCGTGTCGTCCGCCGAGCAATCGTCGACGACAATAATTTCAAATGCCGTCTGCCCCTGCTGACTTAATAGGCTCTGCAGGCATCGCCCGATGACGTTTGATGCGTTGTAGGCGGGAACGACGACGGAAAAAGACGCCTGCACGATCTGCTCGCGTCCGCCGAAACCCGCCATTGTATCATCCATCAACTGCATCATTTGAAACCCTCTGTCTGCATGATCGCGCCATGTCGACCATCAATTAAATCGTGAGAATTGCGCGAAACGTGCGGGTACAGTGAATCTCGCCGGGATCGAGCGGCCCAACCGCTACGCGCTCCATCGCCCGACATCATCAAGCAGCGCGCTCAGGCGAGCGATCCTCGCATCGAGTTCCGGAAAGGCGGCGCGCCAATACTGGTAAACATTGATCAGATTGCGATAGGAGACCGGCAAATCCTGCGGGCTGAGGAATCCGTTGGCGTGCGCATAGTTCAGAATGTCTTCGTAAAAGACGATGGCGTAGATGAAGATCGGGTTCGTGGTGTGGTTTGATTTGGAATTGGAATGCTGCCGGAAATAGGAAAGCGGGTGCGGATGGGCGACGAACGCGCCTTCCTTGGCGAGTTCTGTCCAGCCTGAAAGATCAAGAAGGCCACGGAAGACGCCGTTTTCGGGCCTGAAAAGGCGGAACTCGCCATTTCCGTCAAAGCAGTCCGCCTTACGCATCATCACGGTCGAATATTCGCCGATAAGGTTGAGGTGATGCATCGCGGTCAAGCGGATGAAATCCCGGCCTTCGATGATCTTCAAACCCCGATCGACTTGGAAATGGTTGATCAGGTTGATGAAGTTGTTCCTCTCGTCGATCACGTGCCGCGGTGAAAAGGCAAGTTTCGTCCCTCTGCCGCGCGTCGCCTCCAGCGCTTCGAGAAGAAACTGCACGCAGAAAGGGCTAAGCACGTCGTCATCGAATAGAAATTTGATGTATTCGCCCTCAGCGAGACCGGCCAGCCTCATGATATTGGTGTATTCGCCGGGATGGGGATTGCGGCTATAAGCAATGAGGCTGGAATACCGTGAACAGATTGCCTCGATGGCGTCCGTCGGGCAATCGTCCGAGACAATGATCTCGACATCCGCATAGCTTTGCGCGATTGCGCTCTTTAGGGCGAGTTCAAAGAAATCAGGCTTGTAGGCCGGTATACAGATCGACACGCGCGGCAAATGTTTCTCCCTTGAAACGCTTCTCTCCAGCCTCAGCCGGCGAGAGCGGTGATCGCTTCGCCGAAGGACCAAGCAGACCGCTTCCATGACCATAGAATTCGGGCATTACGCGAGGCTTGCGCAGAAGGGCAGGCAAAATCGGCAAAAGACGCCTGGGATCTCGCTCGATAGCTGAATGATTGCTGGGAGAAGGTGGCACGCTCTCGGGCATTCGCAATTCTGCGTTCCACGAGCATCGGCCTGTGTGGTGGACGCTCTGCGCTGCGTCACCCGCTTGGCGGAATTCCCTAACGCGAAAACTGAATGATCTCGCCGTTGTATTGCTTGCGGATGGTCTCGCGGAAACCGAGTTTGGCTGCGACCCGCAGCGAGGCGTGGTTCTCGGGACTGATGATGCAGCTCATCGGCTTTCCCGGAAAATGCGCCTCCGCCCAGCCGATCAGAGCCGTCAGCGCCTCTGTGGCATAACCGTGGCCGTGAGCCGCGGGCATCAGCGCCCAGCCGATCTCCATCGTTCCCTCGATCGACGGTTCCATATCGCGCCGGGCTTCGAGGAAACCAGCTTCGCCGATGAACCTACCGCTTTCCCTTTCCACGATCGCCAGAAAGCCGAAACCCATATGGTGCCACATGCCGGCGATGCGCAGCATGCGGCTCCAGCTCTGCTCGCGCGTCGACGGCGCACCGGTAATGAAGCGAACGACCTTTTCGTCCGCCCATAGCGCCGCATGCGCCTCGAAATCGTCGAGGCGGTGAGGGCGAAGCGTCAGCCGCTCTGTTTCCAAGGTGGGTATGTCGATCACGACGAATCCTTGTGGAAGTCGCGTTCAGGCGCCGGGCTCACCGTCCCAATAGTCGAGGTCGCCTTCGGTCCTTCCGATATGGCGGAATCGCCCGGTTTCTGTCGCGTCCCTGTTGGTCTTGGCAAGGAACTTTCCGGAATCGGGATATTCGACGATTTCGGTCTTCGCCATCGTCGAGATGCCGAGATAGACGAGGGTGGTTGTGCCGGTATTGATAAGCTGATGCGCCGTTTCCGGCCCGCCCGCCGGTGCGCCGAGCACGTCACCGGCCCGGACCGGATGGCGCTCGCTACCGAAGCGGTATTCGCCGGTACCTGCGATCACGTAGAATAGCTCGTCTTCGACATGGTGATTGTGGAAGGGGCAGCTCGATTTGCCGGATGGCACCTCATTGTAGCTGATGCCGAGGCCCCTCAGGCCGAGCAGCGCACCGAAGGAGACGTCGGCGCCTTCGTAGAGTTCGCCCTGTTTCCAGTGGTCGAGCTTGAGATCAGCGATATTGATCACCGCTTTCGATTCCGCCGCCATGATGTTCTCCTGTTGCAGGAAGAGAAACTATCATCTTGCCGGAAAATTCAATGGCAATCGCGCGCTGACCCGGGAAAATCCTCGGCATGGGCGGAGAGGAGCACGCCGCCCATGCTTCGAGCGCCGCGCTTCGGATGGATGCGCCGGACGCTCTGTTGCTGTCGTGACCTCAGCGGACGTAGAAGGTCACGCTTCCGTCCGCCGCCTGTTCGGCATTGACGATATTGCGGACATCGACGCCCTCGTTGTTCAGACGGTGTGCAAGCGATCTGTTGGCATCGATCGAGGCCTGGATGCCGCGTATGGTCTGGCCGGAGCGTTCCGGGGCCGAGCGCGGACCTGTCGTCTCGTCGTCGAGATTGTGCCAGTTGCGGACCTGCTCGATATTGAAGTTATTACCCCGGAAGGTCCTGAGCGTCTGCTCGATGGCTTGGGCGGAGTTCATTCCGAAGCTCTCGGCTTGGCTGACGCCGGCAAATGCGAGAGAGGAGAGGGCTGCGGCGATGGTGATTGTGACAACGCGGTTCATGATTTAATCCTTTCATCTGCTTTGACGGTCGGCTGTCGTGCAGGGGATCGTCTGCGTCACAATAAGGAGCTGGCGTTGCCGTTTTCGCCATTCAATAGGTTAAGCCACTGAAAACGCATTAAAAATTCTTCATGAAAACGGCCTTCGAATTGCCGTTTTCCGCGCTTCCGGAAAAGCGGATTTCGGAGGCTTGGCCTGCGCGGCAGGGATGGTGCGGCTATCCCCTTGTCGATATTTCCTCTTTCGCAGTTGCGGCACCGGCCGAAAGTGCTTGCCATTCCGATGAAGGCATGTTTTGACCGCGGGCTGTCGAGTGGAAAAAGTACCGCCAACCGAAGGTAAACAATGTCGAGAGAGACCGCTCCCCATATTTTGATCGTCGAGGCCCGCTTCTATGACGACATGGCCGATGCGCTGCTCGAAGGCGCGACCTTTGCGCTCGAGCAGGCCGGCGCCACCTATGAGGTCGTCACCGTTCCCGGCGCGTTGGAAATTCCAGCGGCGATTGCCATGGCGCTCGATGGGGACGACAATGGCGGCACGCATTATGACGGCTATGTCGCTCTCGGCATGGTCATTCGCGGCGAGACCTACCATTTCGATATCGTATCGAACGAATCCTCGCGCGCTCTGATGGACCTCGCGGTTAGTGAATCCCTTGCCATCGGCAACGGCATTCTGACCGTGGAAAATGACGAACAGGCTTGGGCGCGCGCCCGCCGTTCGGACAAGGACAAGGGCGGGTTTGCCGCTCGTGCGGCTCTGACGATGATCGCGCTGAAGCAGAAACTGGGTGCATAACGAATGAACGACGACAAGACGGAACGGCCGGTCAAGACTGCGAACCAGCGGGGCGCTGCCCGCCTGGCGGCCGTTCAGGCGCTTTATCAGATGGATGTCGGTGGCACCGGCGTTCTGGAAATCGTCGCTGAATACGAGGCGCACCGCCTCGGCCAGGAACTCGATGGCGCGACCTATCTGAAGGCCGATGCCGCCTGGTTCCGCTCCATCGTCTCCGGCGTCGTGCGTGATCAGGTCCGTCTAGATCCGCTGATTGCTGCAGCGCTGCAGGATGATTGGGCGCTGTCGCGCCTCGACAGCACGGTTCGCGCCATCCTGCGCGCCGGCGTCTTCGAGCTCCTCGATCGCAAGGACGTCCCGGTGGCGGTCATCGTCACTGAATATGTCGAGATCGCTCGAGCCTTTTTTGATGACGACGAGCCGAAGCTCGTCAACGCCGTACTCGACCGCATCGCCAAGCAGGTCCGCGGCGAAGCGAAGAAGTAACTCTTTAGCGCCGAACAATCTCACCTACGTCTTTCTTCGTACCGCACTGGTTTTCGGCCTTTGCGGACTTGACGCCACGTAATCGACCACGCAATCTCCCCACCGCTTAGCTGTGCATTTCTGTGGAGAGGAAGGCGAGTCGGCGGCGTATCTGCCGGAAAAGGAGTGAGTTCCGGCCTATGGAGGAAAGAGCGAAATGACCATTCTTTTATGCGTAATCGCATGCGGTCTGCTCTCGGTGGTCTATGCCGCCTGGGCAACCCGGTCGGTGCTTGCCGCCGATCAGGGCAACAGCCGGATGCAGGAGATCGCGGGCTACATCCGCGAGGGCGCCCAAGCCTACCTGACTCGTCAGTATAGAACCATCGCGCTTGTCGGCGTCGTTGTTTTCATCGCAGCCTGGCTGCTTCTCTCCGCCACCGCCGCCATCGGTTTCCTGATCGGCGCCGTACTATCAGGTGCTGCCGGTTTCATCGGCATGCACGTCTCCGTCCGCGCCAACGTGCGCACCGCCCAGGCAGCGTCCGCCAGCCTTTCCGCCGGCCTCGACATCGCCTTCAAGTCTGGCGCGATCACTGGCATGCTGGTGGCGGGCCTCGCGCTGCTCGGCGTCTCCATCTACTATACGATATTGACCGTCGGGCTCGGACATGAGAGCGGCTCGCGCGAAGTCATCGACGCGCTGGTGGCGCTCGGTTTCGGCGCCTCGCTGATCTCGATTTTCGCCCGTCTCGGGGGCGGCATCTTCACCAAGGGCGCCGATGTCGGCGGCGACCTCGTCGGCAAGGTGGAGGCCGGTATCCCCGAAGACGATCCGCGCAATCCGGCAACGATCGCCGATAACGTCGGCGACAATGTCGGCGACTGCGCCGGCATGGCCGCCGACCTTTTCGAGACCTATGCGGTCTCCGTCGTCGCCACCATGGTCCTCGCGGCGATCTTCTTTGCCGGCGCGCCGATTCTCCAGTCTGCGATGATATATCCGCTGGCGATCTGCGGTGCCTGCATCATCACCTCGATCATCGGCACCTTCTTCGTCAAGCTCGGCTCGAACGGCTCGATCATGGGCGCGCTGTACAAGGGTCTCATCGTCACCGGCCTGCTGTCGATTGTCGGTCTCGGCGCCGCCACCTCGCTGACCGTCGGCTGGGGCTCGCTCGGCACGGTCGCCGGCGCTGACGTCACGGGTACGAACCTCTTCGTGTGCGGTCTCGTCGGCCTCGTCGTCACCGCCTTGATCGTGGTTATCACCGAATATTATACCGGCACCGGCAAACGCCCCGTCGTTTCGATCGCCCAGTCTTCGGTGACCGGTCACGGCACCAACGTCATCCAGGGTCTTGCGGTCTCGCTGGAATCGACTGCCCTGCCGGCCATCGTCATCGTCGGCGGTATTCTCGCAACCTATCAGCTCGGCGGCCTCTTCGGCACCGGCATCGCCGTCACCGCCATGCTCGGCCTTGCCGGCATGATCGTTGCGCTGGATGCTTTCGGCCCAGTTACCGACAATGCCGGCGGCATCGCCGAAATGTCGCATCTGCCGCCGGAAGTGCGCAAGTCGACCGACGCGCTCGACGCCGTCGGCAACACCACCAAAGCGGTCACCAAGGGTTACGCGATCGGTTCCGCCGGTCTCGGCGCGCTGGTGCTCTTTGCCGCCTACGCCAACGACCTGCAGTATTTTGCGGCCCACGGCGACCAGTATCCCTACTTCGCCAATATCGGCACGATCTCCTTCGAACTGTCGAACCCTTACGTCGTCGCCGGCCTGCTTTTCGGCGGCTTGATTCCCTATCTGTTCGGCGGCATCGCCATGACAGCCGTCGGCCGCGCCGCCGGTTCGATCGTCGAGGAGGTTCGCCGGCAGTTCAAGATGAAGCCCGGTATCATGCAGGGCACGGAAAAACCGGATTACGGCAAGGCCGTCGACCTGCTGACCAAGGCCGCCATCCGCGAGATGATCGTGCCTTCGCTGCTGCCGGTGCTCGCTCCCGTCGTCGTCTATTTCGGCGTGCTTCTGATTTCCGGCTCCAAGGCCTCGGCCTTTGCCGCCCTCGGCGCATCGCTGCTCGGCGTCATCATCAACGGCCTCTTCGTCGCCATCTCGATGACCTCGGGCGGCGGTGCCTGGGACAATGCCAAGAAGAGCTTCGAGGACGGGTTTGTCGACAAGGATGGCGTGCGCCACATGAAGGGCTCGGATGCGCACAAGGCCTCCGTTACCGGCGATACCGTCGGTGATCCCTACAAGGATACCGCCGGTCCCGCCGTCAACCCGGCGATCAAGATCACCAACATTGTTGCGCTGCTGTTGCTCGCCGTTCTCGCGGGCTGATGCAGATTGCAAAAGGGCAGCAGGCCGCCGTGGCGCTGAAAATACACCCATTGAAAAACCCGCCGGATCGCTCCGGCGGGTTTTTCATTGAAAGCGTGTCGATCAGCGCAGGCTGCTCGGATTTTGTGGCGTGCCACCGGCGCCGCCGCCGAACAGGCTGCGGGCAGCACTTGCTGCGCTGCCGCCGGAGAGCATCTGCTGCAGGAAGGTGAGTTCCTTGCCGCCGGTCGGCGTGACGCGCGAGATCGTATCGAAGACCTTGCCGTCCTGCAGTGTGTAATTGGCACGGCGGGTGACGACGCCGTTCTTGTCGAAATAAATGGCCAGAACGGTCTGGTCGACGACCTTCAGCTTCTGGAAGGCGACGGCGCGCGTGCGCCGCTGCGAAATATAATAGAAGACCTCACCGTCAAAGGTCGCCGTCGTCGATGGCGTGCCGAGCGAAAGCAGGACCTGTTCGCGGCTGGAACCTTCCGGAACGAGATTGAGCGACTGTTGATCGACGACATAGCCGCCGTTGAGCACTGTGCCGGTCTGGCAGCCTGAAAGAACTGATGTGGAGGCGATTATGAAGGCAATGGCCGCGCTGCTGAAGAGTTTCATGTCAGACTTGAAATACCGTTTCTTCAACGACATCTACTCCCTTGGGTGTCGATAGCAGCCATTTTGGGCCCTGCACGCTTTCCTCCTGCAAAACCATTGTGGCCATTCCGGGTCGAGTTTCCCGAATTCGCTTCGCTGGCGCCTCGAAGGCGTCGTCCTGAAGCTGGCCACGAACGGCATTGCAATTCGCGCCTGCTTCGGTAAACCAGCTTTCGAAATCATGCAACAAGGCCGGACGCCAGCCGGCGTGAAGAATGAGGCATTTCCGGAAAAAACAATGATCCTCGGGCTCTTCCGCAAGAAAAACAACAATCAGATGATCGTCGACAGGCAATATGCAGCGCTGACCGCAGCCGCGCGCATGCCCGATCTCTACGAGCGGCTCAATGTACCGGATACCGTCATGGGCCGCTTCGAAATGCTGTCGATCGTAATGATTCTGTTTTTTCGCCGCACGCGCGCCTCTGCCGTCAGCGGCCAGGAGATTGCCCAGGAGATCGTCGATGCCTTCTTTCAGGACATCGACTATTCGATCCGCGAGCTCGGCATCGGCGACAACAGCGTGCCGAAACGCATGAAGAAGCTCGCCGGCATGTTCTACGGCCGGCTCGAAACCTATTCGAAGGCGATGGATGCCGGTGATGCCGAGGCGCTGGCGCTTGCATTAACGCGCAATATCTATCCGGAAACCGAGACGCCGGCCGATATGTCCGGCCTGGCCAGCTGGATGATCGCCGCAGAATCTCATCTGTCCGCCGTTCCGGAAGAGCTGATCGCCAGCGGTTCGGCAACGCTGCCGCCGGTCGCCTGAAGGAGGAAACGATGAAGAACGATCGGGACGATGTTCCCTTCTCCTATCACGTCAAGGTCGGCCACATCTCGGCCAATCCCGTCGAGGTTCATATCGAGGCCGATGCCAGCGAGTTGAAGGCGCTTGCCGGGGCCTGGAGCGTCGTCTCCGTCGACGATCTCAGCGCCGATCTGCAGATCGCCCGCTGGAAACGCGACGGCGTCCGCATCAAGGGCCGCGTCCAGGCGAAGATCGTCCAGTCGTGCGTCGTGACGCTGGAACCGGTCGAAGCCGTGATCGACGAAAGTTTCGAACAGATTTTCGTGCCTGAGGGTTCCAAGCTTGCACGCCAGCCCGGTAACGACGCCGGCGAGATGCTGCTCGATCCCGATGGTCCCGATCTGCCCGAGACCTTTGTCGGCGACACGATCGATGCCGGCGAGGTGGTTGCCGAATTCGCCGCTCTCGCGATCGATCCCTATCCCCGCAAGCAGGGTGTCGAGTTCAAGGGCCATATCGAGGATAGCGGCGAAAACGACAAAAAACCCTCCGCTTTCGCGGTCCTCAAGGACTGGAAAAAGGACTGAAGCACCTCTGGCATTTGACATAATTCAGTTGTATGCGACGCCAAAACCGGTATTTTGGCCCAAATTTCGCGCCTCGGCGAAAAGAAGGATCAGGGACGCGTGATCAGAATATCTCTCGACCTCATGGGTGGCGACTTTGGTCCCCAGGTTGTCATCCCCGGCGCCGCCAAGGCACTGGACCGGCATCCGGATATTTCCTTCGTTTTCTACGGTCTTAAAGAACAGTGCGATCCCTTTCTCGCCAAGTTCCCGAAACTCAAGGAAAAATCGGTCTTTCACGACTGTGAGCTTGCTGTCAGCATGGAAGAGAAGCCGAGCCAGGCGCTGCGCCGCGGCCGCTATATCTCGACCATGTGGCGCTCGATCGAGGCGGTGAAGACGGGCGATGCCGATGTCGCTGTCTCTGCCGGCAACACCGGCGCACTGATGGCGATGGCGAAATTCTGTCTTCGCACGATGGCCAATATCGAGCGCCCGGCGATCGCAGCGATCTGGCCGACGCTGAAGGGGGAGAGCATCGTGCTCGATGTCGGTGCGACGATCGGCGCCGATGCACAGCAACTGATGGATTTTGCGCTGATGGGCGGCGCCATGGCGCGCGCGCTTTTCGAGATCGAACGCCCGACGATCGGCCTTCTGAACGTCGGTGTCGAGGAGGTGAAAGGCCAGGAAGAGGTCAAGGAGGCCGGCCGCCTGTTGCGCGAGGCGAATATCGATTCGCTCGAATATTCCGGCTTCGTCGAGGGCAACGATCTCGGCAAGGGCACGGTCGACGTTGTCGTCACCGAAGGCTTCTCCGGCAACATCGCGCTCAAGACCGCCGAAGGCACCGCCAAGCAGATCGCCGAATATCTGCGTGCCGCCATGTCCCGCACGTTGCTCGCCCGTATCGGCTATCTCTTCGCCAAGAGCGCCTTCGATATGCTGCGCGAGAAGCTCGATCCGAGCAAGGTCAATGGCGGAGTGTTTCTCGGGCTGAACGGCATCGTCATCAAGAGCCATGGCGGCGCCAACGCCGAAGGCATCGCTGCTGCCATCGAGGTCGGTTACGACATGGCTAAGAACGGCCTCAATCAGAAAATAGAAAACGATCTTAAGAAATATCATGCCAAGCGGCTGCCTCCCATAGGCCCGGAAGCGGCATGAGCTATGGGGTTCAATCGAATATGATCCGTTCAGTGGTTCGCGGATTCGGAGCCGCACTTCCGAAGCGCGTGATGACCAATCGTGATATGGAGGCCATCGTCGATACGTCGGACGAATGGATCGTCCAGCGCACCGGCATCCGCCAGCGTTACGTAGCCGGCGACGACGAGACGACGGCCTCGCTTGGCGAAGCCGCCGCGCGTGCGGCCCTTGCCAATGGCGGCCTGACGCCCGCCGATATCGATCTTATCATCTGTGCCACCTCGACGCCGGACAACACCTTTCCGGCAACCTCGGTCAACATCCAGAACCGTCTCGGCATGAGCCACGGCTTTGCCTTCGACGTCCAGGCCGTCTGCACCGGCTTCGTCTATGCGGTCACGACCGCGGACGCCTATATCCGCGGCGGCCTTGCAAAGCGCGTTCTCGTCATCGGTGCCGAGACTTTTTCGCGCATTCTAGACTGGAACGATCGCACCACCTGCGTGCTTTTCGGCGATGGCGCCGGCGCGATCGTGCTCGAGGCGGCAGAAGGCGAGGGCACGTCTGCCGATCGCGGTGTGCTGACCGCGCATCTGCGCTCCGACGGTTCGCACAAGGACAAGCTTTATGTCGATGGCGGACCGTCGACGACGGGCAGCGTCGGCAAGCTGCGCATGGAAGGCCGCGAGGTCTTCAAATATGCAGTCGGCATGATCACCGATGTCATTCAGGCCGCTTTCGATTCGACTGGGACAACTGCCGAAGACCTCGACTGGCTGGTGCCGCACCAGGCCAATCGACGCATCATCGACGGTTCGGCGAAGAAGCTGAACATCGATGCGGACAAGGTCGTCGTCACCGTCGATCTGCACGGCAATACCTCAGCCGCCTCGATCCCGCTCGCGCTTGCGACCGCTGCCGGCGACGGCCGCATCAAAAAGGGCGACCTCGTGATGCTCGAAGCGATGGGCGGCGGCTTCACCTGGGGCGCTGTTCTGCTCCGCTGGTAAGCACGAATCCTAAAAAACTGGCGGCGAACAAGAGCTTGACCGTGAGGCGCAAGACAAATACTCTTCGTTCGCTTTCAAAAAATATTTTGTAATGGGCGGGGAAACCATGACCGGAAAAACAGTGACGCGAGCAGACCTGGCGGAATCCGTTTTCCGCAAGGTTGGTCTTTCCCGGACCGAATCCGCTGAACTTGTGGAAACCGTCATCGACGAAATCTGCAACGCCATTGTCCGTGGCGAAACCGTCAAGCTTTCCTCCTTCGCGACCTTTCAGGTTCGCGATAAGAACGAGCGGATCGGCCGCAATCCGAAGACCGGCGAGGAGGTTCCGATCTCTCCCCGCCGGGTGATGACCTTCAAGGCTTCGAATGTCCTGAAGACACGTATCCTCAAGGCGCATGTCTCCCGCAAGGTCAAGCTGAAGCCGCAGAATCCGGCTCTCTGAGATCGGACTTCCTCTTCTTGGTGCGTGTTTTTTCTCGCGCTGGTGGATCCCCTGTGCGCAACGTCGAGACATGACTTGAATTGTCGACGCCAAACCTTTGAAATATGGTGAGTCGCCGTTGGATTGAGCCTGCGAGGTTGCGTAGCATATGACGTTGGACAAGAGCCCCGATGCCTTTCGCACCATCAGCGAAGTCGCAGACGATCTTGATCTGCCGCAGCATGTGCTGCGCTTCTGGGAGACACGGTTTCCCCAGATAAAGCCGATGAAGCGCGGCGGCGGCCGTCGCTACTACCGGCCGGAGGACGTCGACCTCCTCAAGGGCATCCGGCATTTGCTCTATGATCACGGCTATACGATCAAGGGCGTGCAGAAGCTTCTGAAGACCAACGGCAACAAGTTCGTCATCTCGGTCGGCCACGGCGATCTCGCCAGTGTCGAGGCGCTTGCCTCGGGTGCGCAGGAGGCAAGCGCCGGGGAACCGCGTGTCGGCATGGCGGAGGAGGATCAGATTGTCGGCCGCGCCAAGCCGCCGATCACCCGCCGGTTCTTCAATTTCGTCGCCGGCGACGACGAGCAGCCGGAAGTGTCGATCGGCAAATCGAGCGTCGGCAAGGAAGACAGGGCGCTGCTTCAAGAGGCGCTCTACGACCTCCTGGAATGCAAGCGTCTGCTCGATCAGGTGCGCTGATTAGGTTCCGCAAAGCTGCTTCATCGCCTGTTCGAGCTCACTGAGCTGGAACGGCTTTCGCAGCACCGGGAGCGCGCTGGGGCTGCTGCCTTCCGGGGCGCTGCCATATCCCGTTGCGTAGAGATAGGGCTTGCCGCGTTCGTCGAGCAGCTTTGCGACCGGCAGCGAGCTACGGCCGGCGAGGGAGACGTCGAGGATTGCAGCGTCGAACTCCGCGTCCCTGGCGGTTGCGAGCGCCCGTTCCAGATCCGGCGCGCTCGCACGAACCCGATAGCCGAGATCGCTCAGCATGTCCTCGAGCAACATGGCGATCAGCGCATCGTCCTCGACAATGAATATGTCTTTCATGATCCCGTCCCCCCATTCCCCTGCCGGGGCACGAAGATTTATGTGGACCGCTCGCGAAGCCCGTCAAGACGCCACGCGCAGTGGTGGAAAACTTGTCGCACAAAACAGTGCAGCCGTTTTGAAACGCCGATATGTGTAAACATAAAAATCCAAGGTGCGGCAAGCGAATCTGAAAGATCGCGCCGCGCTTTGGAAACAGCATATTGCCCGGCGAAATTCGATGTGCAAAAGCTGGGATGCCGTTTCCGCGACGGCCGAGAAGGGGTATCGAATGGATTTGTTGAGTGCCACGGATTGGCTGCGTCACAGGCCGGGCTATACCTATCCGCTGGCCGTTGCCTTCGTCGGTCTGACCTTTCTTCTAAGACTTGCCGCCAGTGATTACCTCTCCGGATTTCCTTTCCTGAGCTTCCTTCCGGCGATCCTGCTCGCAAGTTTCATAGGCGGCGCCGGGCCTGGCTTCGTGGCGGCCATGCTCGCCGGTTTCCTCGTCCAGCAGTTTTTCGTCGAACCGCACGATGCCTTCTGGCCGGTGAGCGCCGGCCAATGGATCGGTCTTGCGACCTTTCTCATCAATGCGGTGATCATCATCGGTCTGATGGAAACGATTATTGTCTCCTATGGCAGGCAGAGTCGCCTCCGCAGCGAGCTCAACAGTTTCAATGCGCGCCTTGAGGAAACGGTGGTGCAGCGCACTGCCGAACTCAGGCATGAGATGGAAGAGAATGCCGCCGCCCAGGCGCAGGTGCGCCAGTTGCAGAAGATGGAGACGATCGGTCAGCTCACGGGCGGCGTCGCCCATGATTTCAACAATATGCTGGCAATCATCATCGGTAATCTCGATCTCGCTCAGCGGCGGATGACCGGACACGAGGATCCGCGCCTGCTGAACTCCCTTCAGAACGCCAGAGACGGCGCCCAGCGAGCGGCGGTATTGACCGCACGTCTTCTGGCCTTCTCTCGTCAGCAGCCACTGGCCCCGGAGATGATCGACGTCAATAAGCTGGTCGGCGGCATGTCGGAGTTGCTCCGGCGCACGCTCGGCGAACATATCCGAATCGAGACTGTGCTTGCCGGCGGCCTCTGGCCGACTTTCGCCGATCTCAGCCAACTCGAAAACGCCATGCTGAACCTTGCCGTTAATGCGCGCGACGCCATGCCCGGCGGCGGTCATCTGACGATCGAGACCGCCAACACCGAACTTGACGAGCGATATTCGCGGATGCATTCGGAAGTCGAGGCGGGCCAGTATGTGATGATCAGTATCACCGACACCGGCATCGGCATGTCGGCCGATGTAATCGACCGCGCCTTCGAACCGTTCTACACCACCAAAGGACCCGGCAAGGGAACCGGTCTCGGGCTGAGCCAAGTCTACGGCTACATCAAACAGAGCGGCGGCCACATCAAGATCTATTCGGAGATCGATCGGGGGACGACGGTGAAGATCTATCTGCCGCGTCATGTCGGCAAGGCGGATGCCCGCCTGGCCGCCGCCGGCGCCCAGCCGATTCCTCAAGGGAGCGTTAACGATACTATCCTGGTGGTGGAGGACGATGAACATGTCCGCACCATGACCGCCGAAAGCCTCCATGAACTCGGTTACAGCGTGTTGCAGGCGGCAAGCGGCGTGGAGGCGCTTCTCCTTTTGGAGGAGAACCCCGACGTCGATCTGATCTTCACCGATATCGTTATGCCGCAGATGAGCGGACGTCAGCTCGCGGATGCCGTTCAGGTAAAATGGCCGGGAATCAGGATTCTTTACACCACTGGTTACACGCGTAATGCCATCGTCCACAATGGCGTGCTTGATCATGGCGTTTCGCTGCTCGCCAAGCCATTCAGCCTGGAGCAACTCGCCCATAAAATCCGCGAACTCTTGAACGTCCCGGTGACCGCGGAAGATGAGGGAACGTGAAGGCGTGCAGGCTGCGCGCCCCCAGCCCCAATTCCTTATTCGAGAACCTGGATCACCCGATGCGTCTTCGGCTCGACGATCACGCGACGCTCGTTCACCACGGTGTAGGCATAGCCGTCGGCATTGGGCACGGTATGGACCTCAATCGTATCCGGCAGCGTCGCGCCAACCGTGATTTCGCCGTCATAGACGACGGATGGCGTGTTTTGCTCCATGACATAGGTACGCACCTCGCCTGGCAGGACGACGGAGCCGGTTGGTGCTGGATCAGTGACAACCACTGTACTCTGTGCGAAGGCCGCCGAGCAGATGGTCAGCATCGCGGCCGTAGTCAGCATGATCTTGCGCATGTGGTGTTCTCCTTGTGGATTCTAGACATCAACGCAACGCCGGCCATACGGCATAGTTCCGCCGCCTTGATGTCGTGACAGAGGCCAGCGCGCCGATTGTTTGTTGCTAAACCCCTTTATGCACCATACGGTTGAGCCGTCCGAATCATGTTCAATGCGAGTCGTCTGGTGGCATCACAGCCGGGCTCTTTACCCTTCGTTAACCATGTCGGCGATTTATGTCACGTGAACGGCCGGATGGCCGTTGATTCGACGATCCGGCGCGTTTCGGTCTGCGAATGGGTTTCTGGAAAGAGGATTACGGCGGCTCGAGACATGCGGTTGGGGAAGACGATATCGCTGTTGGCCGTGGCGGGTCTGATGGCCGGCTGCACGTCGACAGGCGGTGTGCGACAGCCTTCCGGACCGGAGACGGTGGCCCCTGAAAAGGCGCTGGTCCTGCCGCCGCCGGGCGGGCCGTCGATTGTCAGCGTCGTGGAGCGCAAGCGCGGCAATGGTGTCGAGCAGACGGTCTCGCTGTTCACCTCATCTTCCGTACCCGGGCAGAATTTTCTGAAAGCCGAGTTCTTCGGCGCTTCCGGGGCCAATCCCGGGATGGGCAATGCCAGCTTCAGCATGATCAACGAGAGCGGCATTGCTCGCGAGGTGGCCCGTTCGGCTCCCGGCGTGCCGATGACGACATCGGCGACCTTCCTGCAGAACGCATATGGCCCCTTCGGCTATGCTTCCGGCCGCAGTCGCGCCGGCGATACCTGCATCTATGCCTGGCAGCAGATCCGCTCGAGCGCGGCCGCCAATACCCAGGCCCGCAATTTCGGCATGATCCAGCTGCGCCTGCGCCTGTGCGATGCTCGCGCAACCGAGCGCCAACTGCTCGGCATCGTCTACGGCTATACCATCACCGGCACCTTCGATGGCCCGACCTGGAACCCGTACGGTAACCCGCCCCCAGCCAGCGCGGCGCTCGGTCGTACCGGCGAACCGATCTATCCCGATGAGGGCGGATATCGCGCCAGCCCGATGCCGCTCGGCTATGAGCCGGCCCCTGCGGTAGTGCGCCTGCCGCGGACAGCTCCGGTTCGTAGCGCCCCAAGCCAGCAACCGGTGCAGGACGCCGCGCCCTTGCCGACGCCGATCGGTCCGCGCGTGCCGCTGCCGAGCGAGGCGCCACAGACGAGTGCCGCGCCGGATCCGGCCGCCGCGCCACTGGAACAATCGGCAAGAGCGATCGGCGTCACGGTGCCCTCGCCGGATTGCATAGGCGACGCGGGCATGACGGCCGTCTGCCGGAGATAGAGTATGCCCCCGGGTAACAGACGGTGCCCCGGCGCAATTTCGAAGGAACGTCGATGCGCAAAGCCCGCAGTGTGTTCATATGGGCCGTTGTTTCGCTCTGCATGATCGTGCTGATCACTCTGCCGGTTAATCTGCAGACCCAGCTCATCACCAGCATTACGGTCGTCTCGGTGATGGCGCTCATTAAGATACTGAAGGGCGAGGGGACATGGCGCCTGGTGGCGCTTGCCTTCGGAACGTCGATCGTGCTGCGCTACGTCTATTGGCGCACCGCCAACACCCTGCCGCCGCTGAACCAGCCTGAGAATTTCATTCCCGGCTTGCTTCTCTACCTTGCCGAAATGTACAGCGTCGCGATGCTGGCGCTCAGCCTTTTCATCGTCGCCACACCGCTCCCGCCGCGCCCATCGCGAGCCGCCAATCCCGGGCGCTTGCCCCATGTCGATGTGTTCGTGCCTTCTTATAACGAGGATGCCGGCCTTCTCGGAAACACGCTGGCTGCCGCCAAGGCGATGGACTATCCGGCCGACAAGCTGCATGTCTGGCTGCTCGACGACGGCGGCACCATGCAGAAGCGCAATTCCGGCAAGTTGCTCGAGGCCCAGGCGGCGGCGGCCCGCCATGGCGAGCTGAAGCAGCTCTGCCAGGATCTTGACGTCACTTATCTCACGCGCGACCGCAACGAGCATGCCAAGGCCGGCAATCTCAACAACGGCATGAAACATTCGACCGGGGAACTCATCGCCGTTTTCGACGCGGACCACGCGCCGGCTCGCGATTTCCTGCTCGAGACGGTCGGCTACTTCGAAGACGACCCGAAGCTCTTTCTCGTCCAAACTCCGCATTTCTTCATCAATCCCGACCCGCTCGAACGCAATCTGCGCACTTTCGAAAAAATGCCGAGCGAGAATGAGATGTTCTACGGCATCATCCAGCGCGGCCTCGACAAATGGAATGCCGCCTTTTTCTGCGGCTCGGCTGCAGTCTTGAGCCGCAAGGCGCTCGAATCCCAGAACGGGTTTTCGGGCATCAGCATTACCGAGGATTGCGAGACGGCGCTGGCTCTCCATGGCAGCGGCTGGAACAGCATCTATGTCGACAAGCCGCTGATCGCCGGGCTGCAACCGGCCACCTTCGCGAGCTTCATCGGCCAGCGCAGCCGCTGGGCGCAGGGTATGATGCAGATCCTGCGCTTCCGCTTCCCGCTTCTGAAGCGCGGCCTGTCGATCCCGCAGCGCCTGTGCTACATGTCATCCACGCTTTTCTGGCTCTTCCCGTTCCCGCGCACGATCTTCCTGTTTGCGCCGCTTTTCTACCTGTTCTTCGACCTGGAAATTTTCACGGCCTCCGGCGGCGAATTCCTTGCCTATACGCTTGCCTATATGCTCGTGAACCTGATGATGCAGAATTACCTCTACGGATCCTTCCGCTGGCCCTGGATTTCCGAGCTTTACGAATATGTCCAGACGGTGCATCTGCTGCCAGCTGTCGTCTCGGTCATGCTCAATCCGCGGAAGCCGACCTTCAAGGTTACCGCCAAGGATGAATCGATCGCCGTCAGCCGCCTGTCGGAGATCAGCCGCCCCTTCTTCGTGATCTTTGCGGTGCAGATCATCGCGCTCGTCATTACCTTCTACAGGATCTATGCCGAGCCCTATAAGGCAGACGTCACACTTGTCGTCGGCGGGTGGAACATGATCAATCTGATCATGGCCGGCTGCGCACTCGGCGTCGTATCGGAACGTGGCGAGCGCGCGTTGTCCCGGCGCGTCCGCGTCAACCGGCGCTGCGAGTTCTATGCCAATGGCAAGTGGTATGCGGCCTCGATCGAGGACGTCTCCGTCCATGGCGCAAGGCTGCATATCTTTAACAAGCATCTCGATGAACTGCTCGTCGGCGCCCCCGGCGAGATGCGTTTCCGGCCCTATAGCGGTGCAGATCTGGAAACCCTGCCGCTGATCGTCCGCAACATCGAGCCATCAGGCGATATCAGCAATGTCGGCTGCCAATACGTGCCGAAAAGCGCGCTTGATCATCGCCTGATCGCCGATCTGATGTTTGCCAATTCCGATCAGTGGACCCAGTTCCAGGAATCTCGGCGCCGCAATCCGGGTCTCATTCGCGGCACCATCTGGTTTCTCGGCCTGTCCCTCTATCAGACCAGCCGCGGCCTGGTTTACCTCTTCCGCAGCATGCGGCCGGAGCGGGAGGCGCAGCAGCGGGCGGCAAAGGTCAATGCCGGATGAGAAAGATCGTCGCCGCCGCGCTCCTCCTGTTGCATGCCCCCGCTGTCACCCAGGCGCAGACGGCGCCCTTCGACATGTCCGGCGAGCGTCCGCCCGGCGCGTCTACTGCCCCGAGATTGACGCCGCCTGCTCCGCCCGCAGCGACGGCGCCGGTACCTGTCACGCCACCCATTTCCGTTGCGCCCGCACCCGCTCCTGCGCCGATCACTGTCGTGCCGCAGCCGGCAGCGCCGGCGCTTCAGCCCGGCGCGGCGAATGCCGCTTCGCAGCCGCGCCACCGCGATATCAGGCGTTACTTAGTGCCCTTTTCGAAATTCAGCCTCAATGGCGAATATGACCGCCGGTCATGGTCTGTCTATCTGACGCCCGAGCAGGCGGCCGCCAAGGCAAGTTTCACCTTCGCCTATCAGAATTCGATCGTCGTCGCGCCGGAAGCATCCGCGCTGACCGTCTATCTCAACAATCGTCCGATCGGTCAGCAGCGGGTCAGCTCGGCGGACGGCTCTTCCGCCGTCACTTTCGAAGTTCCCCCCGGCTTGTTGCAGCCGGGCGCCAATCTCGTGACCTTCCAGGCAGAGCAGCGCCACCGCACCGACTGCAGCATCCAGTCCACCTATGAATTATGGTCGAATATCGATCCGGCCGGAACCTATCTGAGCTTTGCCGGCGGGAATGCCGCGGAGCTTTCGAGCGCCGACGCGATCCGCGCCATCGGCATCGATGGCGCGGGCAGGACGGAGTTCGATATCGTCGTCCCGGCGCTGGAGCAGCCGGGGACGATCAAGCCGTTGTTGCGGCTGGCACAGGGCCTGTCGGTGCTGAGCAGCATGCCGAACCAGATATTTGCCTTCAGCACCGCCTCCCTTCCGGCCGCCGGTCCTGGCAAGCTCGGTGTGCTCGTCGGGACCGCCGCGGAACTGCGGCCGTTGTTTCTCGGTCTGCCGCCCGGGGCCGAAAGCGCGCCGCTCGCCGCTTTCGTGACCGATCCGCGCAGCGGCTCGCCGGTGCTTCTGATCAGCGGCCCCTCATGGCAAGCAGTCTCCTCCGCGATCGATACCATCGTTTCGCCGACTGACAGGTCCGCGGACGTCCGCCGCGATGCACTGACCACCGAGCGCTGGAGCGCGCCGAATGCGCCGCTGGTCTTTTCCGACACCAGCATCGCCCTCTCGCAACTCGGCGTGAAGACCACGGAATTTTCCGGCCGGCGGTTCCGCACCAGCTTCAATGTCGCCGTGCCGGCCGACTTCTATGCCAATGCCTATGGCGAGGCCAAGGTGCTGCTCGACGCCGCCTATACTGACAATGTGCTTCCCGGCAGCCATATCGATATCTACGTCAACGACAACATCGCCTCCACCGTGCCGCTTACTTCGACCACCGGCGGCATTCTCCGTCATCTGCCGATCCGCGTGACGATGCGCCACTTCAAACCCGGCCTCAATACGATTGCGATCGAGACGATCCTGATGACGAAGGACGATGCCGCTTGTGCTCCGGGTGCTACCGCCAATGCCAATCCCCGTTTTGCCCTGTTCGATACCTCCGAAGTGCACATTCCGGATTTTGCCCGCGTCGGGCAGCGTCCGAATCTGGCCGCAATGTCCGGCACAGCTTATCCCTATGGCCGGGCGACGGAACCGACGCCGCTCTTCATCGATCGCGTCGATGCCGATACGCTTTCGGCCGCCGCTACGCTGCTCGGTCAGATGGCGGTGATGGCCGGTCATCCGATCGCCGTCGAAACCGTGGCCTCGCCGAATACCATCGGCGATCGGGACGCCATCTTCATCGGCTCGATTTCGCAGATGCCGGCAACCGCGTTGACGCAGGCCAACATCTCGACGGCGAGCCAAGCCTCGTGGCGTCCGGTGGCCGACACGCAGCCAGGCGTCGTCGATACCGGCACGGCCTTCGAGGAGTGGAATTCCAAGGTGAGCGGCGGTATCTTGCGCAGCCGCATCACTGCCTTCCGTGAATGGCTGGGGCGCAATTTCGATATCACCCGCAGTTCGCTGCAGTTTATCCCCGGCGCCGAGAAGGTCTTCACCCCGTCCAACGCCGACACGCTCATGATTGCGCAGGGCTCCAGCCCTTTGGGAGAGGGTACGTGGACCGTGGTGGCGGCACCCTCGGCGAAGGATCTGCGCGAAGGGCTCGAGGTGCTGACCGGTCAGCTGAACTGGCCGCAGATATCAGGCCATATCACCACCTATTCGAGCAAGACGGGCAAGATCGATACGGTGCCCGTCACCCGCTTCGATTTCGTCCCGTCCACGCCTTGGTCGATCGCCAATTACCGCTTGATCGCCGCCAATTGGTTGTCGACGAATATCCTCTCCTATGCTTCGCTGCTCGTCGTCTTCGTGCTGCTGATCGGCGTCGCTACCTCGCGCATGCTCAAAACGCTGGGCCGGTCCAAATGAGGTGGTGGCGCGTGCTTCTGCTTGCGGCGACGGTTACATTCGCCTCCGTAAGCCCCTCCGCCGCTGCACAGCAGGCGATGATCAATGCCGATGCGTGGTCTGCCTATAAGGCGAAATTTCTCGATGCGAGTGGCCGGATCATCGATAACGGCAATAGCAATATCAGCCATAGCGAAGGACAGGGCTATGGCATGCTGCTCGCTTATCTCTCGGCGAGCCCCGCGGATTTCGAGCAGATCTGGTATTTTACCCGTACCGAGCTGCTGTTGCGCGACGATGGCTTGGCCGTCTGGAAATGGGATCCCAACGTCAAGCCGCACGTGACCGACACCAATAATGCCACGGATGGCGACATGCTGATCGCCTATGCCCTGGCGCTTGCCGGCACCGCATGGAAGCGCAACGACTATATCCTCGCCGCCTCCCGCATGGCGCAGGCGCTGCTTGCGAAGGCCGTCGTCCACTCGGCGGGCCGGACGCTGCTGATGCCGGGCAGCGAAGGTTTTGGCGCCGCCGATCGTGACGACGGCCCCGTCGTCAATCCTTCCTACTGGATTTACGAGGCAATGCCTGTCATGGCAGCGCTTGCTCCCTCCGATGCCTGGAAAGAGCTGTCGGACGATGGCGTGGCGCTGTTGAAGACGATGCAATTCGGTCCGCGCAAGCTTCCTGCCGAATGGGTCAGCCTCAGTGGCCCACCGCGACCGGCAGAGGGTTTCGACGCCGAATTTGCCTATAATGCCCTTCGCATCCCGCTCTATCTCGCGCGCGGCGGCATCACAGACAAGGCGCTGTTGAACCGCCTGCGAATGGGGATGTCGCAGAATGGCATTCCGGCCACGATCGATCTGACCACAGGCCGGCCGAAGACCGTGTTGCTGGATCCGGGTTATAGAATTGTTAATGATGTTGTGGCCTGTGTAGTCGACGGGACCAGGCTGCCGGTCTCGGCTCTGCAATTCGCACCCACGCTCTATTATCCGGCCACGCTTCAATTGCTGGGGCTGGCCTTTATCGGGGAGAAGCATCCGGAGTGTCTGTGAAAGCTTCTCTCGTGGCGATGTCAGCGGCAGTCGTGGTGGCGACCCTCGTCACCGGACTGAAGGATCGTGGCGCCCTGCAGCAAAAGCTCGGCCTTGGCTCCGCAGACAGGCCGGGGCCGGAGCTGTTGATGATGGGCCGCATCAAGCCGGACGACGCTCCCGCGGGCAATTCCGAATTCAATGCCGAAACCGTCGCCGACAGGATCGAAGCGATCACTTCGTCACCGGCACCGGGCAGCGGTGAGTCGAATGTCGCTGCAGAGCAGCCGGCAGCACCGCAACCCGATGCGCCTCAGACAGCTGCGGAGCCGGCCCCGGTCGCGCCGCCGATCGTTTCCGAGCCGCCGGCGCCTCAAAAGGCTGCGGCGTCCGCGCCGCCTGCCGTCGATGAAAGCGCGCTTCGCTATTTTGCCAGCCGGGGCGACAAAGTGCGCCTGCAGGCCGAAATCTCTCGGCTTCAGGCGCTTTATCCCAACTGGGTTCCGCCGGCCGATCCGCTCGCCGTGCCGCAAAACGGCGACAAGCAGCTCGAGGCCATGTGGAAGCTTTATTCCGATGGCCGCTATGCCGAGTTGCGCAAAGCGCTCGCCGACCGTCAGGCCGCCGACGCCGGATGGCAGCCGCCGGCCGATCTGCTCGAGCGGCTTGGTGTCGCCGAGGCCCGCTCCCGCCTCATCAACGCTTCGGATCTCAGGCAATATGCGACCGTGGTCGATATCGCCGCGGCGACGCCGAGCCTGCTCACCTGCAGCGAGGTCGACGTGCTCTGGCGTGTCGCCGAAGCCTTCATCCGGACGGAGAGGGCGCAGCGCGGGCAGGATGCTTATGCCTATATCCTGAAGAACTGCACCGACGCTGCCGAACGGCAGGCGACGGTCGAAAAAGCCTCGACCCTGCTCGACTACCAGCCGATGCAGGCGCTGCTGGCGCTGGAAAAACCAGCTGTCGACGGCAGCAGGGAATTCGATGCAATCCGCGACAACCTTGCCCGACGTTTCGTCGCTGAAAGTAACGACGATCCGAAGCTCGCCATTGCGCCGAACTATATCGCTCACCTCGAAAAGCTTGCCGAAAGCCAGGGACTGGCCTCCGATGCGCTGCTGCTCGGCTGGCACCAGCTTCGCCGCAACAACCCTGCCGATGCCGAAAAGTGGTTTCGTGCCGCCCGCGACAGGGAGGATACGGCGGCCGCCTCGCAGGGGTTGGCGCTGGCGCTGATCGCCCGCAAGGCGCCGCGGGAAGCCGAGGACGTGATGTTCCGCTGGCGCGCCGATTCCGATGATGCGACCGCGACCTATCTTGCCGCCACCGCCAACCTGATGGCGCTGCAACCGCCGGCCGATCTGACCGAGGAAGTGCTTCATCGGATCGCAGCCGAAGTCATCGCCCGGAAATATGTGCCGACGGCGCAGCAGTTCGGCTGGTATGCCCGTTCTCTCAACCAGTTCCAGACCGCCGCGCGCTGGTTCGAGACCGCGCTGGCCTGGAAACCTGACGACGAACCGTCCGCCTATGGCCTTGCCGTCACGCGTGAGCAGCTGAACGACCGCAAGGGTGTCCTCGACCTCCAGCGCGGCTGGGCCGGCCGGTCGGCGCGAATCGCCAATCTTCAGGACACTTCCTTGCCGGCGTCGAGCGCCGATACGCAGCCCGCAAAAGCGCCGCTCGGGGCGCAGCAGCCGGGCCAGCCGGCAGAGCCGCAGCGTCCGGCAGCTTCCACGGCGCCGCTTCCGACCGAGCCGCCGACTGTGCGGCAGCCGGAACCGGAGGTCGCCATCCGCGCCGCAAGGCCGGCGATGCAGACGGTGACTGTCGAGCGCGGTCCGCGCCAGGCGCGGGACTGTTCGACGACCATCGACGCCGGGCGATTGGGGCCGGGCGAGGCGCTGTCGCGCGGCTGGTGCCTGATGGATATCAACCGGCCGATGGAGGCGGTCTCGGCCTTCGAGACGGCGTTGCAGAGCCCGGTCCGCAAGATCCGCGAAGACGCAGCCTATGGTCAGAGTCTCGCCTATCTGCGCGCCGGTCTTTCCAGCAATGCCGCCGTCGCGGCAACCAGGGCGCCGCAGAGCCGCCAGCGCGCTACCGAACTGCAGGTGGCGATCCTCGCCGATCGCGCCTTGTCGGCCTTCGACGCGGGACGTTACCGTGAAACCCTCATCTATCTCGATCAGCGCGCCCAGTTGCAGCAGGAGCGCATCGATCTGATGGTTCTGCGCGGTTACTGCTATCTCAATCTGAAAATGTATGATGACGCGATGCGGATCTTCGAAGCCGCCGCCGCAACCGGCAATCGCGACGCCGCACGTGGTCTGGCCGATGTTCGCAACGTCACGCATCCCGATGTCAACGACTGACGTTGACGCCGTCGCCGCTCTCGGCTACTCGCCTGCCGGAGAGGCCCGGGCTGCCTCGTGCTCGCAAGGAAACACCCGTGTCCGGTCACCACGACGTCCTCGATAGATCCTATGACGCCTTCCTCTTCGATATGGACGGAACGCTGCTGAATTCCATTGCCGTCGTCGAGCGCGTCTGGAGTGAATGGGCAAGACGCCATGGTTTCGAGCCGGAGGTTTTCCTGAAAACGATTCACGGCATCCGTGCCTCCGACGTGATCCGCGGCCTCGGCTTGCCGGGTGTTGATCCGGCGCACGAGGCGGATCTGCTGCTGGCCGAGGAGATGGAGGACGTCGCCGGCATCGTCGAAATCCCCGATGCCGTCCGCTTCCTCAACGCTATCCCCGACGGCAGATGGGCGATCGTCACCTCGGCGCCGATCGAACTCGCCAGGCGCCGCATGGCTGCAGCCGGCATTCCGATGCCAAAGGTGATGATCAGCGGTGAAACTGTCAAATCGGGCAAGCCGAGCCCAGAAGGTTATCTGCTCGGTGCAAATCGCCTCGGCGTCGATCCCGTGAACTGCCTGGTCTTCGAAGATGCAGTTGCCGGCATTCTTGCCGGCGAGGCCGCCGGCGCCGATGTCACCGTCGTCACCGAAACCCACGCCACGCCTTTCGAAACTCCGCATTTTTCGGTTGCCAATTATCGGGCGTGGCAGCCTCGCCAGACCGCCGAAGGCCGGCTGAAGGTCGTCGCAATCTGAACGTTACCGGGCGAACTGATGTCAGTGGAATCATATTGACGTAAGAGACTTCCGCCTGATTGACTTGCAACGGTGGGTTGAGTTCGGTTTAAAAAGTCGGTCGCGATCCCGACCAGGGTGGTCCTGTGCAGCCCTCGGCGCTGTGCTCCATGTTAGCGTCGATCAGCACCCCAGCTACCGGCGTCGCTTCGAAGCGAAGCGCAGTGTCCGGCCTGGCGGGATTGCCATCATACCGAGCACGGCGCCCGTCCTATTTCTCAGCGCGGTTGAGGAGAATGCGCATTTCGTCGAAGCGGCGCTTGCGGTCACCGTCATCGGCGTTCGGTGAATAGCACGTGCTCGACACGCAGAAGCCCGCCAGGTTGTGCGGCTTGTCCGCCTTGTCGAACTCGCATTCGAATATGTCGGTCATTTCGGCCGGCGCGGTTCCCTGCCGCGTCGAATAGGACATGCGGACACCCGGCGGCTTCAACTCGGGAAAGGATTGCACGGTGCCGATAGCGAGCTGATCGGTCATGAAGAAACTCTTTGCCACGGATTTGCAGGTATCCTCGAGCTCAGGCGACTGCGCCATCGCATCAGCGGGTAGGGCGAACGCGGCAAAGGCAAACAATATGATCGGCTTACGCACTGCGACTTCCTCCACTGTCTCTGTAGATTGAGGTAGAGCAGTGAGACCAAAAGCAAATGGTGGTCTGACCGCGGTGAATCAAACAACCCCACCATGTCCGCATGTGGTGACATCGGACTTCAGGCTCGGTTTCGCGATTGTTTTTCGACATCAAGAGTCTGTTGGCGATCAATAGCCTTTAGCCGAGCCATTATCTGCAAACAGCTTCTTCCTGGCATACCACTCGCATTCGAAGTTTTGCGAACCGGCGAGAAACACGTGCACATGATGCTCCGCACCGCCGGTTTCCACCTCGACACCTCGCGTTGGATTTGTGAATGTAACTCCGGTAGGCGCATCAGTCGCACGACACAAGCGCGAGCATCGGTTGGCGGTAGTCAAAGCCATCGCTGATGAAAAGAAAGCTGCAATCGCCAAAGGTCGGGCGCAGATTGCAAATGAGCTCGCTTCTACTGCAGACGACGAGACTCCGTCATTGAAGGCTGAGCACGCCTTGCGTTTCAAATGGAAAGGGTGGTCAACGAATTCGCCATCGGAAACATCGCGTGGGACTTTCGGGGGACTGTTTGCGCCGATTTGTGCTTTTCGACGGCTTCCGTTCTATTTTTATTCCACGACCCTCATTTTCCCCTTGCGCTATGAAGGCCGATTTCATAAAGCAATCAAGCCGTTTCGGCAGGTCGGGGCGTAGCGCAGCCCGGTAGCGCACTTGACTGGGGGTCAAGGGGTCGCTGGTTCGAGTCCAGTCGCCCCGACCATTTATCCCCTTGAAATCCCAGTCAGAACATCACGATAAATGTGAGTGCAGCGCGTGCGTGGCTGCGGTAGAGAACGGGCCGTCAGTGCGGTTTCTGCGCGATTGCAATCATCGATTTTGCCAGAAGCGGAATTCTTCCGACATATTCGAAGTCGACGTCTTCGAAACCTGTGTCGAGCAGCAGCGTGCTGAGCGTCCCCGGGGACCAGAATTTGATGTGGCCATGCTCTTTGAGCGGCATGAAATGGTCATCCATCTTTCCGCTTACGGCCAAAGCCAGATTTTTCCAGTAACCGTGAAAAGGCGTCGAGACGACCGCAATGCCGCCCGGTTTCACCAGATCGTACATGGTTGCCGAGAAAGCCTTCGGGTCGTAAACATGCTCCACCACCTCTATGCTGATCACCGCATCGAAGGTCCCGTAGCGGCTGGAAAGATCGTCGTAGCCGGAACCGATTTCCAGCGGAAGATCGGGATGGACCGCTTTCGCTTTCGCAATACCGTCCTCCGACGGATCGACGCCCACGACGTCGTAGCCTTTCTCCACAAGCACCGAGGCAGCGCCGCCGGTGCCGCAGCCGAGATCAAAGACCGCCGTTTCGCTAGCCTCGTGGAAAGTGTTTTCAAGAACATCGACAACGGTCGGCAGGATATAGGAATGAGCAGTCGTCGGCTTGGCGTGAACATAGGTAGTAGCGTCCAGTTCGATAGACATTTTACCTCCTGAAAAAATTGCACGTGCCGAGGCAATGGTACGGCGGACTTTGACGGCAGTGTGGTGCCGTTATGGTAATAAGGTGATCAACGCCGGTCGGCATTCGCCGCATCCTCCGATGCCCATCGGCCGAACCGCTTTAAGCTCCTCTTCACCACGATGCGAGTGATGGTCATGCTCGCGGCGGGAATATCCCGGAGCTGATTGACAGTTGAACGCGAAGATGCTGAAAACGGCCGGACTTCGGATCCATGTCATCAGGTGGAGAAAATCGTCAGTCTATCTGATTTGATTTTGACCACGTGAAGTAAATCATGTGATGAAATGCTCCCTTGACGGGAGTGGTCGAAAAATAGCTTTTCTGGTTATTTTTGAAGCCCATCAATAGACGGACGAAAAGCTGTCTATTTTGTTAAGACTGTACAGAGTTTTAGGCCGACAGGCTTGGTTTTGAATTTCAGAGAACCTTTTAGCGTTTCGCATTTTTGCGAATATGTGTAGATTAGGACTGTTCCTCTCAGAGATTGCCTGGTGCGAGCGCATGGTGGATATGAACCAGACTCTAACTTGCAGGCAGGCCCTTGCCGGTGCTTTCCAAGCTCTGTCGGACGAGGCGGTCAAGGCCGGTTGGTCGGAGGGCGACGTCGCCCTCGCGCTTGCCGAACTTGCCGAGGAACGAGTGATGGAGCTGACCGCTAAGGTGATCACCGAAGGCTTCATCGATCCGCCGTTCATCGCCGCTGGCGGCCGCTGCAAGGGCTGAAGCACGTTACGGCAACGCCGGGATCAGGATCAAGCCGCGAACAGCGAATTTGAAAAAAGCGCAACACGCCTGAGCCGCTCTCACACCGGTAATCCTGTGGCCTTCGCCGCTGTGACAAAGGAAACTCCTGTGGCGTGCGGGCTGCGCAGCCGATCGAGCGCATCAGGACAATATTGGAGCTCAACGCGATAATCGCGCCCCCGCTTGCCCGGCCATCGGTTCAGATATTCGACGGCGTCGCGGGCGGTGGAAACGATCAGGCTGGTGGCTGGAGATAAGACTTGGACGGGGAGGGAAAGTGTTTTTTACTCAACGTTGCATTCGCAGATCCCTCCTGCAAAACACGCTGCACGCGCGGGGAGGAAAATTTCTTCCGCAGGAATTTGCGCAGTTGCTAAAGTTAGGACCCTCACGCATAATAACTTCATTGCCGGTTGCGGAGGGCGGCCGGCGATGCAAGCGTGTAGGCGTTTGCCCTCGGAGGGAAGTGCGGCGTGATGTTACGATCATCAATTCATCCGCATGATCTACCGCTCTTTTCGGAAGATCTCGACCTGCTTTCGCAAGTGCTCGACAAGGTCTGCGACGAACGCGGCCTGGTCAGAACGACGCCGGAAGCCGAGAGGATCGGTGCGGTTATCATTCAGCTTTACAGGCAGGGCGTGAGAGACGGCGGCAAACTCGCCGACCTTGCCAAGACCTATCTCTGATACCTGGTTCCCGCAATAAAGGATGGGACCGCGAAACCTGACGGATAGATCTGGTCAGTCATCATTGGCGGCATTGAGATTTTCCGGCCGGATGCCGTCATCGGTTGATGTGCGTGCCCGCAACCGGATGCCGGGACCGCCTTCATCTTGATTGCCGCTCGACAGGAAGATGATGCCATGCGCCTCGAGGGTACTGCGCACGTCGAACAGCGCATGCGGCTCCCCCTCAAACTCGCCCTTTTCCAACGCCGTCACGATCTCGACCGGCAGGCCGCTTGCGGCGGCGAGCTCTTCGATGCTCATTCCGATCATGGCGCGCGCGCCGCGTATCTGCGTTGCTGTGATCATGGCGCAAAATCTAGCGCATTTGCCGCGCTTCGCAAGTGGCGCAGCGGCCGATTGCGACCTGCCGTAATGTTCAAGCCTCCCGCAATTTTACACCGAACAGATCGTCATGCATGCGCTCGACGGCGATCCCCATGCCTCCCATGAGGGCGGCGCGGTTGCCGAAGCGGCTGATCTCGATGCGCGGCGGGTAGGGGGTGCAACGCGGCAGAAAACCGCGGATGGCGTTTACGAGTTCCGGCCTTGCACCAATGCTGCCGCCGGTGATCACCAGCTCGGGGTCGAGAGTTGCTCCGATGGCGGCAATAGCGACGGCCACCAGCCTCGCCGTTTCTTCGATTGCGGCGATAGCGCTCGTTTCGCCTGCATTGAACGCCGCGAAGAGGTCGGCCACGGTAGAAGCGTTGCGGCCGCCGAAACCGGTATAGCGCCGCAGCATCGCAACGCTGCCGACCGCGCTCTCGAAGGTTCCCAGTGTAAAACCGCCGGGATCAAAAGCATCGCCGCCGAGTGGAAGATAGGCGATTTCGCCGGCCGCGCCACGGGCACCACGCAACAGCGCGCCATTGGCGATAATGCCCATGCCGACGCCGGTGCCAAGCGCCACGAAAGCAAAATTGCCGACATCGACGCCGTGTCCCCGCCATCTCTCCCCTTGCGCGGCGAGGTTGACGTCATTTTCGATGATCACCGGTATGCCCATCTTGTCGCTGAACGATTGCCGCAGATCCATCGCGTCCACGCCGGGAATATTCGGCGCCACATTGATATGTCCGGTAGCCGGATCGAGAACGCCGGGACTGCCGAGAACGACGAGACGCAGCTTGTCGGCAGTCGTCCCTGCCGCAAGTGCGAGTTGAGTGATCAGGTCGCTGAACTGGTTGACGAGATGCGGTCCACCGCGTGGATCGGTGGGCATTTTGGTTTCCGCAACGACGTTGCCCAACAGATCGCAGATAGCCGCAGCGATCTTGGTGCCTCCGAGATCGATGGAGACAGCCAGGCCCGCGCTTGCGTTGATTTCATAGATGATCGCATTCCGGCCGCGACGACCATCGGTCTGCCCGACAGCTTTCAGCCACCCTTCATCCTCAAGATCGCGCACGACATCGGAAATCGTCTGTTTCGATAAGCCGGTCAGCTTGGCAATATCGGCGCGAGAGATCTTCCCCTTGGCCAACACGGTCCGGATCACCGCGTTGGTCGAGATTTTTCGTGCGATGGGAGTCTGTACGATAGAAGAGGTCGTTGCCATCCGGCTGCTCGTTCCAATTAGTTCGAGGTGTATCCCTAATGTAAGGTCGGTCCGGTTCTCAACCATCGCGAAATGGCGGGTTTAGTCCTCAACCCTCGTCTCGTTAGCCGAATTCAGTACACGGAAGTCGACAATTTGTCTACGTCCTTGACAAAAGAGGGGCCGCCTGTAGGCTGGGGATCAACGCGTAATCATATGCGCGATTGAAGAGGGTCGTGGACAAGTATGCACCATACATATTGTCTGGGTCAGCGCGCACGCGCCAAGATCGCCCGAAGAGGAATCGGCTCAGGCTGGTTCGGCTGTTTCTCCGTTTCGCGTTCTACGGGTTCCTCAACGCGGCTGTCGGGGACCTGTGTATGATAAAGCCCTCGACGGATGGACAGCTTTCAGCCGACGCCGGCGTATTGCTGCCTATAATGGCGCCACGCCTTCAGGCGGATGTTCATCCGGACGGATATGCCGATCTTGCCCTTTGGGGTGCCGGCAGCTTGGGGCGCGTGCGGTTTTCTCCGATCGCCGGCCCATATAGTTACGCTCCGAACCGGCTCGTCTCGAAACAGGGCGGTGTTTTCGTCGCGCAGTCGCTGCCGGTGATGCTGATCAAAGGAGTGAGCCTGCAGGGCGTCTATCCAGCGCGCCGTTGCGCCTGGTGGCACGAGCCTGATGGGCGAGACGCGAAAGCGAAGGTGTCCCGCAGCGGCCATCGGCAGATTTTCGAAATGGGCTGGGGCGCCCTTATCGTGGAAGCTCAAGAGTCCGATCTGCGGATTGCCGGCGGTGCCTCGAGAAATGAAGCCGAGAGAGCGCTCGATCTCACCAGTGAAGCCATTATCACCGAAGCCGAGGAATATGTGGCGCGTTGCGACATGATGCCTGAGGCCGACCCGCTGATGCGCAGCATGGTCAGCCAGGGCATACATGCGGCCCTTTCCAGCATAAGGCGCGACGAAAACGGCGCCTTCGCCGGCCTTGCCGCCGGACAGGCCTATAGCGCTCCGGCGCGGACCTATTACCGCGATGGCTATTGGACGATGCAGCCTCTTCTGACGCTTGCTCCGGAGGCGGTGCGCGACGAGATCCGGCTGCTCGCCAAGGGAATCCAGCCCGACGGAGAGGCCCCGAGCGGCGTTATTCTGACGGGACCGGCGCAATCAGATGCCTGGCAGAGCTTCGTCGCCGACTGCAAGGCCAATCCCAAAAACCACAAAAGAGCAGTTCCGGAATATCATAATCGTCCGCAGGATTGGTGGAGCGACCACTTCGACAGTCCGCTTTTCTTCATTCTTTTTCTGGATGATTATTTCGGCGTTACGAAAGACGTGGCCGAGGTGCAGTTTCATTGGCCGACAGTGAGGGCGATCATGGATCGCTATGTCAGTCTGGCCGGTCCCGACAGCGTTCTGCCGCTGAAGCCGCGCAACGACCGAGATTGGGCCGACAATGTCTTCCGTGACGGCCTTGTCTCCTATGATCTCGGCCTCTTCGTCGGCGCGATGGATGCGGTGGCGAGACTGGGCGAGGGGCACGATGCGAGCCTTGCCGAACATGCGCGCAAAACCGCAATGCTTGCTCGCCGGGAAATCGAAGCCAGGCTCTTCGTGCCGGCAACGGGAGGATATCTCGACTACGGAACGCCTGGCTCTTTTGTCGAGGATCATCTGGCTCTCGACAGCCTGACCTTGTCGCGATTTAGTGCTATTTCAGAGGAGAAGGCTGTCGGTCTCCTGAGAGCGTTTGAAACCAGACTGGAAACGCGCAACAATCAGGAACAGCCCTATGGCAGTTGGGGTGTGATGTGCGCCTATCCACCATTCAAGCGGCAAAGCGATTTGCGATCCAAGACCGCCTTTCCCTACCGCTACCATAACGGCTCGGACTGGCCTTATTGGGACGGCGCCTACGCCGAAGAACGCCTTCGCCACGGACTTGGAGGCGCGCGCTACGCATTGACGCGCTGGTGGGAAACCTGCCTCGACAACGGCTGGATCGGCGCGGTGGAATATTTCTCGCCGCCTTACGGGCGCGGCTCGCTGCTCCAGGGCTGGAGCGCCATGCCGGCGGCGGTGGTTCTCAAATATGGGCTGGACGCCGCAAATGCGGAGCCGATGTCATGAACTCTACGGCGTCGTCAACTCTAGCCGAATCCCTAATCGATCCGCATTGCGAAGGCGACGCCGCCATCCCGTTCGAATTCCGAAAAGCCGAGGTGGCGGTAGAAGCCCCTGGCGCGTTCGTTGTTCGGATCGACGCCGAGATGTACGGCTCCGACCCCATGATCCTTGAGCGCCTGAAGCTCGGTGCTGATCATCCTGCGTCCCCAGCCGGCTGCCTGACGCCCGGGAAGAATATTGATGTGGAGATGCGCGGGGTACTTGTCTTGAAGCCACGCCGTTCCGCTGCGGGGATTGTGAATTCGCTCGATCACGTCGGCGTCGCGCGGAAGGGCGGGCGTCAGTCCCGCGATCTCCCGGCGCACGAACGGCCACCAGTTCGCCTGCAAGTCTCTGTCGAACGCGCTGGTATCCGGAGTGCCGACGACATAGCCGACCGGGCGGTCGTTCTGGACGAGAACAAAGGCGAAGTCTTTGGCGAATTTGAGATAGGGTACCGACCAGATGTAGCCGGGCAGATGCGGGTCGCTGTAAAGCGCGCTCGCATCGTCTCCGCCATTCGCCGTTTTCAGGCAGATATCGAAAAGGGCGTCGATATCCGCATCAATCGCCGGACGGATGAAGCAATTGGTGTCCATCACATTGCCACCTCCTGCGTGGCTTTGTCATTTCAGGCCGCGAGAAGGCTGATGCATTGACGATTACCTCAGATTCGCCAGCCCGGCAAAGCTCTGAGGGAAGAAAACGTTCGGCCGGTGCGTGGCGCCCGGCCTGAACGGGGAGTGGAGAATAAACCGAATAAAGGTGGAACAGAGGAGAAGTAGCGTGAAATCGATCAACATTCTGTCGGCAAGCCAATGGAAGGCAGCTGTCGCGCTGACCGGCGCTGCGCTTGTAAGCTTCAGCCTTTCGGCGGCGGCGCGCGCTGACGATCTGGCTGTATGGGACGACCAGACCTATGAAGGTCAGAGTGCGGTCATCGAGCAATTGAACAAGGACTTCGAGGCTGCGCATCCCGGCGTTACGATCAAGCGTACCGCCCGCACCTTCGATGACATGAAGTTGACGCTGAAGCTTGCGGTTTCGGCAGGCAACGGCCCGGTCGTCACGAAAGTCAACCAGGGCGCCGGCGATATGGGCGCGATGGTCAAGGAAGGACTGCTCCTGCCGGTTGACGACTACATCAAGAAATACAGCTGGGATAAGCGGCAGTCCGATTCCGTGCTGGCGCGAGATCGCTGGGATGGGCCAAAGTTTGGCGTCGGTAAGACCTACGGCATATCAGGCCTCGCCGAGATCGTCGGCCTATACTACAACAAGAAGATCCTCGACGATGCCGGCATAGCGCTGCCGAAGACTTTCGAGGAACTCCTGGCCGATCTCGACAAGCTGAAGGAAAAGGGCGTTGCGCCATTCATGATGGGCAGCGCAAAGCAGCATCTGGCCCTGCACATGATTGGCGCCATCGATCAAGCCCATATCGACGCAAGCAATCGCGCCGAGCTTGATGATCTGATCTATGGCAGGGGAGGCTCCTGGAACACCAAGGGCAACATCGAATCCGCAAAACTGGTGCAGAAGTGGGCGCAGGGCGGCTATTTCTATCCCGGTTTCGAGGGCATTTCGGGTGACGACGCCGTCCAGCTTTTCATATCAGGGCAGGGCGCATTCCTGATCTCGGGAACCTGGTATTTCGGTGATATGCAGCACAACCAGGATATAGGCTTCATGGCCATTCCTGCCCCGAAAGGCATTACCAAGCCGCTGAGCGTCGGCGGCGTGGATCTTGCCTGGGCGATAACGAGCCTTGCCAAAGATCAGAAAACGCAGGACCTGGCCGGTGAATATATCGACTACATGGTTTCGGAAAAGGCTGCCGAAACCTGGGCCAATGCCAGCTATCTTCCGGCAACGTCGCTTGCGGCGGATGCGAAGCCCAAGCTCACGCCGCTGCTGAGCGCCGGCATCGAGATGTGGAAGACGCTCAACGCCAATGATGCTCTCGGCCACTATCCCGATTGGTCGAGCCCGACGATGTTGAAGACAATCGACGATAACACGCCGCTTCTCCTGTCCGGCAAGATCACGCCTGAAGCCTTTGTCGATGCCATGGACAAGGATTATCAGGCTTACCTGAAGGGTCAGAAATAAATGGCGCGGACGCAGGCCGCGACCTTCCGCGGCCTGCGTCCCGTCGACATCATTTCAAGAAATCAGCGCCGCGATCTCAGGCTTGCTGCACGACGACCATAGCTTTGGCTTCATGGAGTACCGGAATGAAGCGCTCCCCACTTGATGGCTCCGAACATACCAATTGGATCTATCTCTTCCCCGGATTGCTGCTTTACGCGGCCTTTGTCTTCGGGCCGATTGTCGCGGCTCTGGGGTTGAGCCTGACCAGTTGGGATGGCTTGACCGTGCCCAAATGGGTTGGCCTCGGCAATTACATCGATCTCTTTTCCGATGATCGTTTTTACATCGCCTTGCGCAACAATGCCGAGCTGATGATATTCTACTGCGTCCTGCCGCTCGGGCTCGGCATAGGTCTTGCCGCCTGCGTCTGGAATCTGAAGCAACGGGAACAGCTCGCTCTGCGGACATTCCTGTTCCTCCCATATATCATGCCGACTGCCGTGTTGGGCATCATCTGGGCATGGCTCTACAATCCTGCATTCGGCCCGTTCAACCAGTTTCTGAGAGCAGTGGGCTTAGGCATGTTCGCACTCCCTTGGCTGGGAGATTTCAACTTCGTGCTTCCCGCGGTCGGGATCGTTGCCACCTGGTATTTCTTCGGTTTCTGCATGGTCATTTTCCTCACGGGAATTCAGCGCATCGATCCATCGCTCTTTGATGCTGCCAAAGTCGATGGCGCTTCGGCGCGAAAGACGTTTTTCTGGATAACCCTGCCGCTTCTCATGCCGGAGATCAGGGTGGTTTTGCTGCTGACGGTCATCGCCTCGATCAAAAGCTTCGACCTGATTTTTACAATGACCCGCGGCGGACCCGCCAACGCCACGCTCGTACCGAATATCTACATGTATCAGCTCGGTTTCGAGCTCAATCGGTTCGGCGCGGCTGCGGCCATCGCCATTGTCGGCGCGCTGCTGACATTCGCCATCAATTTTGCAATTCACCGGCTGGTGGGCTCAAAAAGTAAAGGAATAGCTTGATGAGCCGTAAGTCCAACATTCCCGCCGCCCCGCTCTTTCTTCGCCTTGTCCTCTGGCTTCTTGCAGCTGTAACGATCACGCCCTTCCTGCTTCTGCTGCTGACCTCGATCAAGAGCAAGGCCGACGTTCTGCAGGGCGCATTCGCGCTGCCGGCCTATCCGCATTTCGAAAATTACCTTGATGCCTGGAACGCCGGGCATTTCAACATCTACTTCTGGAATTCGATCATCGTTGTCATTCCTGTCGTTGCGGCAAGCGTCCTTCTGGGCCTGCTGACGGGTTTTGCCTTCGCTTATCTGTCCTTTCCGCTAAGGCGCACCCTGTTCGCTATCCTGACACTCGGCATGATGGTGCCGGCGGAGGCCTTCATCATCCCGCTTTATTATGAAATGCGGTATCTTGGGTTGATCAACACCTATTTGGCCGTCATCGTGCCGCAGATCGCGATGTCGATACCATTCTCGACGATCTTTCTTGCCAGCGCGATGCAGCAATTGCCGGAAGAAATTCTGGAAGCGGCCGTCCTCGATGGCGCGGGGCGATTCTATATTTTACGCAAGATCGTCGTACCGCTGATGGTGCCGGCGATGTCGACACTGGCGCTGTTCCTCTTCATCTGGACCTGGAATGAGTTTCTGATTCCGTTCATTTTGGTGAATGACGACGCCTATCGGACGCTGCCCCTCGGTATGCTGTTTTTCCAGGGGCGCTATACCGTCAACACGCCGGTTCTGACCGCCGGGGCCGTCATTGTCATCGCCCCGCTAATCCTGACCTATCTCGTTTTCCAGCGGCGGTTTATTGCCGGCCTGACGGCAGGCGCGACGAAATAGGCCCGTGATCAGGCGGCAGACTACGCCGTTCCTTTGGGAGTTCGGCCTCGCCTGTGGCGCACTTCCAGCGCCGCGCAGCCCCAGACCGTGCCGAAGAGCAGATAGACATGGCGCCAGTGGTCAATGTCGATGACGTTGCCGATCGCCGCGTGGCCGAGAACGGAGATCCAGGCAATCATCAGGAAGGGTTGCCAGGGCCGGTCGTGAAGCAGGTTCCGGAAACCCAGGATGAGCGTCCAGAGGAGCATTCCGACATAGCTGACGAAGCCGAGCCAGCCATAGGAGGTGAGCGACTTCAGCCAGATGTTATGCTCGTCCTCGGGAAACATCGTGCCGAACACGAGCGGGCCGATGCCGAGCGGGCGCTCCATCATCATGGTGAAACCGATCCTGTGGCGCTCGAAACGGCCGAGATGTTCGCCGTCATACTGCTGCACAAGCTGGGCGCGTGTCGAAAACAACTCCGCGACCTTTGGGATCTGCAGCGCCACGAGCAGCGATGCGACCAGCAAGATGATCGCGGCCAGCGACAGGATCAGCACTCGCAAGCGGAAGGCGCCGCTGCGCTCCTTCAGCAGCATGATGAAAATCAACAGCATGACGCCGAGCGCAAAGAGACCCCAGGCGGCGCGGGAAAAGGAGAGAAATATGCCGAGGGCAATCACGAGAAGGGCCGCCGCCTTCAACGGCGATTTCTTCAGATCGCCGACCAGAATGCCGTGGACGAGATGGAGCGACGGCGGCACCAGGAACGGGCCGAAGACGTTCGGATCCTGGAACGCGCCTTTGGCGCGATCATAAAGAGTAAATACTTCCGAGCCCGGAAAGGCGTGGAAATAGCCGAGCACGCCGAGCGCCGACGTGACGACGGCAGCCATGGTCCAGGCGTTGAAGATCAGCGGCAGCCGCTTATGGCTGTCCTCGATGATCGCCGCGTAGAAAACCGCGGTCAGCGCCAGGAACGTCGAGACGGCAATATACATCGGTGCCGTTGCGAGGTCCTTCATCTGGGTCAGCGACAGCATGCCGCCGATATTGAAAGTGAGCAGCAGGGCAAGCAACGGCGCAACGCTGCGCGAAATTCTGAGGCCCAGGATGAACCAGAGGCCAATCAGCACCGCCATCCAGAGTTCATAAGGCGCCGGCTCATCGATGACAAACCCGGAGAGGAAAACGCCAAAGGCAACGAAGGCCGAGCCGATGAGCCCCAGCGCCGCCCGTTGCGGCTGGGCGACACGCGAATATGTCGCCTCGACCGCGCTCAATAGGCGTTTTCCGTGTTGAGCAGCCGGATCGGCGTCAGGAATAGGATTTTGAGATCGAACCAGAGCGACCAGTTCTCGATGTAATAGAGGTCGTAGGCCGTGCGGAACTTGATCTTCTCGTCATTGTCGACCTCGCCGCGCCAGCCGTTGATCTGCGCCCAACCGGTAACGCCCGGCTTGACGCGGTGGCGGGCGAAATAACCTTCGACGACATCGGCGAAGGCGCGGTCGCGCGCTTGGGCAAGAACCGCATGCGGACGCGGACCGATCAGCGAGAGATCTCCCCGCAGCACGTTGAAAAGCTGCGGCAGCTCGTCGATCGAGGTTTTGCGGATGAACCTTCCGACGCGAGTTACACGCGGGTCGCCCTTGGTCACCGCGGCCTTGCCCGTAGGATCGGCCATGTTTGTGTACATCGAGCGAAACTTGAAGACGTTGATGACTTCGTTGTTGAAGCCGTGACGCTTCTGCATGAAGAAGACGGGGCCTTCCGAGGTCGCCTTGATGGCGACCGCGGTTGCGGCCATCAGCGGCCAGAGCAGCGCAAGCGCGACCAGAGTGAAAAAGATGTCGAAGCCACGTTTGGCGACGGAATCCCAGTCGCGGATCGGCATCTTGAAAATGTCGAGCATCGGAACAGCGCCGACATGCGAATAGGCGCGTGGCCGGAAGCGCAGGCGGTTGGCGTGCGCCGCAAGCCGGATATCGACCGGCAGGACCCAGAGCTTCTTCAGGAGATCGAAGATACGCGCCTCAGCCGAAAGTGGCAGGGCGATGATCAGCATGTCGATGCGCGTCAGCCGCACGAATTCGACGAGTTCCGCCACTGTGCCGAGCTTCGGGTAACCGGCGACCATGATCGGCGAACGCTTCTCGCCGCGGTCGTCGAAGATGCCGCAGATGCGGATGTCGTTGTCGGCCTGTTGTTCGAGGATGCGGATCAGCTCCTTGGCCGGTTCGCCGCCGCCGACGATGACGGCGCGCCGCTCCATGATGCCGTTGCGCGCCCAATTGCGGATGCCGTAGGCGACAAGGAAACGCTCGGCAGAGAGAAACAGCATCCCGGCGGCAAACCAGGGAACATAGGCATCGGCCATCGCCCATGTCGTGCCACGAATGAGCGCGAACAGGCCGATGGTCAGCACAAGCGCGATCGTCCATGAAGCTAGAATGCGTGGCATCAGCCGCAGCTTCGCCCGGAGTGCGGGAATGGTGTAGGTGTCGGCAAGTTGCAGGACGATGACGGTCGAGGCCGAAGCGATCGCGGCCATGCCTGCCCGCACCAGCAGGGGATCGCTGCCGTCGCCCGGCCAGAAGTAGTGGACGATCAGGGCAATCAAAAAGAGCGCCAGGAATTCCAGCAGCCGCAATTGACCGATAATAATGACAGGCGAACGGGTACCGTCGCGGAACTGTTCGGCGATCTGCCGGGCATAAGGATTGATTTCGACCGGTTCGGCGGAGTGCGCCTGACCTGCGTTGCGGCGCGCCTCGATGTCGGAAATTTGCTTGCGCAGCGCTTCCACGTCGAATTGATCGCTCTTTTCCAATTTGTTCATGGGGTTTTATCGCTCGTTGTCAGCAAGCGAATACCAGAAAGCCCCTAAGAAATATTTACAGGGCGACCGACACTGCCTGTCCGGCGCGATTGACGAGTTCATGGTACAGCTTCAGCACATCCTGAGCCATCACCGTGGAGGAAAACACGGCCTTTACCGCCTCATGCGACGGCATTGTTCTGGCGTGCCAGCCCGGCGTGCTGAGGGCTTCCGCCATGACGCGGGCGAGATCGTCGGAATTGCCTGGCTCGACAAGAGCCGGACTGTCCTTGCCGAGCACCTCGGGAATGCCGCCGACGCGGCTGGCGATGATCGTCTTGCCGGCTCCCAGCCCTTCGAGCACGATATAGGGCATGGCTTCGGCGCGAGAGGGGACGACGAGATTTTGCGCCATGGCAAAGGCTTCGTGGATACGCATTGCCGGCAGCATGCCGATCCGTTTGCCGAGGCCGCGCTCGATCATCATCTCGCGGTAGCGGTCCCGGTCAGGTCCGTCGCCGATCATCAGCGCCGAAAGGGGCCTGCCGAGCAGCCGCTCGGTCTTGGCGAAGGCATCGACAAACAGATCGGGACCCTTGAGGTCCCGAAGCATTCCGACATAAATGAAATGCACGGCATCCGACCGGGTGTGGATCGGCTCGAATTCGCGCTCTCCGATGCCGTTATAGATCAGTTTCGTCTTCGTCCGCGGCTTGCCCACCTTACGGGTATAGGTGTCGCGCTCGTATTCGCAGATGAAGACCAGCGCATCGGTGAAATATTCCAGCAGGCGCTCCATCCTGAGGACGAACTGTCCTGTGAATGAGGAGCGCGAATAATGCAGGCTTCCGCCATGCGCGGTATAGAGGCGGGCTACGCGATACCTGTTCACCCGCAGGGCTGAGCCGGCAAGTCGCGCGAGCACGCCGCCCTTGGCGCCGTGCCCGTGCAGCACATCCGGCCGCAAACTTTTAATCTTCTTGTACGTATCCCACATCGTCGCGATATCGGACGGGCTGACCGAGCGGCGGATCGGCACGCGCGTCAGGCCGAGCGACAGATATGGGCGGATATCGTCGAACAGTCTGTCCTCGTGCTCGCCGCCGGTCGAGCTGTCGCAAAGGATGCCGATGTGATGGCCCGCCTTGCTGTGCTCCTCGACCAGATCGCGGACATGGCGGAAAATTCCGCCGACCGGCGACCTGAAGCAGTGGAGAATGCGGAGCGGCCTCTCTCTTGTCATTGCTCAGAAGAGCCGTTCGCGAACGTAGATCGTGTCGCCGGCGATGATCGGGCCGGATATGCTGATGCGACCGGTCAGGACCTGTCCGTTTATCTTGCGGGTAACGTCGACCATGCTTTGGTTGGCGCGGCTGGAGAAGCCGCCGGCAACGGCGATGGCATTCTGTACGGTCATGCCCGGAACATAGGCATATTGGCCAGGCTGCCCGACTTCGCCCATGATGAAGATCGAACGGTAGCGGTCGACGTCGATGGTGACATCGGGATCGCGAAGATAGCCCTGCTGCAGTTTCTGGGCGATCTGCCCTGAAAGTTGCTGCAGGGTTCGGCCGCGGGCAGGGACCTGACCGATGAGGGGGAAGGCGATATAACCGGCCTGATCGACGGTGTAGGTATTGGTCAGGCTCTGCTGGTCGAACACGGTGATGCGCAGCCGGTCGCCGCTATCAAGCGTATAGGGCTGGATGGTCGCCTCGTTGAAGGCTTTCGGAGCCGGCTTATACGTCGTGCATCCGCCCAATGCCGCCGTGATGGCTGCAAGGCTCAGGGCCAAAAGGATATTGGGCGGGGCGATAGACATCCGCTTGTGCTCACAGAAAATGAACTCGGTGCAGCCGTTATCGATCCGTTAGGGTTAATGCCGGGTAAAAGGCGTATGACAATTCGCAGTTCTTTGCCGATCGCCGCTATTTCTTGGCAGGATCACCATTAACCGTTGCGTTACCATGGTCGTTTACGCTTGCGGCACGTTTGTTGTGGAGTAAGAGCATGTCCGGCGTAGTGCGTGATCAGGATGTGGACATCGACCTCGGCCAGCTGGTTCGCGCCGTCTGGGCGCGCCGGCTCAGGATTTTGACGATCACGCTCGCGGCGGCCGGCGTCGCCTTTGCCGGCGCCAAGATCATCTCGCCGCAATATCGCAGCGAAACACGCATCCTCATCGAACCCCGCGCGCCGGCCTTCGCCAGCACTCAGCAGGCGAACGAAGCCGGCGCCGGGCCGCTGATGGACGAGCTGAATATCGCCAGCCAGGTGCAGCTCCTGCAATCGGCTGATCTCCTCAAGAAGGTGATCAACGACCTGAAACTCTACAATCTGCCGGAATTCGACGATGCCGCCAACGGCTCGGCGATGAGCAGCATCCTGGTGAAGCTGCATTTGAAGAAGAATCCGATCGAGAACCCGCCGGAAGAACGGGTAATCGACGCTTTCGTCGAGCGGCTGCAGGTCTACCAAGTGCCGGGTTCGCGCGTCATCGGCATCAATTTCACGTCGAAGGATCCGAAGCTCGCGGCCGCCATCCCGAACGCCATGGCGAATGTCTACCTTTCCACCCAGAGCGGCGCCAAGCTCGCCTCCAATTCGGAAGCAACGCGCTGGCTCGAGCCGGAGATCGAAAACCTGCGGCAGAAGGTCAGCGAGGCCGAGAAGAAGGTTGCCGAATATCGCACCAACCACGGTCTGCTGCAAACGAACGGCACGACCACATTCCCCGCCCAGCAGCTTAATGACATCTCCGCAGAACTCACCCGCGTGCGGGGCGACAAGGCCAATGCCGAGGCGAGGGCGCAGGCGGTGCGCAATGCGCTGTCATCGGGCGAAGCCTCCGATACGCTGCCTGACATCATGTCTTCCCAGGCGATCCAGCGGCTGAAGGCGACGGAATCGGGCTTGCAGTCGCAAATATCGGATCTGCAAACCAGCCTCCTCAACAGTCATCCGAGGCTGAAGAGCCTGCGCGCCCAGCTCTCCGATATTCGCGGCCAAATCCGCCAGGAGACGCAGAAGATCCTCGCAAGCATCGAAAATGAGGCCAAGGTTGCCGACCTCCGCGCAAGCGAACTCGAGCGCCAGAAGGACGCGGTTCAGGCCAACAGCGCCCGTGCCGGCGAAGACGAGGTTGGCCTCAACGCGCTGGAGCGCGAGGCAAACGCCCAGCGCCAGCTGCTCGAAACCTATCTGGTGCGTTACCGGGAGGCCGCCTCGCGCGCCGACAGCAATTCCAGCCCGGCGGACGCCCGTATCGTTTCCCGGGCAATCGAGCCGGTCGATCCCTATTTCCCGAAGGTGGTGCCGATCGTTGTCGTCGCCGCCGTCGCGACGCTGATCCTGAGCGCCATCGTCACCATGCTCGCCGAACTCTTCAGCGGTCGGGCGCTTCGTGCCGTCGATATGTCCCGTGACGCAGTCAAGGCGGAAACGGTCGCGGAAGACAGGGAAGTGGCGCAGGCCGCCCCGGCCGCCAGAAGGCCCGTCCAGCCGAGCATGCTCGCCGTTGTCACGGAGGATGACGGAAAGGACGGGATCGAAGAAACGGCGGCCGCCGCAGAGGCGCCGGAGGACGACAATGAATTTTCCATTGCCTCCGTTGCGGACTACCTCACGGGCAGCCGCGCGCCGCTGGCAATCGCCATATCTCCAGCTGGTGACAACGGTTCGGCGGCGACTGTTGCGTTGACGCGCATGCTCGCCGATGCCGGCCGCCGCGTCATTCTGATTGATATGACCGGCTCCGGCTATCCCACAGAACTGATGGCTGAGGACCAGACAGCTCTTGGTGTCACCGATCTGCTGTGCGGCGAGGCCGCCTTCGGCGACACGATCCATGGCGATCGGCTTTCCGATGCCCATCTGATCCCGCAGGGCCAGAGCGACGTGCGCCGCGCCATGCGCGGTGTCGACCGGCTGTCGCTGCTGCTCGATGCGCTCGCCGCCGCCTACGACGTCGTGGTGGTCGAATGCGGTGCGGCCGATGTCGCCGGCGTCTCGCGGCTGACGCGCAGCCGGGATGTTGAAATTATCCTCTCCCTGCCGCAGCTAGAGGAGACGATCTTCGTTACCCTGATGACGGAGTTCCAGGCGGCGGGCTATCAGCGCGTCGTGCTGATGTCGGGCGGCCAAGCGGACGAGCAGGAGCTCGGGCAGGCTGCCTAGAGCATGTCGCGCGAAAGTGTTCAGCGATTTCAGCCGATCCGTGCGCGGATGCCCTGGGCCAATTTATAGAGTTTGGGACGCGCCTTGATATGCGCCTTGCTACGGGTGACGATCCGGTGCGCGGCGCCTGCGGCGACTCCGAACGGCGAGACCGGCAGGACCACGTCATAATGCTCGGTCTCCACTGGTGCCCAGGAACGCTTATAGGTCTGGTCGCCGAGGCCGAAATCGAACAGCGCGACACCTCTGCCATGCAGCCCTACGATCGCCTGCCAATATAGGAACTCGCCGGGGCTTGTATCCGGTACAAGGTCTTCGTCGATCGCCCCGAACTGGCATATGACATGGTCGCCCTTGCGCGAAATCCCTGATATCGCGGCGATCCCGTCTTTATTTTCACCCTTCAGCCGCAGCGCATGCATCTGCAGGGCGAAATATTGTCTCGCATCATCTCGCTTGTCGATGAGGCCGTGCAGGAAGGCCTGAGTTTCGCGATCGGCGAAGACGTCGGGCAGGCCAAGGCTCGCGAAGCGGGCACTCTTCAAACGGAAGAAGATGTCGAGCAGGTGGTGTTGCTCTTGCGATGTTTGTGGAATGACGTAGTCGACGCCCCCGGCTGCTTCCAGACGCCTCGACTGAACGCGGAATTTCTTACGTCGGCTCTTGGCGTTGAGCTGCTTCAGCGTCTCCTCGAAATTGGAGAGTAACGGCAATTGATAGGCGTGGTTCTGGTTCTGCACCATCGGCAGCCCGGTGAGCGGGGTCTGCCGCCCGCGCCATTCAAGCGGGACGTTTTGCAGCAGCAGCAGATCTGCATGGCCCTTCAAGGCCTGCCGAAGCTGCGCCGCGAACTTTTGCGCGTCGATGCTGCCGCCACTTTCGGCAAAATTGCCAGAGAACAGACCGGTATTGATATTGCTGTGATCGGCAGCGATGAACTTTGCGACGGTCAATCCACGGAATTTGACAATCTCGATCGGCAGAATGAAGGCTGTCTCGCCGGCATAGGTGCCCTTGAGAATTACCAGCGGCCGCTGAAAGGCATTGACCCAGGCGGCGCACCAATCATAACTTTGATGAAGCGAATGGAGATCATCGACCTCCAGAGCCCGCCAATCATCCTCCAGTGGCTGCATCGCGTCGAAAACCGAGATCTCGATTTTTGCCATGGCAAGTTTCATACTCACCTGGCGTAGGCGTGAGATCGCCATATCGGCCAGCGCGCCATCATCTGACGACTGTTCATCAATATCGAGCTTTTGCGTCTGCACGGGAACTCTCCGGTCAAAATGCTGAACGGGAAGGTAGGTGTGCAGGACATATATTTGGTTTAACCGCCACCCATCCGCGGGGTTTTCCGCCGATCACGGTTATTCGGCCGTTAATGGCCTACTGTTGCCGCGGCCCGGCCATCCACTTGATGATCACCATTGCCGGTAATACCCAAAGCAGGCCGGTCAGCAGGAAATAGAGCAGGTGCCCCCACCAGGCGGCGTTGCCGAGCGTCGCCACCGCGATCGTGTTCGCCACCAGCGCATAGACGAGCACAAGCACGATGATAAGGATCGTGCCGATGAATTTGCGAAGGCGGACGGGCATTGTTTATCTCTTGTATGGGTAGCGCGGAGCGGCGCGACGGCATGCCGCAAAGCTTCGGGGCTTGTTTTGCATGAGCCGGTGGGGCAAATCAACTGCCGGATAGAAGGAGACATCATGGCCGTCGCGAACCTCACCACGGAACAGGCGATCCTGAGCGAAGTATGCAAGCAGAAACGCAACCGCCGCGCCTTGCGGCTGTGGCTCGGCTTTGTGCTTTTGGCGCTCTTTTGTCTCGTGCTCGTCGGAGGGGCAACGCGGCTGACCAATTCCGGCCTCTCGATCACCGAGTGGAAGCCGATCCATGGCGTCGTTCCGCCGCTGTCGGCCGCGGAATGGGAAGAGGAGTTCCGCCTCTACCAGCGCATTCCCGAATTTCAGCAATTGAACAGTTCCATGACCGTCGACGAATTCAAGAGCATCTTCTGGTGGGAATGGGCGCACCGGCTGATCGCCCGCGGCATCGGCGTGATCTTCGCGCTGCCGCTTCTTTTTTTCTGGCTGACGGGGCGGATCGAGAAACGCCTGCGATGGCCGCTCGTCGGCATCCTGGCGCTCGGCGGCCTGCAGGGTTTCATCGGCTGGTGGATGGTGTCCTCAGGCCTTTCCATTCGCACTGATGTCAGTCAGTACCGGCTGGCGACACATCTCGTCATGGCCTGCCTAATCTTTGCCGGCTGCATGTGGATCATGCGCGGGCTGTCGCCGCACTCCAACGATCCGGCGCCGGCACGCAGCTCGCGCGGCTTCGCTGCCGTGATCGCCATTTTCGCGCTGTTCCAGATCTATCTCGGTGCCCTGGTGGCGGGACTCGATGCCGGTTTTTCCTACAATACCTGGCCATTGATGGATGGCGCCGTCATTCCCTCCGATCTGCTCATTCAGCAGCCCTTCTGGATCAATGCCTTCGAGAACCCGAAGACAGTGCAGTTCATCCACCGCATCGGCGCCTATACGCTCTTCGCACTGGTGCTGATCAACATGGTGATCGCCCTTCGCGCCGCACCCTGGACCACCCATGCCCGCCGCGCCGTCGTGCTTTTCGCGCTGGTGACCGTTCAGGCGGCGATCGGCATTGCCACGCTGCTGATGCAGGTGCCGCTTCACTGGGGCCTGCTGCATCAGGCCGGCGCGCTTGTTGTATTCGGTTTCGCCGTCGCCAACTGGCGTGGCTTTTACGGCGAATACCCGCACGAGACGATGATCACCGAACGCGATTGAAAGCGGGAGGCTGTCATTCGTTCTAACGCAGCACGCCGTCGAGCAGCGGCATGCCGATGATGGCTGCCGCTGCGATCAGCATGTAGCAGGCGATGCGGAAGGTCCGCTCCTCGGCAAGCCCGAACAGTTTCGAGCCGCCATAGAGACCCAGCGCATAACTCGGCAGGATAACGACGGTGAGGGCGAAGACAGCGGGCACGAACAGACCGCCGATATAATAGCTGATGGCGCTGAAGACGGACGAGATCGAAAAATACAGCACGACATTCGCTCTGACGCGCGCGAAGTCGCTCTTGCCGCCGAGCCAGTAGGCAACGACAGGCGGTCCGCCGAGCTGCGCGGCGCCGCTGAAAAGTCCGGCGATCAGGCCGACGCCGCTGCTGAGCGGCGCTGACGGCGCGCCTTGGTAGCGCCATCCCGATAGGAGAAGCGCGAGCAGGCTGATGGCGATGATCGTGATGCTCCAGCGCAGCAGCGTCGGGTCGAGCAGCGCCAGCAGCGCCGTGCCGGCCGGGACGCCGAGTGCCGCACCAGCCGCCATGACGAAAACTTCGGACCGGTTGGCGTCGCGCCAGGCGGGCGGGATCATCCCAAGTGTGGCGGTGCCGTCGATGACGAGCAGGATCGGCGAGACCAGCTTCGGGCCAACGATGGCGCCGCCGAGCGGGACGAAGATCAACGCTGCGCCGAAACCGGAAAAGCCGCGGGCTAGCCCGGCTATCAAGGCAACCGCCACCAGCGCATAAATGCCGTGACCGGGCAGGGCGGCGGCAAGCCACGTCTGCATGTCGGCGACAAGCCTATCCAGCATCATGGCCTTAGCTGGCGAGCATCAGGTCCATGTTCTGCACGGCAGCACCCGAGGCACCCTTGCCGAGGTTGTCGAGCAGCGCCACCAGATTGACCTGGGAACCACCCGGCGTACCGAAGACGAAGAGTTTCATCGTGTCCTTGCCCTCGAGCTCGACGGCGTTGACGCGGGGGAGCGCCTTGCTTTCGGCGAGCGGCACGACGGTGACGATGCCCTGTCCGGCATAATGGGAAACCAGTGCCGCGTGGATGCTTTCCATCGTCGCGCCCTCGGCGAGATCGTCGAGATGCAGCGGCACCTGCACGATCATGCCCTGTGCGAATTTGCCGACCGACGGCGAGAAAATCGGTGCGCGGTCGAGTAGGCCGTGCACGGTCATCTCCGGCACATGTTTGTGAGTGAGCGGCAGGCCATATAGGAAATGCGGCGCGGTGATCGCATCCGGATGATCCGGGTTTTCCATCTGCGCGATCATCTGCTTACCGCCGCCGGTATAACCGGAAACCGCGTTGACCGTCACCGGATAGCCATCCGGCAGAATGCCGGCGGCGCGCAGCGGCCGAATGAGGCCGATCGCGCCTGTCGGATAGCAGCCGGGATTGGAGACGAAACGGGCGGCCTTGATCTTGTCGGCCTGTGCACCGTCCATTTCGGCAAAGCCATAGGCCCAGCCGGAATTGACGCGGAAGGCCGTCGAGGTGTCGATAACGCGGACGTTGTTGTTGCCCGAAACCATCTGAACCGCTTCCTTCGACGCGTCGTCGGGCAGGCACAGAATGGCGATATCGGCGGTGTTCAGCATGTCCTCGCGCATGGCGGCGTTGCGCCGCTCGTCCTCGGGAATGGACAGAAGCTCGACATCGCGGCGGCCGGCCATGCGCGTACGGATCTGCAGACCCGTTGTGCCGTGTTCGCCATCGATGAAGATTTTCGGTGCCATGTTAGACCTGCGCTTTCAATGGGTTCTGAGGATTTCCGGATTCAATTTGAACGATGATAAATCAGCCTTGTGACGCCGCAATGGCGCGCCGCTCGGCATGAAGGCCAAGCATATACATTGCCACCGTTGCCCCCGCAATGGCGGTGATATCGGCATGGTCGTAAGGCGGCGCCACTTCGACCACGTCGGCGCCGCGGATATCGAGTTGGTGCAGACGCTGCAGCACCGAGAGGATCTTGGCGCTCGACGGACCGCCGGCAACCGGCGTGCCGGTGCCTGGGGCAAAGGCAGGATCCAGGCAATCGATATCGAAGGTGAGATAGGCGGGGGCGCCGCGCGTATGAGAGATGATCGCTGAGGCAATGTCGCCGCCGCTCATCTCCTCGACCTGATGACCATAGAGAATATTGATGCCGCAATCCTCCGGCGCATGAGTACGGATGCCGATCTGAATCGAGCGGTCGGGATCGATGATGCCTTCACGCACGGCACGCGCCACGAAGGAGCCATGGTCGATGCGCCGCTCTTCGTCGAACCAGGTGTCCTGGTGAGCGTCAAACTGCACCAGCGCGAGAGGCCCGTGTTTTGCCGCATGGGCTTTCAGCAGCGGCCAAGTGACGTAATGATCGCCGCCCAGCGTCAGCAGAAAGGCGCCGCTGTCGAGGATCGCATTGGCCTGGCGTTCGATGGCGCCGGGCGTGTCCTGATGGTTGCCGTAGTCGAGCAGGCAATCGCCATAGTCGATCACCGCCATGTCGGCAAACAGTTCGCGGTTGAAGGGATATTGCGCATCGTTGTCGAATATCGCCGAGGCGCGCCGAATCGCCTGCGGGCCGAAGCGCGTGCCCGGTCTATTCGATGTGGCGGCGTCGAAGGGGATGCCCCAGACGGCGACATCGACGCCGGCAAGTTCTTTGGTGAAGCGGCGGCGCATGAAGGACAGAGCGCCGGCAAAGGTGGGATCGCTGGCGGCCGAAGTGAGGTTGGTCGCTGTGAAGGCATGATCGATGGTCTTGTTCGCCAAGGGGGGCTCCTTCTCTGTCCGCGCGAGCATAATCGCATTCGATGTCGACCTTATATCGCCTGGCCACCGGTCACGACTGCCCGATCCCCGAAAAGGAATGGATGTTTCCTTTCGGGGCAGGTAAGGGGTAGGCGAGGTGCGCCGAGATTTCAAGCGATCCCCGCTTGACGGTCGCTCTGCGGTTGGCGCTGCCGCAATTCTGCGGCCTCAGACGGCCTTCCGGGCAAGCTGGCGCAATCCAGCCAGGGTTATCAGCGCTGCCGCCCCGGTATAGGCCGCCAGCGGCCAGGCCGTGTCGCCGTCGAGCAGAATCACGAACAATGTGCCTGCAGCACCGACCAGCAGGCTTTCGACGCAGAAGTAGAGCGCCACGGCCGTTCCCGCGCTATTGCCGAATGCGGCAAGCGCACCATTGGCCGTAACGGCTGTCGCAAAGACAATGCCGATGGCGATGATCCACATCGGCAGAATGAGGCGGACAAGCGGTTCCTGCAAAAGCATCTCTCCCATGGCAAGCATCACCGCGCCGACAAGCAGCAGCGCCATGCCTCTTGCGAGGCTGCCTGCGATGCCCCAGCGTGTGACGAAGCGTTTGGCAAGGCGCGCCGTCACAATCATCACCAATGCCACTGAAGCAAAGATGAAGCTGAAGCTGATGCCGGAAAAACCGGCCCGATCGATCAGGATACGGGGCGCGGTCGAGAAGAAGACGAAGAAAGCTCCCATCGCTGCGCTGAAGCCGGTCGTGTAGATCCAGAAGGGAAAGCTCGCGAGGATCGGACCTATTGCGATGGTTGTCGCCGACGTAACCGGGCGGGTTTCATGCCAGCGCATGCTGGCATTGAGAGTTGCAATGATCGACAGCAGGCCGATGACGAGAAAGATGGCTCGCCACCCATAGTGGTCGGCAATCACCGCGCCGACGACCGGCCCGAACGCAGGCACAAGCGATAGCAGCGAACCGAGCAGGCTATAGATCACGCTGCTTTCCGGCCGCTCGGCGTAGACGTCGCGCACTGTTGCGAAGGTGGCGACAAGAGCCGCCGAGGCGCCGATCGCCTGCAACAATCGCAAGGCCACGAAGAGAAGTGCGGATGAGGCCCCGGCAAGCAGACAGGACGCAAGGGCAAATAGTGCCGCCCCGCCGATCAGCACGGGCCGCCGCCCGACGATATCGGAGATCGGACCAAAGACAATCTGGCCGACGCCGAGCACAAGCATATAGAGGCTGAGGGTCAACTGGATGACTTCAGGCGAGGTGCCGAGCGCCTGGGGCATCGTCGGCACAACCGGTAGATAGATGTCCATGGCAAGCGACGCCAGGATGTCGAAAGGAGCCATCAGCAACAAGCTTGCCGGCACGGAATAATTCCACAACGGAATTTTCTGATAAGACATGGGTAAGATCCGCTCAAATGATTTTCATTCGGCGGCGATCTGTCTTTCATCAGTATCGGATTTTGCTGGGACAGATGCCGCAACAACAGCGCAAAGTTGTTGCGGCTTAGTTGTCTGCGGACTTGGTTGTTCCCATGATGCGACCTTGATTGCGGCTCCGCTCGTTTGCGAAGCGATCTGTCGGATTTCTACCAGCAGAACCGGAATGCGGCAATGGCGACCGGCGAGGCGATGCCGGAATTCCTCAAACGCCCAAACAAAAAGGCCGGGTTTCCCCGGCCTTCGTAATTCCGTCTGTCCGAAACGATTAACGCTTGGAGAACTGGAAGGAGCGGCGGGCCTTTGCCTTGCCGTACTTCTTGCGCTCGACGACGCGGCTGTCACGGGTCAGGAAGCCGCCCTTCTTCAGTACCGAGCGCAGGCCCGGTTCGAAGTAGGTCAGCGCCTTGGACAGGCCGTGGCGAACAGCGCCGGCCTGGCCGGAAAGACCGCCGCCGGCAACGGTTGCGATGATGTCGAACTGGCCGTCACGGGCAGCCGCGACGATCGGCTGGCGCAGGATCATCTGCAGCACCGGACGGGCGAAGTAAGCCGTGAAGTCCTTGCCGTTGACGATGATCTTGCCGGAGCCGGCCTTGACCCAAACGCGGGCGACGGCGTCCTTGCGCTTGCCGGTCGCGTAGGAGCGGCCGAGCGAGTCGACCTTGCGGACGTGGGCCGGAGCGGCAGCTTCGGAAGACGTGCCGAGATCCTTCAGGGAGGAGAGGTCAGCCATGATCAGGCGCTCCTTACGTTCTTTTTGTTGAGCGCGGCGACGTCGAGGGCGACCGGCTGCTGGGCTTCATGGGGATGGTTCGGGCCGGCATAAACGCGCAGGTTCTTCATCTGGCGACGGCCGAGCGGGCCGCGCGGAACCATGCGTTCGACGGCCTTTTCGAGGACGCGCTCGGGGAAGCGGCCTTCGATGATCTGGCGCGCAGTGCGCTCCTTGATGCCGCCGGCATAACCGGTGTGCCAGTAGTAGACCTTGTCGGAATACTTCTTGCCGGTGAAAACCACCTTGTCGGCATTGATGACGATGACGTTGTCGCCGTCGTCAACATGGGGCGTGAAGGTTGCCTTGTGCTTGCCGCGCAGGCGCATAGCGATGATGGAAGCGAGACGGCCAACGACCAGCCCTTCGGCGTCGATGATCACCCACTTCTTCTCCACCTCTGCAGGCTTCTGTGAGAAGGTTGCCATGTCAATACTCTCTTTTAGGACCCTTGGCCCGAGGGCTTTAAGGGCGTTTCTTGTTGCTTGGATTGGCAAGCGCGAACCTGCCAAAAAGAAAGCAGCCCGGACAGGCTGCGTTCTGTCGCGGTGTATAAAGGCAATGTGACACAGGGTCAATATCGGCTTTCTCGACGGTCGGAAAAAAGAACAAGTTAAAACAAACGTTTAGTTGTGTGGTGTTGTGATACCACACAAATCGGGCTGAATATTTGCCCGTTTAACGTTTCAGCGTTGCGCCGCCGTCCGTCGAAAACCATCGCTAATCCTCAAAGGAACGCAGGCTTTTTATCATTTCCCGGAGGCCGCGTGTCAGATGTTTGTCCCGGCGAAGAACCATGCCGAGGCGGCGTGTCAGCTTCGGCTGCAGCGACGATGTCGTCAGCAGACCGGCGCGGTCGCGCTTCACCGCTAACCCCGGCAGGATCGACCAGCCGAGTCCGACGGCCACCAGTTCCTTGATCGCTTCGATACTGCCGAACTCCATCGCCGGTCGGATCCTGATATCCGGGGCGGCTAGCCACGCGTCGATTGCCCGCCTCGTATTGCCGCCCTCGTAAAGCAGCAGAGTCCTGTCGCGCATGAAGGCCGGGTCCGGTCCACCCTTGGGCACGGGGCTGCCCGCGGGGGCGACAGCCAGCAATTCCTCTTCGTAGAAGGGTTCGATCTCGAAGTTCCGTCCCGATGCCGGCAGGGCCACAACGGCGATGTCGAGGCTGTTGGCTTCCAGATCGCGCAGGATATCGTCGGCATTCCCGATCGAGACGGTGATTTCGAGGCCAGGCATGGACTGCCGGGCGGCGGCGATGGCGCGGGGAAGCAGATGGATCGATGCCGTGCCGCCGCTGCCGATGCGCACCCGGCCGCTGGCGCCATCCCTGTGGGGCATCATCGCTTCTTCCGCCGCGGCTGCCTGCTGAAGCAGACGCCTTGCATGCGAAAGCAGGTCGATGCCCGCCGCCGTCGGTTGCGCCCGCCGCCCGACGCGCTCGATCAGCCTGACGCCGAGCCGCTGTTCGAGCCCCTTGATCTGCAGGCTGACGGCCGGCTGCGTCATGCCTTCCTTGTCGGCCGCAGCCGTAAAGCTGCCGAGGTCGGCGACATTGATGAAGGTCGCAAGCTGATCGAGATTGAGGAGCATGCCAAAGAAATCCTTATGCATATAATAATACCCATAAGCTTCTTTCGCTGCGTCTTCCAGCGCATCTTTCGTCCGTCAGGAAAGGATGAAGGATGACCGTGGAATTCGACGAAAGCTTGGAGATACCTCTCAGCGCCCTTCGGCTGAAACGCCGCGAGAGGGCGCGCTGGGGCAGGCGGCTGCTGGCGGCCATAGAGTGTCGGCTCGAAAAGCGTCGCAGCCGCCGCAAGCTGTCGGAACTCACGGATGACGAGCTTCGCGATATCGGTCTGACCCCTGCGCAGGCGAAGGCAGAGCGATCGAAATCATGGTTCTGGTTTTGACTGCGACGGCGTATCCTGCTCGAAATGGGCGGCGCCGTGTGGCAGAACGGCTGTGTGGAAATCGAGCGCAGGGAGCAGCATCATGGCTGAAATCGTATCCTTCCGAAAGGAAGCGGACAGGACCGACGGATTGTTGCTCCGCTCGTTGCGCGACGGCGTGCTGCGGCTCATTCTTAACGACCCGCCGGCTAATGCGCTGTCGATCGCGCTTCTCCAAGCGCTGATGGCCGAGCTCGAAAAGGCGGAGGCGGATTTGGATGTGCGCGTCGTCGTCATCGCCTCGACCGGCGCCGTTTTTTCCGCCGGCCACGACCTTAAGGAACTCACGGCTCATCGCGTCGACGAAGATCAGGGCGCTGCTTTCTTCGAGAAAAGCTTCAGGCTCTGCGCCGATTTGATGCTGAAGATCGCGCATCTGCCAAAACCTGTCATCGCCGAGGTCGATGGGCTTGCAACGGCTGCCGGCTGTCAGCTCGTCGCATCCTGCGATCTGGCGATCTGCACCGACACTTCGACGTTCTGCACGCCGGGCGTCAATATCGGCCTGTTCTGTTCGACGCCGATGGTGGCCGTTTCCCGTGCCGCGCATCGTAAGCAGGCTATGGAGATGCTCTTGACCGGTGAGACGATCGACGCCTCGACCGCCAAGGATTTCGGCCTCGTCAACCGCATCGTGCCGAAGCAGTATCTTGCGCAGGTCGTTTCCAAATATGCCGCCGTGATTGCCGGCAAATCGCCACTGATCCTGAAAATCGGCAAGGAAGCGTTTTATCGGCAGCTCGAACTGCCGGTGGAGGCGGCCTATGATTATGCCGCTATGGTGATGGTGGACAACATGCTGACGCAGGACGCGCAGGAAGGGATCGGCGCCTTTCTCGGCAAGCGCAAGCCGGAATGGAAGGGCGAATGATTAGGCGAGTTTCAGAACCAGCACGCCGACCGCGATGACGACGCCGGCGACGTAACGCCAGATGCCGGCTTTTTCCTTGAAGACGGCAACGGAGAGCACCAGCGCAAAGAGGATCGAAGTTTCCCGCAGTGCGGCAACGGTCGCTACCGGCGCCTTCGTCATCGCCCAAAGTGCCAGCCCATAAGATGCAATCGATCCCGCGCCGCCGATCAGGCCGCGCCACCAGTTTCGGCGAACGTGATGCAACACCGTCAAGCTGCCGCGCTGGGATGCCGCCCAGGCAAACAGCAGTATCGGCGGCAGCAGCGACATCCACAACGTATAGGAAACCGCATTGCCTGAAAGGCGTGCGCCGATGCCGTCGACAAAAGTATAGCTGGCGATGACGAACGCATTGGCAATCGAGAAGGCGACCGCATGGCCGCTGCTGCGCCGAGTCTCCAGGGCGAGCGTCAGGACGCCGGCTGAAATCGTCATGATGCCGGCAAGAGCGGCGCCGGAAAGATGTTCGCGCAGGACGATGCCGCTTGTCGCGGCGACCAGCAACGGCGCGCAACCACGCATCAGCGGATAGACGAGGCCGATATCACCGGCTCGGTAAGCGGCGGCAACCAGCTGGAAATAGGCGAACTGCAGGATGGCCGAGGCGCCGATGAACGGCCAGGCCGCGCTTTGTGGCAATGGCAGAAATGCCAGAAACGGCAACGCGGACACTGCGCCGCCGGCCGAAATCAACGCCGCATCCAGGGATTTATCGCTGCCCGCTTTGACAATCGCGTTCCATGTCGCATGCAGCAACGCACCGAACAGAACGAGCAGGATGACGTCGAGAGGCAAGGGATAAATCCGGTGCTGCGGAAGAAGGCGAAGCGCCTCGCCCCGACGGGGCAGAATTCTGTAAAGACAACTGATATTTGCACGAAAATGCATTGCCGCGGCCGCGGATGCGTTCTCGGCTCCAATATCATCCTTTTAATTTGCAAACAATGGCGGGGTATGACGACAAGTTTTACGTGCGCGCGATATGCGTTCAATCCACGCGATCTTCTCAACTATGAGATGTTTCTAATGGACGAGAGAACATATGGTGACCTTATGGGGAATGGAAGGGGAAAGCAGCTGAGGGAATTCCATGGCGGATCTTTCTATGCTGCTGAAATACAGACATTCTTCTATAACTTTGATATACGCGAAAAAAGAAGCTTCAGATTGTATGTTCTCAGAGAAATCGCATCGCGCGATTGAACTGGATGCCTGTTTGCAAGCGCGGAAGGCGATCGGCGCCTGCAGGGGTTGCGGCGGCGGGGAGGTCAGAGCTGATGATGCGGAACGAAGAGCATCCCGTCAAGGTTGTCTAGGCTTTGGCAGTTCAGAACCGGGCAGCGTGGATCGTCCTTTGTCGGGATATGGGTCCATTCCGCATAATCGGTCGCGTCACAATAATTGCTGTTGCGCACGTAGCGATCATAAAGCGGCAGCCCGCGGGGAGATTGGTAGCGGAAGATCACGGCGCCCTCATTGTGGATGGCCGCCCGCACGCCGGCGCAGCTCATGGTGAGCGGATTGTAGCGCGAGATCGCTACTGCCGGTGATGCGGCGAGCACAAGCATGAGGGCAAGAGCAATTTTTCTCATTGAATCATCCTCAGAGCCATTCAACTCTTATATACGCAAACACGTGCAGCCGGTTCTGCCGAAATGCAAAAAAATGCTGGCAGGCTCAAAGGCGCTGCCGGAATGGAGAAACGGAAATGGATCACGACGCCTACACGGATGATTATCTCGCCGGAATCCTGCAGTCGGTAAAGACCATCGCGCTGACCGGTGCCTCGCCCAATCCGGCCCGGCCCAGCAATGGCGTAATGGGCTATCTGCTGTCGCGCGGCTATGAGGTCATACCGGTCAATCCGGGGCAGGCGGGCAAACAGATACAGGGCCGCACCGTCTACGCCCGTCTTGCCGACGTCCCGGTGCCGATCGATATGGTTGATGTCTTTCGCGCCGCCGAATATCTCGATGGGGTCGTTGAGGAGGCGTTGGCGCTGAGGCCGTTGCCGAAGGTGATCTGGGCTCAGCTTGGCGTCCGCAACGATGCCGCGGCGGCAAAGGCGGAGGCTGCCGGCATTAAAGTGGTGATGAACCGCTGCCCGGCGATCGAATATCCTCGTCTCATTGCCTGATGGGGGCTGCCCTGAGACGGATTTTCCACCGAACGCCCAAGGGTTGAAACGGATCGCGGTTAACTTTCGTCGGCGACAAGCTATGATCCTGCCCTGTGAGCAACAATTCGGAGGGCGACATGGCCAAGAACGATCCTGGATTCAACACCTTGGCAGTCCACGCAGGCGCACAGCCCGATCCGGCTACCGGCGCACGGGTGACGCCGATCTACCAGACGACCGCTTTCGTCTTCAACGATTCCGATCATGCCGCCGCCCTCTTCGGCCTACAGGCCTTCGGCAATATCTACACCCGCATCATGAACCCGACGCAGGCCGTGCTCGAGGAACGCGTCGCCGCGCTCGAGGGCGGTACGGCGGCCCTTGCCGTCGCCTCCGGCCACGCGGCGCAGATGATCGTCTTCCACACCATCATGCGCCCGGGCGAAAATTTCATCGCCGCCCGCAAGCTCTATGGCGGCTCGATCAATCAGTTCGGCCATACTTTCGAGAATTTCGGCTGGCAGGTGCGATGGGCCGATTCCGCCGATCCGGCGAGCTTCGAAAGCCAGATCGACGACAAGACCCGCGGCATCTTTATCGAAAGCCTTGCCAATCCGGGCGGCACCTTCGTCGATATCGCCGCCATTGCCGACGTTGCGCATCGCCACGGCCTGCCGCTGATCGTCGACAACACGATGGCAACACCCTATCTCATCCGTCCGATCGAGCACGGCGCCGATATCGTCGTGCACTCGCTGACCAAATTTCTCGGCGGCCACGGCAATTCCATGGGGGGCCTTATCGTCGACGGCGGTACCTTCGACTGGTCGAAGTCAGGCAATTACCCGATGCTGTCGAGCCCGCGGCCGGAATATAACGGTATGGTTCTACACGCGACTTTCGGCAATTTCGCCTTCGCGATCGCTGCCCGCGTGCTCGGCCTGCGCGACCTCGGCCCAGCGATTTCGCCCTTCAATGCCTTCCTGATCCTCACCGGCATCGAAACACTGCCGCTCAGGATGCAGCGCCACAGCGACAATGCCATCGCCGTCGCCCGGTGGCTGAAGGCGCACAGCAAGATCGCCTGGGTGAATTATGCCGGCCTCGAAGACGATCCGAACCATGCCATGCAGCAGCGTTATTCGCCGAAGGGCGCAGGCTCTGTCTTCACCTTCGGCGTCCGGGGCGGTTATGAGGCTGGTAAGACGCTGGTCGAAGGAGTTGAGCTCTTCTCCCATCTTGCGAATATCGGCGACACCCGCTCGCTCGTCATTCATCCGGCCTCGACGACGCACCGGCAACTGAGCGACGAGCAGAAGATCGCCGCCGGTGCCGGACCCGACGTGGTGCGGCTTTCCATCGGCATTGAAGACGTCAAGGACATCATCGCCGATCTAGAGCAGGCGCTCTCGAAGATCTGATTGTCCTGGCTGCCGTGGCCTCGCTTTTGCGCGTCAGTCGACATCCCCGACACCCTGGAATAGCTGGCGCAGGGGCTGGCCGATCTGCTGCGCGATGTGAGACCAATCGCCCTCAGGGCAGCAGCCCGCAACTACTCGTTTCCTCCAACAAGGCCTGGTCAATCGGTCTGATTGTGGTCACGAACGCTTTCAAGTATGCCTTCCCGAACGACAAGGGCGGAAGCGTTGAGATTACGCCGGCCATGGAAGGACCAGACATAATTATTGCAATGGAGGACAACGGGGCGGGCTGCCCAGCAACGGAACGCAAAGCCGCTCCAGAACTCCGCTTTCGGAATATCGACCGCAAGGCCGCTTCCCGATAGGATATTGACAGTAACGTGGTATTGGGTGCCGTTACTCTCTTTTTCGTATTCGAAATGACCCACTGGCTTCGTGACCGCCGAGCCAATTATTCCGGCTTCTTCGAAAGCTTCGCGCTCGGCGGTCTGGGCACTGGCCTCGCCATCCTCGGTCGTGCCTTTGGGAATCCCCCAGTCACCTGTGCGTTTGCTCCGCACAAGCACTAGAGGCGTTTCGTCCGCCCGAGCCGTCAGGCAAACTCCCGCAGCCTGGTACACGGTCCGCCGCGGCGACGTTGTACGTACCGTTGTTTCGCGCTCAAGCAATATAGTGTCGGCCGATTTCCTGCGTCGCGGTGATGGGACAGCTCTATGTCACAAACATGTCATATAGCCAGGCGGATAAGGCGGCGGCGAACCGGCGGTGAGCACAATACCGGTGGGAAAGTTCCCGCTTGGTGACGCGTTACCCGTTTATCTCTTCCCGGTCCTGCATCCTATCATGCACGTTCTCCGGGCCCGCGATCAAAGCGGCGATCGCCGTCGCCTTCTCCCGATCACCGTAGCCGGCCACATAGCCCTCCAACAGGACGCTTCTGCCGACCATGCTTACAGAGATGGACGAGCTTTCCAGCTCTGGTTCCGCTGACACCGCGGCCTGCACGCTCGCAAGCTGATCGTTGGCTAGGCTTTCAGGCTCAAAGCTCATGGCATTCCTCCTTCGTGATACGAAGGAAACAGCGAACTGGTAATTTGGTTCGCGATAGGGACTTAGGTCCGAGAAGCCATGCCGGAAGGCGTACCGCCATCATGAAGGTAGGTCCCGACAGCTTCTGGAAGGCAGCGCAGGAGCGGAACATCGCCCCTGTTATGCCGGTTAGCCCCGCAAACATTGGCGCTAGCTATCGTTCGTCCTGGGTTTTCGACCTGCCCAATAACGGCCCTGTCGCTTACGTCGGTCCCACCAGCCGGCCTCGACGACAGGTTGGATGAACGTACATCATCTATAACTTCGCACCTGCGGTAATTGTCATACGATTTAAAACGCTAAATAAATACAAAAATCAGTTGCTTACTTGAAATTTCTCGACTACGTTTTTTAGCGAGAAGTTCCGAAATATCGGCGATTGTCGGCGCTGCTCAGCGATCGTTTGACCTCGCTTGAGGGAGGATCATGACTTTGTTTGTCCGTCTTCGTTTCTTCGCGGTGGTGCAGCGAATGCGTGATCTCGTCTCGATCCGATACCGACCTACGACGGCAATCTGACGCGTCGTAAACCCTTTGTTCCACTTTTCTAAGATGGTGCTCCCGTGTGGCGCTCCCGAGGTTTGTTATGCAAAAGCAAGCTGTCGTATTCAATGGTCAGGAAGTCGGGATCGCGGTCCCCGTGGAAAACCGCCTCAAATTCATCGCTGTCCGCTTCAATGTCATCGACTTGGACAACAGGCTCTTCGACACGGTTACTGAAATCCGGCGCGCCATTACACAGCATCTGGCCTCCAGCGGTCGTGCGATCATCTCGCACTGAATGGCAGGAGATATTCTTCAACGTCACGGCACAAATGGGATTGCAGGCTCACTTGTAAAGCCCTGCAAAGCTGCCGCGTTTCAACTTGTGAGGAGATGAGGAATGTTGATCACGAGCGTCCAAGAAACAGAATGGGCCGTGCTCTCGCTGTCCGTTCAATCTTGGTTTAGGCACTACAAGGCCAAACCGGACGACAAGACATCGGAAATGATCTGCAGCGCGGCAATCGACCTTTTCAATCGCGGCCATCGCACCCAGGAGGAACTCACCAGTATATTAATCGCGCGGTTCCCCCTGATCGCGCCTGCGCCCGCAGCCCTCCATTAATCGCTCCGAGGCATGGGAACATCGCAAATCTCAGCGCACTCGAAATCGGATACGAGACCAGTAACAAAGTCTAATAGGCGATAGATGGTGCTTCTCTGATTGGCGGAGTTAGGTCACGCGACTTGTTCGTATTTTGGCGGGTCGCCTCAGTTCTTGACCGAGGGCCTCCAGCGCCTGCTCACGTGACGATGGTGCTGCGGTAGTCCAAGAGTTCGCGCAATAGCCTCGCGACTGAAGACGCCGGCGCGCTCGATGAACGATCTAAGGCGTTTCGCCTTTGAAGTGCCGCGTCCGTTGAAGAGGCGGCTCTCGCTCGCCTTCGCGGCGGACGTCGTAATGTCGGCCCGACGATCTTTGGAATACGACCGACGCTACCTTGCTGATACCTTTTGCTGACTGCCGCGGATGGAGCAATCATGCCTGTCGTCATTTTCACTGGCGCATCGGGGGCCGGAAAAACGACAATCGCCGAAGCTGTTGAGCGGCTGCATGGGCAAGAGATCGACGTCTTTTACCAGGACCGCATCGGCGTTCCGCCCGTCGAGGAGATGGTTGATCAATTCGGCTCTGTCGAAGGATGGCAGAGAGAGGCCGTTTTCGAATGGATGGCTCCACTGTCGCCGCTCCTGACAAAGGGGCGCAGCGTCCTGTTTGAGGACCAGGCGCGCTTTTCCTTTCTGGCCGAAGCTGCCGAACGTGCCGGGATCGGTTCGCATTCCTTTCTCTTGATCGATTGCGACGACGAGGCCCGAGCCAGGCGCCTTTCGATTGATCGAGGCCAGCCTGAGTTGGCAAATCCGGATATGATGAACTGGGCCGCCTTACGGCATGAAGCAGCGGCATACGGCTGCGAAATTCTCACATCGAACCTGACGCTGGAACAGGGAGCGGAACGAGCCCTTTGCGAATTGCGGCGGTAGCCTGTTTGATCCGGACCAGACAGTTGAAGTTTGGCCGTTCCAGTGCGGCGTTCATCTGCTTGTTCTGCTAAAAGCATAGAGAGGGAGGCCCAGTTGCACCTGACTTTGGAGTTGTTTGTCCAAACGCCTCAGACATCGATTGATTTCTACCAGCGAGTCCTGGGCTTTGAAGTCGAGGGCTCGGCGAGCACGGAATATACAACGCTGAGAAACGGCGACGCCGTTATCGCGATTAATTCGCGAAGCGTCCTTTCGAGCGATCATCCGTTACGCGGCGAAATTGGCAACAGGGTCGGCCTCAGGGTCGAGATCGTCTTGAAGGTCACTGATGTCGAGGATGCCTATCGCAAGGCGGAAGAGAGCGGCTGGCCGCTTTCCGCCCTCGCCATGCAGCCTTGGGGACTGCGCGATTTTCGCCTTGTCGACCCCGACGGCTATTATGTCAGAGTGACCAGCACCCGCAGGAACTGACTGGATCATCATGACGGCTGTGGGCTTCGTGCCAAACGCTGAGCGGCTGCGCTTCGGTGGCGACCAGTTGCAAATCGGTCGGAACAATTGCTGCCGAGCCTCAGGGCGCTCGGATAGGAGGCCTTGAGCCCTTTTCTTTAGTTCCCGCTACTTCACGGTGAAGCAGTTTTATTGCTCAGTTTTCAATTCCAAATTTCAGAAAACAAGCGTATGTTGCGCGGTTAGGATTGCGGTAACCATGCCTTGAGGGGTCGGGGACGATGTGCTGGAATACATCAGGGGCATTCACGCCGGTCGCGCTTGCTTTGCGCGGTCCGGCAACACGCAAGATCGTCCGGACGCTCGGCGATGCGGCACATCTCCTGATCAACGATTGGCCTTCTGATGACGGCGAGGAATACGTCGCTGCCGTAAAAGCCTGTGTCGATGCAATTACCGGCAAAATTAGCCCGGAACGATTCCGCGAGGCGCTTCTGCTTGCAGCCCATGAAGCGGGTATCGCTGCTCTGACAATTGTCCCCCTCGGAGTGACAGAGCGGCGACCGGACCTGCGCTCAGCCGCGCCAAGATAGCCCCTCTTTCAAGCGGCTTCTGTCAGCCTGGCATGCGTCAGATACGACCGCTGCCAAGGCAGGCAAAATTCTCACGAACTGAAAGCATTGCCGTCAATTCTAACCGCGATCTTCACAAATGTCGCTGAAGGTGATGGGAAAGGGCTCAGTTCCCAAGGGCGGTCAATGCCCTGTGCGACGAGAGACAAGTTGCAAAGATTTCGAACATTCGCGCGCAGACGTTTGCCGCGAAAGACACTGGCGACGGAGGGTTTATGATGGTTGCGGCGAATTTCATCACCTTCAACATCGATGGCGTCGAACCCGAGTTCGGCGCCCCGGAGGCCGCTCGGATCGTCTCCGGCGATCCGCAATTTCGCACCTGGAATCTGGAGGAGATCGACGGCGGTCTTTATTCCGGAATCTGGGAGGCAACACCCGGCAAATGGCGGATCGTCTACGAGGAGTGGGAATATTTCAGCCTGCTGTCAGGCCATTCGATCGTCACGGAGGACGACGGTGAGCCGGTTCATCTCAAGGCGGGTGACCGGATGATCTTGAGACCGGGCTTCAAGGGAACCTGGGAAGTCGTTGAAACGACTCGCAAGGACTATGTGATCAAGGTCTGAACAGCGGCTCAGAGCCGACTCTCACGTTGGCGGGCCTGTCCCGCTTTGCTGCGATTGTGACCCGTTTCTCCTGCAATAACCGCTTCCCCTCCGCCGATAAAAGGCATTTGATGTTGCCTATTAATCGAACCTAAATCGTCAAGTGCTAGACCTTATCTGCAGCGCATTGCGGACATGATGTCTCCTGCCGTCACTATAGACATGGCCTTGAAATTCATCTTTTCGGGATTGGCATGTCGTCGAATCTTGCGGGCAGGCACGTTCGGACCCAAACGTCTTCCATCATTGCGACCACCGTTTTCTTCCTTGTCGTCGCGCTCGTTCTGACCGGCCTCATGGCCCACGTCGTGGCCTCGATGACCCGATCGGCGAACGAAATCGACGATGCCAGGGCCAGTCGCGCCTCACGCGCAGCGATCGCAGCCTTTGTCAGCCGCCTGAGCGCGACGACAACCGACAACGCCGTATGGGATGATGCCTATAAGGCGATCGCAACTCCCGGAGCCGCGGATTGGGCTTATGAGAACTGGGGAAAGACCAGCGAGGATTACCCGCTCTATGACGGTGCCATCGTGACCGGTCCCGATCGCTCGTCGATCGTCTCGGCCTATGCCAAAGGCGAGCCCTTCCAGCCAAGCGCCTTTTTCGGCGAAGCTTTCTACCGGCAGATCAATACGGCCATCGATTTCCCACAGGCGCCGGTGGTCAATTTCATTAAGACGGAAACCGGCATCGCTGTCATCGCATCACAGCCAATCCAGCCTTTCGAGAAAGAAGGCGAGCTTCCGAAGCTCAGCGTGCTGAGCTTTTACAAAGAGTTCAACTCGGACGTTCTCAATACGCTGTCAAACGAACACGAACTCGAGGGCTTGCGCCTTGCCGCAGCGCCCGAGCCAGGTCTGCTCAACATGCCGATCACGGACATGAAGGGCGGTGTCATCGGCCATCTCGTCTGGCCGAGCAAAGCGCCGGGAAGCGCTGTGTTCCAACAGGTCTATCCCTTTGTTGCTGCCGCTACCATCATCCTCGTGCTATTCCTGGCCGGCGTTCTGCTGGTGGGCGCATCCGAGGCGCGGCGTCTGCGTCAACTGGCGCAGGCAGCGATTTTCGAAGCCAATCACGATAGTCTGAGCGGCCTCCTGAACAGGCATGGGCTTCTCTGCATGTTGGAAGACCTCGAAGGCTCGGACCTTTCACTGCCCAGGCTCTATCTGGTCGATCTCGATGGGTTCAAGGCGGTCAATGACGCCTGGGGCCATGCGGTAGGGGATGATTTGATACGGATGGTCTCTAAGGCGCTGATCGCCTGTCATCCCGAAGTCGTTGCTGCGGCTCGGTTAGGGGGGGACGAGTTCGCTCTTGTCCAGATCGGCACTGCTCCGCGTCACGAGATAGAAGACACGATTTTGGCGCTTTTTGCCGAACCCTTCAAAATTGAAGGGCGAACGATCGAGGTTGGAGCGAGCATCGGCGCTGCTGCCCGTGACGAAGACATTGAGCCGCTGGAGCTTTTGCGCAGGGCTGATATGGCGCTCTACCGCGCCAAGGAAAATGGCAAAGGCCGGGCGATCGAATATGACCCCGAACTGGATCGGGAGCGCCAAAGGATCGCCGAACTGGAAGCTCTGTTGAAGAGTGCGATCAGCAATGGCGCGATCGAAGCCGTATTCCAGCCTCTCGTTTCTGCGACGACCGGCGCGGTGACCGGTCTTGAAGCGCTCGCCCGCTGGCGGACTGCGACCGGAAATATCAGTCCGGAAATTTTCATTCCCCTTGCCGAAAGATGCGGCCTCATCGATGCGCTCGGCAGTCATATGCTGAAAACATCGATCGAGCACGCCAGAAATTGGCCAGGTATGGCCCTGTCCGTCAACGTCTCGCCGGTTCAGCTCTGCAATCCGGAATTTGCCGCCGACGTGATCTCCCTCCTGCAGGAACTCGATTTCGATCCGAGGCGGCTGACGTTGGAAATCACCGAAGGCGTCCTCATGACCAATCCGGATCAGGCGCGTCGGTCGATAGATCACCTCAAAAAGGTCGGTATCAAATTCGCGCTCGACGACTTCGGCTGCGGCTATGCAAGCATCGGCGCATTGCGGCAGTTCGGCTTTGATCGGATGAAGATCGACCGCTCGCTGGTCTCCGCTCTCGACCAGGCCTCGAATGGCGCCGATGTTCTCAAGGCGACCATCTCTTTGGCGACCGCTCTGCAGATTCCCGTTACGGCGGAGGGCATCGAGAATAGCCGTCAGGCGGCGATCTTGCGGGAGGCCGGCTGTGACCAGCTGCAAGGCTATTTGATCGGAAAACCGATGTCGGCGCTCGACATATCCAGCAGGCTTCAAGAACAGGCAGCGTAATGCCGCGAGATCGCGGCAGCAGGCTGGGCGGAACTTCGGCCGATCTGGGATACTGTGCCGATCACCACCGGAGATCCAGGCGGTCGAGCCCGTGGAAATGATAGACGTCCTTGACGAGGGGCGTCTTTGCCAGCCTGAGGCCGGGAAGCCGTTCGAACAGGATCGGCACCGCGACGTTAAGTTCCAGCCGCGCCAATGGCGCGCCGATGCAGAAATGGATGCCGGCGCCGAAGGAGAGGTTCGGCGCCTCGTTGCGGTCGGGCCGGAAGGCGAGGGGATCGGTGAATTTCGCCGGGTCGAGATTGGCGGCGGCGAGGATGAGGCTTACCTTGTCGCCGCGCTGGAAGGAGACGCCATCGATCTCCGCGGGCTCGAGCGCCCAGCGCTGGAAGATGTGGACGGGCGCGCAGATGCGCAGGGTCTCCTCGATGGTGCGCTCCGTCGCCGCATCGTCCCGGAAGAGTTCTGCCGGATCTCGACCGCTGTTGAGGATGGTGTGCACGGAGTTGCCGATCTGGTGCACTGTCGCTTCATGGCCGGCATTGAGCAACACGATCGTCGTTGAAATGAGTTCTTCTTCAGTGAGATACTGGCCCTTGTGCTCCGTGCGGATCATGTGGGTCAGCAGGTCATCGCGAGGCTCTGCCCGGCGTTCGGCGATTGCCCCTCTGACATAGTCGGAAAATTCTCTGGCCGCCCGTTCGGCCTCTTCTTCTTGCTGGCGTGTGCGGCCGAACATGTACATGCGCACATAGGCATGCGACCAGGCGAGCAACTGCGGCCCCATATCCTCGGGGATGCCGATCATGCGGGCAATCATCGTCACCGGGATGATGTCGGCAAAAGCCGAGAGCAGCTCGACTTCGCGCTTCTCCGCAAAGCCGTCGATCAGCCGATTGGCAAGCTCGACAAGCTCCGGCTTCATCTTCTCGACATGGCGGGAGACAAAGGCGCGGTTGACGAGCGTGCGCAGACGCGTGTGCTCCGGCGGTTCCAGCTCGAGCAGGGAGTAACGTTCCGAGAGATCGAAACTTTCAAGATGCGGCATCGGCTCGGCGAGGCCTAGCTCCTCCCGGCTGGCGATATGGAGGATCTGCCGGCCGAAGCGGCGGTCGCGCAACAGTCCGTTCACATGGTCGTAGCCGGTGAAGAACCACTGTTTCTGCTCCTCCCAGTAAAAGGTCGGGCAGTGGGCGTGAAGAGCCGCATAGACGGCGTTCGGATTGCCATAGAAGGCCGGGTTGCGAGCATCCAGCGAGACATGGCGGCTGGCGCGATCGATCGAGAGAAAGGGCGGTATGGTCATGCGTTGGGGCTTAACGGATTTCTCCGACCTGTAAAAGATGCGGGAGAGAAAGGCCGGCGGAAGCCGGGCACGCCCGATCAGACGCGCTGACCATATCGAGATTTTTGTATAAGCCTGGGGAATGAATCTGTTTCAGACTTGCGGCTAACCGGCCCGTGACAGCGTGCCCATGCGTCGCAGCGCCTCGACCTGGTCGTCGACCGTGGGCACGAGTTCGCCAGCGGTGGTGCTCGGCGTGGCTGGCGCTGGAGCCGCCGCTTCCTCTTCGCCGAAGGTGACCGTGCAATTGCGGCCGGCGGCCTTGGCCGCATAGAGAGCCCGGTCGGCGGCTGAGATCAGTTTGTCGATATTGGCTTCGATCGAGGAGGCGAGCGCGATGCCGATGCTCACCGTGACCGGAACGATTGCTTCGCCAGTGCTGACGGGAAGGCGGCAGAATTCGGTACGGATCGCTTCGGCGATCGCCTCGGCTTCCGTCTGATCCGCGACGGCTGCGAAGGCGGCGAATTCTTCCCCGCCCATGCGGCCGAAGATGTTGTTTGGAATATATTGCCGGGCCATGCGCGCGAAGGCGGTGAGCACCGCGTCGCCGGATTGATGGCCGAAACGGTCGTTGACGCGCTTGAAATGATCGAGGTCGAAAAGGATCACCGCGACCTCCCGCTGCTCGCTATGGGCTCTCTCCTGGATTGACTCGAAATAGCCGAGCAGGCCACGGCGGTTGAGCACGCCGGTCAGGGAATCGGTCAGCGTCATGGCGCGCAGATGCCGTTCGGAGCGCTCCATCACCAGTCGGCAGGTAAGCGCGAAGGCGATGGTGAGCAGGAAGGCGCTTGCCATGGCCGAGACGCCGCCGAGATTGGTCGCATCGATATCGCTTGGCAGCGTAACCGCCATCGTCAGCGCCGAGCCGAAACACAGGCAGCCCTGGATGACGAACACTCCCATAAGCTTAGTGCGGGTGCGCTCGCGGCGAATGTCGCCGGCGGCGACCGCCATGGCCAATGCCGTGGCACCCGTCGCCGAAGCGAGATTATAGAGCACGACGCGGTTGGAATAATCAGTGTTGACCCAGGGCAGAAAGACCCCGGCCAGCCAGATTGCCGGCGGCAGCAGAGCCCACCATTCCATCTTCTTGCGGTCGAGTGCGAGAAAACCCGCCACCCAGGCGCTCTGGCCGAGAAGCGCGATGGCATTGCCCACCTCGATGGAAAACAGGCTGGGGATTTCGCTGCGCAGCGAGATCATCGCAAAGCCTATGGCAGTCAGAAAGAAGCCCAGGCCCCAATAGAGATAGGCTTCATTTCTGACATTGTGGCGCCAGGCGACGAAGAGCACCAGAGCGAGCGTCATGGCCTCCGAACACCAGATGGCGAGACCTGTAGCGATATTGAACACGGCAGCAACCCCTTGCCCGTCGACCTTGTCTGTTGGCCCGCATTCTTGCGGAGGAAGCTCGCCACTTCCTTAATGTCGTTGCACTGCGGCATGATTTTCGGCCGGTATCTGGCGATAGGCTTTCCGTTGGGTAAACGTGCTTGAGCGCTGTCGAATGGAGTTCCTTCATTCTGTCATGGAGAAAAGCGAGGGGAGACGACATCGAGGGCTCGCGGCCGACCGGAGTTTGCGAGAAAGAGGCTGTCGGCGCCCAAGCCCTGGGGCCCTGCCCCGTCTTCTTAACGTTATCCCAATGCGTGTCTTGAAGAGGAGGGCAGGGACACTCTATGTAGGGATAAGACATTTTCTTTGATTCCCGGCGTGCCGGCATGACGTTGACAAAGGACGCACATGAGAAACCCAGTTGATACCGCAATGGCCCTCGTGCCGATGGTCGTCGAACAGACCAACCGCGGTGAACGCTCCTACGACATCTATTCCCGTCTGTTGAAGGAACGCATCATCTTCCTGACCGGCGCCGTCGAGGATCACATGGCGACGCTCGTCTGCGCCCAGCTTCTCTTCCTCGAGGCGGAAAACCCGAAGAAGGAAATCGCTCTCTACATCAATTCTCCCGGTGGCGTCGTCACCGCGGGCATGGCGATCTACGACACTATGCAGTTTATCAAACCGGCGGTTTCGACGCTCTGCATCGGCCAGGCCGCGTCCATGGGTTCGCTGCTGCTGGCGGCCGGCCATAAAGACATGCGCTTCGCCACGCCGAATTCCCGCATCATGGTTCACCAGCCCTCGGGCGGCTTCCAGGGCCAGGCCTCGGACATCGAGCGCCACGCCCGCGACATCCTAAAGATGAAGCGCCGGCTGAACGAGGTCTATGTCAAGCACACCGGCCGCAGCTACGAGGAAGTTGAAAAGACGCTCGATCGTGACCATTTCATGGATGCGGACGAGGCCCAGGGCTGGGGCGTCATCGACAAGGTTCTGACATCACGCCTCGAGATGGAAGGCGAGCAGGCCTAGTAATTAATTGGGATGGTGTTTTCCTCGCCACAGTTCTATCTCATTTGTGATCGAACAAGGCTTTCAACTGGCGACGAAGACGCTAATAGTAACTATTAATGCTATGTTGAATTTTTATGACATAGCATTTGGCATTCGAAGGGGAATTCGTTGCCACCGGAACCCTGACATGGTTGATTGGGACCGGTTTGTAGCCCCTGAAGCCCTTCTCGGCAAAGGCTCCGGAAACGGAGTGCCGCCAGGAGCTGATAGAGTGGACCGCGATTTCGCCTTGAAATGCGGCGTGCTGGAAGGAAAGTGATATGAGCAAGGTCAGCGGCAGCAACGGCGGCGACTCCAAGAACACCCTCTATTGTTCGTTCTGCGGAAAGAGCCAGCACGAAGTCCGGAAACTGATTGCCGGACCGACCGTCTTCATCTGCGATGAATGCGTCGAATTGTGCATGGACATTATCCGCGAGGAGAACAAGTCCTCGATGGTCAAGTCCCGCGACGGCGTCCCGACGCCTCAGGACATCATCAAGGTCCTCGATGAATACGTCATCGGCCAGCGGCAGGCGAAGAAGATCCTGTCGGTCGCCGTTCACAACCATTACAAGCGCCTGGCGCACGCCTCCAAGAACGGCGAAGTCGAGCTGGCGAAGTCCAACATCATGCTCGTCGGACCCACAGGCTGCGGCAAGACCTATCTGGCCCAGACGCTCGCCCGCATCATCGACGTTCCCTTCACCATGGCGGATGCGACGACGCTGACAGAAGCAGGCTATGTCGGCGAGGATGTCGAAAACATCATTCTGAAGCTCCTCCAGGCGGCCGACTACAACGTCGAACGCGCGCAGCGCGGCATCGTCTACATCGACGAAGTCGACAAGATTTCGCGCAAGTCCGACAATCCGTCGATCACCCGCGACGTCTCGGGCGAGGGCGTGCAGCAGGCGCTCTTGAAGATCATGGAAGGCACGGTCGCTTCCGTTCCGCCGCAGGGCGGCCGCAAGCACCCGCAGCAGGAATTCCTGCAGGTCGACACGACGAACATCCTGTTCATCTGCGGTGGCGCCTTCGCCGGCCTCGACAAGATCATCTCCGCCCGCGGCGAGAAGACTTCGATCGGCTTCGGCGCGACTGTGAAAGCTCAGGACGATCGCCGCGTCGGCGAAGTCCTGCGCGAACTGGAGCCGGAAGATCTGGTCAAGTTCGGCCTCATTCCCGAGTTCATCGGCCGTCTGCCGGTTTTGGCGACGCTCGAGGATCTCGACGAGGACGCGCTGATCCAAATCCTATCCGAGCCGAAGAACGCGCTGATCAAGCAGTATCAGCGGCTGTTCGAGATGGAAGATGTGGAACTCACCTTCCACGAGGATGCATTGCGTGAAATCGCCCGCAAGGCGATCGTGCGCAAGACCGGCGCCCGCGGCCTTCGTTCGATCATGGAGAAGATCCTGCTCGACACGATGTTCGAACTGCCGACGCTGGAAGGCGTGCGCGAGGTGGTCATCTCGGAGGAGGTGGTGCGCGGCTCGGCTCGTCCGCTCTACATCTATGCCGATCGTCAGGAAGAAAAAGCCAACGCTTCCGCGTAATCTTATGGTTTTCGCACCGTTATTTTAAGGGGCTTGCCATGGGCGAGCCCCTTTCTATTTGAAAAACCATGCGAGGCGCTGTTAGTATTTTGCCGGTGGGAACTGGAGCTTGCCTTTGCCGATGTTGCGCAAGGGGCGGTGCTTGCAATGATGCAGTGATTCCGTGAGTGTATTGCTGGCGTTGTATTTAGCCGGGTCGGAAGTGGTAAGCGCCGGTCCAGCCACGCGTTTCATAGTGCTGGTGTTCCGTTGTAACGAAGCTGTCATATACGGGGAACGCGGGCGTTAGCGTGGCTTGAAAAGCATAGTAAGAACCTCCACTTGTAGGCCAAGTGAGAGTGCCGGCCGATCCCAAGCGGCCGTGCAAAGAGCCCGGTAACGGGACGATGGAAAGGATAAAAAATGACGAAGAAAACGTCTGTAGCGAGCAGCACTGCCTACCCTGTTCTGCCTTTGCGTGACATCGTGGTTTTCCCGCATATGATCGTGCCGCTGTTTGTCGGACGGGAAAAGTCGATCCGTGCGCTCGAAGAGGTCATGGGCTCGGACAAGCAGATCATGTTGGTGACGCAGATCAACGCCAGCGACGATGATCCGGACCCTTCGGCGATCCACAATGTCGGCACCGTGGCAAACGTGCTGCAGCTGCTGAAGCTGCCTGATGGCACCGTCAAGGTTCTGGTTGAAGGCCGCGCCCGCGCCGAGATCGACACTTATACGAGCCGTGAGGATTTCTATGAGGCGCTCGGCCATGTGCTCGAGGAGCCCCATGACGATCCTGTCGAACTGGAAGCTTTGTCGCGCTCGGTCGTTTCCGAATTCGAAAGCTATGTGAAGCTGAACAAAAAGATTTCGCCGGAAGTGGTCGGTGCCGCCAGCCAGATCGACGACTATTCCAAGCTCGCCGATACGGTCGCCTCGCATCTGTCGATCAAGATCACCGAGAAGCAGGAGATGCTGGAGACGACGAGCGTCAAGCAGCGTCTCGAAAAGGCTCTCGGCTTCATGGAAGGCGAGATCTCGGTGCTGCAGGTCGAAAAGCGCATCCGCTCGCGCGTCAAGCGCCAGATGGAGAAGACCCAGCGCGAATATTATCTCAATGAGCAGATGAAGGCGATCCAGAAGGAGCTCGGTGACGGCGAGGAAGGCCGCGACGAGATGAGCGAACTGGAAGAGCGCATCTCCAAGACCAAGCTGTCCAAGGAGGCCCGTGAAAAGGCGGAGGCGGAGCTGAAGAAGCTGCGCCAGATGAGCCCGATGTCGGCGGAAGCCACGGTCGTGCGCAATTATCTGGATTGGCTGCTCGGCATTCCGTGGGGCAAGAAGTCGAAGATCAAGGCCGACCTCAACAATGCCGAGAAGATCCTTGAGGCCGATCACTTCGGTCTCGACAAGGTCAAGGAACGCATTGTCGAATATCTCGCCGTGCAGGCTCGCGCCACCAAGATCAAGGGCCCGATCCTCTGCCTCGTCGGCCCTCCGGGCGTCGGCAAGACCTCGCTCGCCCAGTCGATCGCCAAGGCGACCGGCCGTGAGTATGTCCGCATGGCGCTCGGCGGCGTTCGCGACGAAGCCGAAATCCGCGGTCACCGCCGCACCTATATCGGCTCGATGCCCGGCAAGGTCATCCAGTCGATGAAGAAGGCGAAGAAGTCCAACCCGCTCTTCCTGCTCGACGAAATCGACAAGATGGGCATGGATTTCCGTGGCGATCCGTCTTCGGCCCTGCTCGAAGTGCTCGATCCGGCGCAGAACTCGACCTTCATGGACCACTATCTGGAAGTCGAATACGACCTGTCGGATGTGATGTTCATCACGACCGCGAATACGCTGAACATCCCTGCACCGCTGATGGACCGCATGGAGATCATCCGTATCGCCGGCTACACCGAAGATGAAAAGCGCGAGATCGCCAAGCGGCACCTGCTGCCGAAGGCTATCAAGGAACATGCGTTGCAGCCGGAAGAATTCTCGGTCAGCGACGATGCCCTGATGGCGATCAGCCAGCAGTACACCCGCGAAGCCGGTGTCCGCAGCTTCGAACGCGAATTGATGAAGCTCGCCCGCAAGGCGGTCACCGAGATCATCAAGGGCAAGACGAAGTCCGTTCACGTGACGGCCGCCAACATCGCCGACTATCTTGGCGTCCCGCGCTTCCGCCATGGCGAAGCCGAGGGCGAGGATCAGGTCGGCGTCGTGACCGGCCTTGCCTGGACGGAAGTCGGCGGCGAGCTGCTGACCATCGAAGGCGTGATGATGCCGGGCAAGGGCCGCATGACGGTTACCGGCAATCTGAAGGACGTCATGAAGGAATCGATCTCGGCGGCGGCTTCCTACGTCCGCTCGCGCGCTGTCGATTTCGGCATCGAACCGCCGATGTTCGAAAAGAACGACATCCACGTGCACGTGCCGGAAGGTGCGACGCCGAAGGATGGCCCGTCGGCCGGTGTCGCCATGGCAACCGCCATCGTTTCGATCATGACCGGCATCCCGGTCAACAAGCATGTGGCCATGACCGGTGAAATCACCCTTCGCGGCCGGGTGCTGCCGATCGGCGGTCTCAAGGAAAAGCTGCTGGCAGCGCTTCGCGGCGGCATCAAGAAAGTGCTGATTCCGGAAGAAAACGCAAAGGACCTGGCGGAGATTCCGGATAACGTGAAGAACAGTATGGAGATCATCCCGGTCTCGCGGATGGGCGAGGTGATCAAGCATGCGCTGATCCGTCGGCCGGAGCCGATCGAGTGGGATGGCACGGTGGAAACGCCCGTCATCACGTCGGTCGAAGGCCTCGATGATACGGGCGCAACGATCGCGCATTGAGTGGCGTTTGCCACATTTATGCCCGATTGAAGCAAAAGACGCAAAAAGGCTGGCGGAAACGCCAGCCTTTTTTGTGAAAACGTCATGGAGACGCTTGCTTTTCCTTGATTTGCAGGGCTTTTGGGTTCCCGGCGGGCCTGATGAAACCTATTCTGCGCCTAGCTTAGATTTGAGTCGTTTCATACCATTTAGAAAGGGGTGGAAACATGAACAAGAATGAACTCGTGTCCGCAGTGGCCGAAAAGGCAGGACTGACGAAGTCTGACGCGGCTTCCGCTGTTGACGCGGTTTTCGACGTTGTCCAGGCCGAACTCAAGAACAAGGGCGATATCCGCCTCGCTGGTTTCGGCAGCTTCACCGTTTCTCATCGCGCTGCAACAAAGGGCCGCAACCCGTCGACCGGCGCTGAAGTCGATATTCCAGCCCGCAACGTGCCGAAGTTCACGCCCGGCAAGGGCCTGAAGGACGCCGTCAACGGCTGATTTGATCGTCCGGCAGTCGTAAACGAGAACGGCTGAGCAGGATTTCGAGGGGTTCGGCGCTGCCGGACCCCTTTTGTTTTGCCGCTTGCCGTAGGCAGCGCCTTGTTTTACGAACGATGCTGTTCTCAGGGCGGGGTGAATGTCCCCACCGGCGGTAAGGGCTGTGGCCCGAGCCCGCGAGCGCCTTCTCAAGCTTCGGCCGGGGAAGGGGGCAGCAGATCCGGTGCGATTCCGGAGCCGACGGTATAGTCCGGAAGAAAGAGAATGAGCATGGCCGTGAGCGGGCAGGGGACTGCCGGCCTCTGCGCGCCGTCGCCTCATGCGTCCTGATTTATGTTGGTCGCCTGCATAATTCCTTAAATCGGAATCGATTTAAGGATGAACTATGCAGCAATTAAAAGCGCTAGAGCGTCTTTTGCGCGTCTGGAAAGACGCGCGGCGCTGTAGTTCCGGATGGAAGACATGAATCAGAATTCCCTTGCAGTCTCGCAATCTCGCGCCGTTGCCGGCGCTGCTTTCATGGTGCTTGGAGGCGTCGCCTTCTCGCTGCTCAACGTCGTCACCCAGTGGCTGACCATGAAGCTCGCCTTTCCGCCGGCCTCCGCAGCCTTCTGGCAATATGCCTTCGCCTTCCTCTTCTCCTTGCCCTTCATGCGCAAATCAGGCCTTTCGGCCATGCGTACGGACTATCCCCGGCGACACGTCGTGCGCGTCCTCTTTGCTGCGCTTGGTGTCGAGGCCTGGGTTTCCGGTCTTGCCTCAGTGCCGATCTGGCAGGCGATCGCGCTGGTCATGACCTCGCCCTTCTTCATCATTCTCGGCGCCCGCCTGTTCCTCGGTGAGCGCGTCGGCCCGGCCCGCTGGGCAGCGACCGGTGTCGGTTTTGCTGGCGCGATGATCATCCTCCAGCCATGGTCTGATAGTTTCACCTGGGCGGCGCTCCTGCCGGTGCTCTCGGCGCTGCTCTGGGGTGCCTCCTCGCTTATCACCAAGAGCCTGACCGGTATCGAGAGGCCAGAGACCATCACCGTCTGGCTGTTGGTGCTGCTGACGCCGATCAACGGCGGTCTGGCACTTGCGGCGGGCTTCGCCGTACCGACAGGCACGACACTCGCGCTCTTCCTTCTGGCAGGCCTCCTGACGGTCGTGGCGCAATATCTGCTGACCCTAGCCTATGCCAGTGCCGACGCCGCCTATGTCCAGCCATTCGATGATCTGAAGCTGCCGCTGAACGTGCTCGCCGGCTGGTTGTTTTTCGGTTATGCGCCGGCCGGTTATCTCTGGCTGGGCGCCGCGCTCATTCTTTCAGCGTCGCTCTTCATCATGCGAAACGAGATGCGCCGGGAAAGTCGGCCGGCCTGACGCCGATCTCTGAAAACGCGCGGGCTGTCATGTCTCTGTCATGGCAGTCCCGCAAAACCCCTCTGTTCGATCTTTCGACATTGGGGGATTTCATGACAATTTTATCGCGCAAGGCAGCGCTCGCTGCCGTTCTTCTCGCATCCGTTGCCGTCCAGGCCGCGGCCGAACCGGTTTTCAACCGCATCGCCTCCTTCCCGGTCGCCCAGAACCTGCCTGCTGACAAGGACAAGCTTTCGCCGACATCCGCGGAAATCATCACCGCAACCGACGACGGCAACACGCTGATCTATAGCGACAGCCCGCTCGGTGCGATCGGCTTCATCGACATTACCGACGCCAGGGCCCCGAAGGCCGACGGTGCGATGATGATGGACGGCGAACCGACATCGGTCACCTCGAGCGCCGGCAAGGCGCTTGTTGCCGTCAACACTTCCGAAAGCAAGGCCAAACCCTCCGGCCGCCTCGCGATCGTCGACGTGGCGACGAAAAAGATTGAGCACACCTGCGATCTCGGCGGCCAGCCGGATTCGATTGCCCTCAACAAGGACAAGACGCTCGGCGCCATCGCGATCGAAAACGAACGCGACGAAGAGGTCAATGACGGCAAGATCCCGCAGATGCCGGCCGGCGAGCTCGCCGTTTTCCAGGTCAACAACGGCACCGTCGACTGCGGCACCATCAAGCATGTGGCGCTGAATGGTCTCGCCGGTGTTGCCCCTGAAGATCCGGAGCCGGAATTCGTCGCTTTCAACGGCCTGAATGAAATTGCCCTAACGCTGCAGGAAAACAACGAGATCGTCATCATCGACGCCAACACGGCTCAGGTGAAGACCCACTTTACCGCCGGCAGCGTCGATCTCTCCGGCATCGACACGAAGCGCGACGGTGCTCTGAAATTCTGGAGCGAATCGAAGGGCGTGCTGCGCGAGCCGGACGCCGTGAAGTGGCTGGACGACAACCGCCTCGTCGTCGCCAATGAAGGCGACTATCAGGGCGGCTCGCGCGGCTTCACCATCTTCGACAAGACGGGCAAGGTCCTCTACGAATCGGGCGCATCCTTCGAACGCGCCGTCGCCCATATCGGCCATTATCCGGAAAGCCGTTCGGGATCGAAGGGCGTCGAGCCGGAAGGCCTCGAAGCCGCCAAGTTCGGCGATGACCAGTATTTCTTCCTGCTTGCCGAGCGCGCCTCGGTCGTCGGCGTCTATAAGGATACCGGCGCCGACCCCGAACTCGTGCAGCTTCTGCCGTCGGGCATTTCGCCGGAAGGCGGGGTCGCTATCCCCCAGCGTAATCTCTTTGCGACCGCAAATGAACTCGATCTCGGCAAGGACGGCGGGGTGCGCTCGCACGTGATGATCTACGAGCGCTCGGAAGGCGAAAAAGCCTATCCACAGATCGTCTCCGCCGAGAAGGACGGCAATCCGATCGGTTTCGCAGCGCTTTCGGGTCTTGCCGCCGTTCCCGGCAAACCGGGCATGCTCTACGCCGTCAGCGACAGCTTTCTGGGCTCGCAGCCGACGATCTACACGATCGACGCAACCAAGAAGCCGGCCGTCATCACCGACGCCCTCGTCGTCAAGCGTGACGGCGCTCCGGCCCAGAAGCTCGACATCGAAGGCATCGCGGTAGCAGCCGACGGCTCCTTCTGGCTCGCCTCGGAAGGAAACAGCGAGCGCCTCGTCCCGCATGCGCTCTACAACGTCAATGCCAAGGGCGACATCAAGGCCGAGATTGCTCTGCCTAGGGAACTCGCCGCCAACGAAATTCGCTACGGCTTCGAGGGTGTCACCATTGTCGGCACCGGCGACGATGCCACGTTGTGGATGGTCGTCCAGCGCGAGTGGGGTGACGACGAGAAGGGCTTCGTCAAGCTCGTCTCCTACAATCCGAAGAAAAAGGAATGGGGCGCCGTGCGCTATCCCCTCGACAAGACGGAAAGCGGTTGGGTCGGCCTGTCCGAGATCTCCGCCCACGGCGATAACGTTTACATCATCGAGCGCGACAACCTCGTCGGCGACGGCGCCAGGCTGAAGAAGCTTTACAAGGTGGCGATCTCGGAACTGAAGCCAGCCAAACTCGGGGCCGAACTGCCGGTCGTGAAGAAGACCGAAGCACACGACTTCCTCGACGAACTCAAGACCGTGACGAACGGCTATGTGCTCGACAAGCTCGAAGGCTTCACCTTCGACGCCTCCGGCAAGCCTTACGCTGTCACCGATAATGACGGTGTGAGCGACTCTTCCGGCGAGACCTTGTTCTTTCCGGTGGAACTGAGTGCCACGAACTGAAAGCTGCCCCTCACCCTAACCCTCTCCCCGTTAAAACGGGGCGAGGGGACGTGCCAAGCGCAACGTCGAGGTGAAGGAAGCACGTGCGGCATATCCCTTCGCCCCGCTCGCGGGGGTCCGGAGGACGGGTCGAAACTGGTGGCTCGACCCCGGTCGGTGGCGGCAGCCAGATGAGGGGCCCTCGGCTCGCTGCAGCCTTCAATAAAAGCGACTCGCTCCAGCCTCACCAGCGCTGATGCACATGCGGGGCGATCAGCCGATTGTATATCTCGCGCGTCGCCACCATGACATCGGGCGAGAGCGGCGCGAGATCGGCTGCGGCCGCATTGGCTCTCGCCTGTTCGGCATTGCGGGCGCCGGGGATGACGACAGTAACGGCTTCAGCCATCAGGATCCAACGCAACGCGAAGGCGGCCATAGTGACGCCGGCCGGCACCAGCTTGCGCACTTCCTCGACCGCCTGCAGCCCGACCTCGAAAGGTACGCCGGCAAAGGTCTCGCCGACGTCGAAAGCTTCGCCGTGGCGGTTGAAATTGCGATGGTCGTCGCTGGCAAACTGCGTCTCGCGGCTGATCTTGCCGGAGAGAAGACCACTTGCCAGCGGCACGCGCGCAATGATCGCCACATTCCTGCGACGTGCTTCCTCGAAGAACAGATGGTCGGGGCGCTGACGGAAAATGTTGTAGATGATCTGGACGCTGACGACGCCGGGATATTCGATCGCCTTCAGCCCGTCCTCGACTTTTTCGACGCTAACGCCATAACCCTTGATCTTTCCGGCCTTCTGCAGCGCGTCGAGGCCCTCGAAGACCTCAGGGAGGTAAAGCACCTCGCGCGGCGGGCAGTGCAACTGCACGAGATCGAGGCTGTCGACCGCGAGGTTTTTGACGCTGCGGTCGATGAAGCCTTCGAGATTGGCCTTGGTATATCCTTCCGCGACATGTGGGTTGAGGCGGCGGCCTACCTTGGTTGCGACCATCGGGCGCTCGCCGCCGCGCGTCTTCAGGACATCGGCAATGATCTTTTCCGAGCGGCCGTCGCCGTAAACATCCGCCGTGTCGACGAACGTCATACCGGCATCGAGCGCGGCGTTCAGCGCCGCCCGCCCATCCGCCTCGCTGATATCGCCCCAGGAGCCGCCGATCTGCCAGGCGCCGAAGCCGACATTGGTAACGGTGAACGGCATGCGGCCAAACGCATGGTGTTTCATGAACATCTCCCTAGGTTATGAACGCTTTGGCCTATCAGGCGGGCAACTGCGCGGCAATTGCCGATCTGGTCTTGATCGGTCGCCTCGATCAAATATCGTCGCACCGTAAAGCTTCAACAGCATGGATGGAAAGGAACGATCATGGAGATCAAACCCGCTGGCTCCAGCCCCTCGACGAAGCCGCCGGCCGACTATTTTACCGGCGCCGTTCGGCAGGATCCGTTGATCGAGCCGCCGACGCCGGCAAGGGTGAAGGCAACCTCCGTCACTTTCGAACCCGGAGCCCGCACCGCCTGGCACACGCATCCGCTCGGCCAGACGCTGATCGTCACCTCAGGCAAGGGCCTTGCCCAGAGCTGGGGCGGGGAGATTCGCGAGATTCGCGCCGGCGACACCGTCTGGTTTGCGCCGGGCGAAAAACACTGGCACGGCGCCGGCCCGGACACGGCGATGACGCATATTGCCATTCACGAGGCATTGGACGGCAGCCATGTCGACTGGATGGAAAAGGTCAGCGACGAACAATATTCCGGCAAGGCGTGAACTGATCAAAGGCGCTTCAGGCAATAGGAAAAATGCGCGTGTGATTCGACCGTCAGGAATTCGAATTGCCAGCCATAATCCTTGCAGAATTTCGCAACCGCCTCGACGACACCGTAGACGATCGGTTTGACGGTGTTGCCGGTGCAGAAATCATGGCCGGCAATGCGTCCTGTGCGCTTCACCTTCCTCTCGCAGAGCAGGAGCTCCTGCCAGGTGAGCTCGAAAGAATGATCGGTGTCGATATAGGCCCAGTCGAGGAAGTCATCCTCGAATTCGGCGAGCTTGTCGAGCGATGTGCCTTGCATCAGGTGCAGCCGGCCAGCCTCGATCTCGGCCGCGAAATTCGTGTGAATCGCGTCGAGCCCGGAGCTGTAGCGATCCATCGACCAGGGATCGATGAGATAAAGCTGGGCCGGGCGATTCTTTTCCAGGATCTCCGCCGTATACTCGCCGAAGGCCGCTCCCACCTCGACGCCGATGCCGCCATTCGGGATCCGGTAGAGCAGTTCGCCCCGATCCGGCAGCAGCCGGGCGTTTTCTATATGATGGGCGCTGAGCGGGGTGCGCGGCATGCTCGCCCGCAGCGCCTGCCTTTCTTCACGTGTCTTCATCTTTGATCTCGGGATTGGGGCGGCTGACGGCCCTGGTGCGGTTCGAGGGGAACGTAGGAGCAGCCGAGGCGGATGACAACGGCATGACAAGAATTTGCTTCTTGCGGACAAAAGGTTAAGTTTCGCCTGTGAATGACGAAAGAGCCCTGGGAGGAGCGACTTCATGAGACGGATGTGGCCCGAAGAGTTCAATGCCATCATTGCCCATGCCGAAGAAGTGATGCTGGAATCATCCGCAGAAGCAGGCGCCGGCGAGCCGCTGCACCGGAAAGCGCTGAAGGCGCGCATCGCCATGGAAGATTACGAGCGAATCTGGCCGCTCGCCGAGATGCGCTTCCGCTTGGGCGAAGGACCGTTCGCCGGCAAGGCCATCACGCTCATCACCACCAACCCTCATTATCATCCCTGGCATCCAAAGGATGGTGGCAGCGTCGAATCCGTCTCGGACAGCGGCCGCCACTACAAGACGGATTATCTCGTCGTCCATTTCCTACTCGATGACGTACGGGAAACCTCGCCCGCCTGACGGGCTATCCCGGTGTCGCCAAACGGCGACGCCGGGATGCTGACGCCGAGTTGATCTTCACCCTGATGACAATGACGGCGATATTGCTAAGCTCCCGGAACGATCCGTGCCAATTGGAGGTTCCCATGACGGGCAATGTGCTGGATATTCCGGTCAAGACGGTGGATGGTCGACAGACCACGCTGAATGAATACAAGGGCAGGGTGCTTCTGATTGTCAACGTCGCCTCGAAATGCGGGCTCACGCCGCAATATGAGGGGCTCGAAAGACTCTATGGCGAAAAGCGCGAGCGCGGCTTCGTCATCGCCGCTTTCCCCGCCAACGACTTCAAAGGCCAGGAACCAGGCACGGACGCCGAGATCCTCGATTTCTGCACCACCACCTACGACGTCACCTTCCCGATCTTTTCTAAGATGTCGGTCAAGGGCGAGGCCCAGCACCCGCTCTATCGGCAGCTGACCAAATCAGGCGTGAAGACGACGGGCGAGGGTCCGATGCGCGAACGCCTGAATGCCCACGGGATATCAGGCGGCGACGAGGACGACATTCTCTGGAATTTCGAAAAATTCCTGATCGGCCGCGACGGCAAAGTCGCCGCCCGCTTCGCGCCCGATGTGACGGCAGATGATTCGCGGCTGGTTTCGGCGGTGGATCAGGAGTTGGCGAAGGGATGATTTGCCGGCAGCCGAGCAGGATCTTCAGATCCCGAGGACGGTCACAAGCGGAGGCGTAAAGTCCTTGAAGCCCAGTATCGGCTGGTCGCACCTTCTGTCAAACTTCGTCTTCGGTACGTGGCGCTGGCATTTCGGATTCGTCTTGAAGGCGTATCCGGGCAGGCTGACATAGATGGAGCTTGGCGTGCAAAGGGCAATCGCAATGCACAGCGTCAATGCGGAGCATAGAGTTCTCATAATACCCCCCGGCGCGGTAAGCCTTCAAGCGCGAGACTTCCGGGCGACGAATAGTCTCATTTTTGCCCGCCCTCATCCATTCGCCCAATAGAAGGTGCGCGGAGGCTGGAGTAGTCCGTTTTGGTGGAACCTGGCTTCCCAGACGGCGCCGCATTTGACCTGCCGGACAGCTATGCTGTGCCGGAATGTCTTGCCGAATGTCGGATCGCGTTCATGTAAGACAGCTTCTGCAGAGGCAGATAGCTGCATTGAGCCAATCCGCGGCAGATCACTGCGGCTCGACATTACTCTTCGAAACTCAAGAGGAAAAATGGTGGGCGATGAGAGACTCGAACTCCCGACATCCTCGGTGTAAACGAGGCGCTCTACCAACTGAGCTAATCGCCCATCGCTGGCGAAGCCGATTGGCCTGCTGCGTTGGTGGCCGTGATCTATGCGGATCGCGGCAAAACCGCAAGAGTGTTTGTGAAGAATTTTTGATTTTTTTGGCGGTGGTCTGCTCGTCTGCGCTGCCGAACGGGCTCGGTCGGCCTGTGGATAAAGGGGAGGGGGAGCCGCGGGCTTATGCATTTTGCCTGCGCTGTCGGCTCCGATCGTGCCTCGCTACGGCTGCGGAGGTTGGAATTGCCGGCTTTCCGTTCTTCCTGCAGCGGCTTTGCCGAAACAATTCAACGACTGTCATGGTTTTGTCTCCAAACCTGCTTGACACTAAAAGGCGAACCCCGTAGTTAGCCGCTCATCGAAACGGCCAGCCGTTTTGGTGAGGGTGCGAAGGCATCCGGATTGCTTGAAATAAAGTGCGGGTGTAGCTCAGTCGGTTAGAGTGCCGGCCTGTCACGCCGGAGGTCGCGGGTTCGAGCCCCGTCACTCGCGCCATTTCAAAGCAGGCGTTCAGTCGCCGCCGTCCGGCTCTTCCGTCCGTCATGCGCGGGTGTAGCTCAGTCGGTTAGAGTGCCGGCCTGTCACGCCGGAGGTCGCGGGTTCGAGCCCCGTCACTCGCGCCATTCTCTTCCGAAAGCCATGCAGTTTCCAGGGGTCAGGCATGCAGCTTGAATCGACTTCTGCGGATTTGTCGCGACATCGTTGCATCTGCTTGATAATGTCCGCCCGCGACGCGTCGAATTGCCTCTGTAAAAGTCTTGCGCCGCGGCGTCGGCTGCGCTAACCACGGCTTGTTGCAACGCACGTTCGCTTGTCGGGCAATTGCCCAAATGCGCCGCCTGGCGCCTCCGGCAAGCAAGGATGAACATGATGACTGAACTGCTCAGTTCCTATATTCCGATCGCTATCTTCATCGCCATTGCGCTCGTTATCGGCCTGGCGCTGCTCATTGCGCCGTTCGCCGTGGCTTTCAAAGCGCCCGATTCGGAAAAGCTCTCGGCTTACGAATGCGGTTTCAACGCTTTCGACGACGCCCGCATGAAGTTCGACATCCGCTTCTACCTCGTGTCGATCCTCTTCATCATCTTCGACCTCGAGGTCGCCTTCCTCTTCCCCTGGGCCGTTTCCTTCGGCGCCATCGGCTGGTTCGGCTTCTGGTCCATGATGGTCTTCCTCCTCGTGCTGACCATCGGCTTTATCTATGAATGGAAGAAGGGAGCCCTGGAATGGGAGTGACCCCTGTGAGCAACCAGCCGCTCGTCGCGCCGCAGCCGAAGGGGATCATCGATCCGTCGACTGGCAAGCCGATCGGCAGCAACGACGCATTTTTCGGCGAGATCAACAACGAACTCGCCGACAAGGGTTTCCTCGTCACCTCGACGGACGAGTTGATCAACTGGGCCCGTACCGGCTCGCTGATGTGGATGACCTTTGGTCTTGCCTGTTGCGCTGTCGAAATGATGCAGCTCTCCATGCCGCGTTATGACGTCGAGCGCTTTGGTTTTGCGCCGCGCGCTTCGCCGCGCCAGTCCGACGTGATGATCGTCGCCGGCACGCTGACTAACAAGATGGCGCCGGCTCTGCGCAAGGTTTACGACCAGATGCCTGAGCCGCGCTATGTCATCTCGATGGGCTCCTGTGCTAATGGCGGCGGCTATTATCACTATTCCTATTCGGTTGTTCGCGGCTGCGACCGTGTCGTGCCGATCGATATTTACGTGCCGGGCTGTCCCCCCACGGCGGAGGCACTGCTTTACGGCGTGCTTCTGCTGCAGAAGAAGATCCGGCGCACCGGCACGATCGAACGCTAAGGGTTAAGGACAAGGCATATGAGTGAAGCCCTGACTGAGCTTGCCTCCTATCTTGGCGAAGCGCGCGGCAACCTGATCGTCGCCTCGCAGATGAAGTACGGCGAGCTGACGCTGACGGCGACGGGTGAAAACCTGATCCCGCTCCTGACCTTTCTGCGTGACGACGCCAAGTGCGGTTTCGTCAACCTGATCGACATTTGCGGCGTCGACTGGCCGCAGCGCGAACTGCGTTTCGACGTCGTCTATCATCTGCTGTCGCCGAAGAAGAACCTGCGCATCCGCGTCAAGGTCGCGACCGACGAGGATACGCCGGTTCCCTCTGCTTGCCCCATCTATCCCGGCGCCGACTGGTTCGAGCGTGAGACTTGGGACATGTACGGTGTGCTCTTCACCGGCCATCCGGACCTGCGCCGCATCCTGACCGACTACGGTTTCGAAGGTCATCCTTTGCGCAAGGACTTCCCGACCACTGGTTTCGTCGAAGTTCGTTATGACGACGCGGCGAAGCGCGTCGTTTACGAGCCGGTGGAACTCAAGCAGGAATTCCGCAACTTCGACTTCATGTCGCCATGGGAGGGCACGGAATATGTGCTCCCCGGCGATGAGAAGGCGAAACAGTAGTTCTTAGGCATTAGGCAGAAGCCAATAGGCAGTAGTGACAAGGGAGAATAGCAACGGCGATTAATTCCTATCAGGATCTTACGGTGTGGCAGCGCTCCATGGATCTCGCGGTTGAATGTTACGGCCTCACCAAAGAATTTCCCAAAGAGGAAATTTATGGCCTTACCTCACAGGTAAGACGTTCAGCAGCGTCCATCGCGGCAAACATAGCGGAAGGTTACGGGCGCGAGGCAACGGGGCGTATGTGCACCATTTGAAAATCGCCCAAGGATCCCTGAAGGAATTGGAGACGCATCTGATACTCTCGGCGCGAGTAGGAATAGCCACGGTGTCGCAGACCGAGTTGGCGCTTTCCTTGATCACGGAAGTAGGAAAGATGCTGCGGTCGCTCATTCGCCGCCTGCAGGATGGACAGAACGAACGTGAGAACTAAACACTGCATTATTGCCTATTGCCCACTGGCTGATGCCTGCAATAGCGGAGCGCCTTGCAAATGACAGAACATAACGTCCGTAACTTCAACATCAATTTCGGACCGCAGCATCCGGCGGCGCACGGCGTTCTTCGTCTTGTCCTGGAGCTTGACGGCGAAATTGTGGAGCGGGTTGATCCGCATATCGGCTTGCTTCATCGCGGCACCGAGAAGCTGATCGAGACCAAGACCTATCTTCAGGCGGTGCCCTATTTCGATCGCCTCGACTATGTCGCGCCAATGAACCAGGAGCATGCCTATGCGCTGGCCGTGGAAAAGCTGCTCGGTATCCAGATCCCGATCCGTGGTCAGCTGATCCGCGTTCTCTACTCGGAAATTGGCCGCATCCTCTCACATCTCTTGAACGTTACGACGCAGGCCATGGACGTCGGCGCTCTGACACCGCCGCTCTGGGGCTTCGAAGAGCGTGAAAAGCTGATGGTGTTCTATGAACGCGCCAGCGGCTCGCGCATGCATGCGGCTTATTTCCGTCCCGGCGGCGTCCACCAGGATTTGCCGGAAAAGCTCGTGCAGGACATCGGCGACTGGTGCGATCCGTTCCTGAAGGCGCTCGACGACATCGACGACCTTTTGACCGGCAACCGTATCTTCAAGCAGCGCAACGTCGACATCGGCGTCGTCTCTCTGGAAGATTGCTGGGCCTGGGGCTTCTCCGGCGTTATGGTGCGCGGTTCGGGCGCTGCCTGGGACCTGCGTCGCGCCCAGCCTTACGAATGTTATTCCGATCTCGAATTCGACATCCCGATCGGCAAGAACGGCGACAATTACGACCGCTACCTGATCCGCATGATCGAGATGCGCCAATCGGTCCGCATCATGAAGCAGTGCGTCAATCGCCTGCTCTCGGATGCGAAGACCGGTCCTTTCTCGTCGATCGACGGCAAGGTCGTGCCGCCGAAGCGTGGCGAGATGAAGCGCTCGATGGAGGCGCTGATCCACCATTTCAAGCTCTACACCGAAGGCTACCACGTGCCTGCCGGCGAGGTTTATGCCGCCGTCGAGGCGCCGAAGGGCGAGTTCGGCGTCTATCTCGTCTCCGACGGCTCGAACAAGCCGTATCGCTGCAAGATCCGCGCTCCGGGTTACGCCCATCTGCAGGCGATGGACTTCATGTGCCGCGGCCATCAGCTCGCCGACGTCGCTGCTGTCCTTGGCTCGCTCGATATCGTCTTCGGCGAGGTGGACCGCTGATGCAGCTTCTGCCGCTGGCCGTCGCAATTCTTCTTGCGGCATCCGGGGTTTCGGCCCAGGAGGCCGACACCCTCGGCACGCCGCTGGGTCATAAGGAAGTGACGCCGCCGGGGCAGCAATCGTCCATGGGCGAGCTTTTGTCCAAGGGCTATCAGATCAAGGCCGCCATTCCGAATGGCAGCAAATTCGTCGTATTTATGCAGAAAGACCAGTCGGCCTATGCCTGCGAAATGCAGTCTTTGACCGCTTCGCGGTGTGGAACCCTAAACTGACAAGGCGTGAGGAAGAATGTCCGTTCGTCGATTAGCCGAAGATCAATTTCAGCCTGCCGCATTCGCCTTCAGCGATGAAAATGCGGTCTGGGCGGACAAGACGATCCAGAAATACCCCGCCGGCCGCCAGCAGTCGGCGGTCATTCCGCTGCTGATGCGGGCGCAGGAACAGGACGGCTGGGTCACGCGCGCGGCGATCGAAAAGATCGCCGACATGCTCGACATGGCCTATATCAGAGTGCTCGAGGTCGCGACCTTCTATACGCAGTTCCAGTTACATCCTGTCGGCACGCGCGCCCATGTCCAGGTCTGCGGCACGACGCCCTGCATGCTGCGCGGCTCGGAAGCGCTGATGTCGGTCTGCAAGAGCAAGATCCACGCGCACCCCTTCGAGCGCAATGCCGAAGGCACGCTCTCCTGGGAAGAAGTCGAATGTCTTGGCGCCTGCGTCAACGCCCCGATGGTGATGATCGGCAAGGACACTTACGAAGACCTGACGCCGGAGCGCCTCGAAGAGATCATCGACACCTTTGCCGCCGGCAATGGCGCGAGCATCAAGCCGGGCACCCAGATCGACCGGATATTCTCAGCACCTGAAGGCGGCCCGACCTCGCTGACGACGGAAGAGCCGAAGGCAAGGACACGCGCCAAGAAGGCCGATACCGAAACCGTGTCGGCACCGGTCGACGGCGCGCCGGTCCCGCCCTCCGAGGCCGGCCGCCCGAAGAGCACCGATGCCGAGACCAATGCCGCCTTGAAGACGCCGGCGACGGCGCCGAAGGCAGCAGCGAAGAATGCCAAGGCAGCCGCGCAGCAGCCGGTTTCCGGCACGGCGCCTGCCGAGCCGGCGCTTGCTGCGGCCAAGGCCGAAACCGCTCCAGCGGCCAAGCCCAGCCTGACCGACAAGAACCGTCCAGCCGGCATCGAAAAGCCCGCCGCACCGGATGACCTGAAGATGATCTCCGGCGTCGGTCCGAAGATCGAGGCGACATTGAATGAAATCGGCATCTTCACCTTCTCGCAGGTCGCAGGCTGGAAGAAGGCCGAGCGCGAATGGGTCGATGGCTACCTGAATTTCCGCGGCCGCATCGAGCGTGACGACTGGGTCAAGCAGGCCAAGGCGCTCGCCAAGGGCGGCGAAGCGGAATATATCAAGGTCTTCGGCAAGAAGCCGCGGTAAGAGGTGAAGCATGTTACAAGATAAAGACCGCATCTTTACCAACATCTACGGCCTCAAGGACAAGTCCCTGAAGGGCGCGATGAGCCGCGGCCACTGGGATGGCACCAAGCAGATCCTCGAAAAGGGCCGCGATTGGATCATCAACGAGATGAAGGCCTCCGGCCTTCGCGGCCGCGGCGGCGCAGGCTTCCCCACGGGTCTCAAATGGTCCTTCATGCCGAAGGAAAGCGACGGCCGCCCGCATTACCTCGTCGTCAATGCCGACGAATCGGAGCCCGGCACCTGCAAGGACCGCGATATCATGCGCCACGATCCGCACACGCTGATCGAAGGCTGCGTCGTCGCGAGCTTCGCCATGGGCGCCAATACCGCTTATATCTATGTGCGCGGCGAATATATCCGCGAGCGTGAAGCGCTACAGGCGGCAATCGACGAATGTTATGATTACGGCCTGCTTGGCAAGAACAACAAGCTCGGCTGGGACATGGACATCTTTGTCCATCACGGCGCCGGCGCCTATATCTGCGGTGAGGAAACCGCGCTGCTCGAGAGCCTGGAGGGCAAGAAGGGCCAGCCGCGGCTCAAGCCGCCGTTCCCCGCCAATATGGGTCTCTACGGCTGCCCGACGACCGTCAACAACGTCGAATCGATCGCTGTCGCGCCGACGATCCTGCGCCGCGGCGCCGGCTGGTTCTCTTCTATCGGCCGTCCGAACAATGTCGGCACCAAGCTGTTCATGCTCTCCGGCCACGTCAACAAGCCGTGCACCGTCGAAGAGGAAATGGGCATCACATTCCGCGAACTGGTCGACCGCCACGCGGGCGGCATCCGCGGCGGCTGGGACAACCTGCTCGCCGTCATTCCGGGCGGCGCATCCTGCCCGATCGTTCCGGCCAAGGACATCATCGATTGCCCGATGGATTTCGACGGCCTGCGCGGTGTCGGCTCCTCCTTCGGCACGGCCGCCGCGATCGTCATGGACAAGTCCACCGACGTCATCAAGGCGATCGCCCGCATCTCCGCGTTCTTCAAGCATGAGAGCTGTGGCCAGTGCACGCCCTGCCGCGAAGGCACTGGCTGGATGTGGCGCGTGATGGAGCGCATGGCCAAGGGCAATGCCCAGAAGCGCGAAATCGACATGCTGTTCCAGGTGACGAAGCAAATCGAAGGCCACACCATCTGTGCGCTCGGCGACGCCGCCGCATGGCCGGTGCAGGGCCTGATCCGTAACTTCCGCCCCGAGATCGAAAAGCGCATCGACCAGTATACGGCAAGTGCGCTCGACCACGGGGCGGTTTTGGAGGCGGCTGAGTAATCATGACGGACAAGGCATCCAAGAGTGGGAAGAAGGAAGAGACCGCTGATTTCGCGGCCGGCTTCGGCCGTCTTGCCGCCGAGATGCTGGAAAACGCGCAGGCAATGCCTGTGCATCCGCTGATGGCGCACCCTGCCGCAGCCTTTGCCGCCGCAACGGCAATCGGTTTCGGCCTCTCGACGCAGATGGCGAGCGCCTTTTTCGGAGCCTTCCAGGGCGCTCTGGAAACGACGGGCAAACTCGCCGCAGCCCTTGATGACACGCCGCCCGACGAACCGGCGCCCGCAGTCGATATCCGACCGAAAAATATCCGCCCGGCCGTCAAGGCTTTCAGCAAGCCCGCGGCCGACAATCCTGCGGTCGAGCGGAAGGCTGGGCCGAGGCTGACAGTCGTCAAGCCGGCTGCCGAACCGGTGCCGGCGAGCCGGCCAAAGCCGGCTGTGAATGCAAAAGCCGCTCAGCGGACTGCAAAGGCCGACGATCTCAAGCTGATCGCCGGCATCGGCCCGAAGCTGGAGCAGGTGTTGAACACCAAAGGCATTCGCGGCTTCGCCGATATTGCCGCCTGGACCGACGAGGATATCGCCCGGCTCGACGCCGAGCTCGGCCTTAACGGCCGCATCGCGCGCGACGACTGGATTGGTCAGGCGAAGGTTCTGGTCGGGCGGGGCCGCAGAAGGAAATGAACTGCCCGGCCGTGCAACCGGCCGGAGATAGGGCGGATCGGCGCAGGGGGCGGGGGCCTCACGCTGCAGATGCCGGTGCGGGTTCCGCGTCTGGAACGCGCGACAGACAATTTGGGCGACATCGGCTGCCAGCAGGACGAAAGATCCGGCTCGGTAAAGAGAATGTTGTAAAACAGGTTTGTTTGCCGCCTTCAGGCAAACGGGAAACAGGACTGAGCGACGATGGCAAAACTGAAGATTGACGGCAACGAGATCGAAGTTCCGGATCATTTCACGCTATTGCAGGCGTGTGAGGATGCCGGCGCCGAAGTTCCGCGCTTCTGCTTCCACGAACGCCTGTCGGTTGCCGGCAACTGCCGCATGTGCCTTGTCGAGGTGAAGGGCGGCCCGCCGAAGCCGCAGGCTTCCTGCGCCATGAGCGTGCGCGACATCCGCGGCGGCCCGAATGGCGAACTGCCCGAGGTCTTCACCAACACGCCGATGGTCAAGAAGGCCCGCGAAGGCGTGATGGAATTCCTGCTGATCAACCATCCGCTCGATTGCCCGATCTGCGACCAGGGCGGCGAATGCGACCTGCAGGATCAGGCGATGGCCTTCGGCATCGACACCTCCCGCTACCAGGAAGACAAGCGCGCCGTCGAGGACAAGTATATCGGCCCGCTCGTCAAGACGGTGATGAACCGCTGCATCCATTGCACGCGCTGCGTCCGCTTCACCACCGAGGTTGCCGGCATTTCCGAGCTCGGCCTGATCGGCCGCGGCGAGGATGCCGAGATCACTACTTATCTCGAACAGGCGATGACCTCCGAACTGCAGGGCAACGTCGTCGACCTCTGCCCGGTCGGCGCGCTCACGTCCAAGCCCTTTGCTTTCACCGCGCGCCCCTGGGAATTGAACAAGACCGAGTCGATCGACGTCATGGATGCCGTCGGTTCGGCGATCCGCGTCGACACCCGTGGCCGTGAAGTGATGCGCATCCTGCCGCGTGTCAACGAGGCGATCAACGAAGAGTGGATTTCCGACAAGAGCCGCTTCATCTGGGACGGTTTGAAGACGCAGCGCCTCGACCGGCCTTACGTCCGCCGCGACGGCCGCCTGCAGCCGGCGAGCTGGGCCGAAGCCTTCGGCGCCATCAAGGCTGCTGTCAGCGCCACCTCGGGTGACAAGATCGGTGCGATCGCGGGCGACCTCGCTTCCGTCGAAGAAATGTATGCGCTCTCCGAACTGGTGAAGTCGCTGGGATCGGCCAATCTCGACTGTCGCCAGGATGGGACGGCACTCGATCCGTCGCTCGGCCGCGCCAGCTACCTTTTCAACCCGACAATTGCTGGCATCGACCAGGCCGACGCGCTGCTGATCATCGGCGCCAATCCGCGCTTCGAGGCGGCTATCCTCAATGCCCGCATCCGCAAGCGCTGGCGCCGCGGCAAGTTCCCGATCGGCGTCATCGGCGAGCCCAGTGAACTGCGTTACACCTATGACTATCTCGGCGGCGGACCTGACACACTGAAGGATCTGGTCGACGGCGGTCATGCCTTCGCCGACGTCCTGAAGAACGCCGCCAAGCCGATGATCATCATCGGCCAGGGCGCGCTGTCGCGCAGCGATGGCGCCGGCGTACTCGCAAGTGCCGCCAAGCTTGCCGGTTCGGTCGGTGCGGTCGTCGACGGCTGGAACGGCTTTGCCGTCCTCCACACTGCCGCTTCGCGCGTCGGCGGCCTCGACCTCGGCTTCGTACCCGGTGCCAAGGGCGTCAGCGCCGCCGAGATGCTGACGGCTATGGACGTGCTCTTCCTGCTTGGCGCCGACGAACTCGACTTCACCGCCAAGAAGGCCAAGCTCACCGTCTATATCGGCTCGCACGGCGATAACGGCGCCCACCATGCCGACGTCATCCTACCGGCCGCAGCCTATACCGAAAAGTCCGGCACCTGGGTCAATACCGAAGGCCGTGTCCAGATGGGCAACCGCGCAGGCTTTGCGCCGGGTGATGCCCGCGAGGACTGGGCGATCATTCGCGCCCTGTCGGACGTGCTCGGCAAGAAGCTTCCCTTCGATTCGCTGAGCGAGCTGCGCGGCCGGCTCTATGCCGCTTTCCCGCATTTCGCCGCCATCGACGAGATCGCCGGAACCGATAGCGCCCAAATTGCCGCAGTCGCGAAAAAAGCCGGCAAGATGAACAAGTCAGGGTTTGCGTCGCCGGTCAAAGACTTCTATTTGACGAACCCGATAGCGCGCGCCTCGGCTGTCATGGCCGAGTGCTCGGCATTGGCCCGCAACAACTTCAAAGTCGCGGCAGAGTAAGGGCAGGAACTCATGGATTCTTTCTTCTCAACCTATGTCTGGCCGGGGATCATCATGATCGGTCAGTCGCTGCTGCTTCTCGTCTGCCTGCTCGTCTTCATCGCTTACGTGCTGCTTGCCGACCGCAAGATCTGGGCGGCGGTGCAGCTGCGCCGCGGTCCGAACGTCGTCGGTCCCTTCGGCCTGTTCCAGTCCTTCGCCGACCTTCTGAAGTTCGTCTTCAAGGAGCCGATCATTCCGGCCGGCGCCAACAAGGCCGTGTTCCTGCTGGCCCCGCTGGTTACGGTGCTTCTGGCGCTGTCGACCTGGGCGGTGGTGCCGCTCGCCGACGGCTGGGTGATCGCCAACATCAATGTCGGCATCCTCTATATTTTCGCGATCTCCTCGCTCGAAGTCTACGGCATCATCATGGGCGGCTGGGCTTCGAATTCGAAATACCCGTTCCTCGGGGCGCTGCGCTCGGCCGCACAGATGGTGTCCTATGAAGTCTCGATCGGCTTCGTCATCGTCACCGTTCTGCTCTGCGTCGGCTCGCTCAACCTGACCGACATCGTCAATGCGCAGCACAATGGCCTCGGCACCATGCTCGGCCTGCCGGCCTCGTTCCTCGACTGGCACTGGCTGTCGCTGTTCCCGATGTTCATCGTCTTCTTTATCTCGGCGCTCGCCGAGACGAACCGCCCGCCTTTCGACCTTCCGGAAGCGGAGTCGGAACTTGTCGCCGGCTTCATGGTCGAATACGGCTCCTCGCCATACATGATGTTCATGCTAGGCGAATATGCCGCCGTCTGCCTGATGTGCTCGCTGACGACGATCCTCTTCCTCGGCGGCTGGCTGCCTCCGGTCGATATCTGGATCCTCAACTGGGTCCCTGGCATCATCTGGTTCATGCTGAAGGCATGCTTCGTGTTCTTCATGTTCGCGATGGTCAAAGCCTTCGTCCCGCGCTACCGCTACGACCAGCTCATGCGTCTCGGCTGGAAAGTCTTCCTGCCGCTGTCGCTCGCTATGGTGATTATCGTTGCATTCGTGCTGAAACTGATGGGATGGGCGTAATGATGCCTGCTCTCGTTTCCGGCAAAATTGGAGGTTGAAGATGGCAAGCTTGTCCAGCTCCATCAACTCGCTGTTCCTGAAGGAATTCTTCGGCGCGTTCTTTCTGTCGATGCGCTATTTCTTCCGCCAGAAGGCGACGATCAATTACCCCTTCGAAAAGGGCCCGGTCTCCCCGCGATTCCGCGGCGAGCACGCGCTGCGCCGTTATCCCAACGGCGAGGAACGCTGCATCGCCTGCAAGCTCTGCGAGGCGATCTGTCCTGCCCAGGCCATCACCATCGAGGCCGGTCCGCGCCGCAACGACGGCACACGCCGCACGGTGCGCTATGACATCGACATGGTGAAGTGCATCTATTGCGGCTTCTGCCAGGAAGCCTGCCCGGTCGATGCGATCGTCGAAGGTCCGAATTTCGAATTTGCGACGGAAACCCGCGAAGAGCTCTATTTCGACAAGGCGCGCCTTCTCGATAACGGAGACCGGTGGGAGCGTGAAATCGCCCGCAACATCGCGATCGACTCGCCGTATCGCTGATTGATATCTGAAATGCTGTGATGGAGCCGCTCGCTCCTGTCGCGGTCAATATGTACAGGAGCTTTGTCGGCGAGTGCCGCGAAGCTTCATCGGGCAGGGAAACTCCCGGCTGCCCGGGGGAAGATGAAAAAGGCACCAACATGGGTCTGCAGGCTCTATTTTTCTATCTTTTCGCCTTTGTCGCTGTGGCGTCGGCGTTCATGGTCATCTGGGCGAAGAACCCGGTTCACTCGGTTCTGTTCCTGATCCTGGTGTTCTTCAACGCGGCCGGCCTGTTCCTGCTGCTCGGCGCCGAGTTCCTGGCGATGATCCTGCTCGTCGTTTATGTCGGCGCCGTCGCCGTCCTCTTCCTCTTTGTGGTGATGATGCTCGACATTGACTTCACCGAATTAAGGGCAGGCGTGCTCGAATATGCGCCGATCGGCGGGTTGATCGGGATCATCCTGGCGGCCGAGTTGATCGTCGTGATCGGCGGCAGTGTCATCTCGCCTGATATCGCCAAGTCAGTCGCCATGCCGATCCCGGCGCTCAGCGAGCGTACGAATACGGCCGCTCTCGGCGACGTGCTTTACACCAACTACGTCTATTTCTTCCAGATTGCCGGCCTGGTGCTGCTGGTCGCCATGATCGGCGCGATCGTGCTGACGCTGAGGCATCGCACCAACATCAAGCGGCAGAATATCTCAAGGCAGGTTGCCCGCACGCCCGCCACCGCCGTCGAGGTGGTGTCGGTCAAGCCCGGGCAGGGCGTCTAAAGGCAGGTCAAGGAACAAAGAACATGGTCATCGGACTTTCCCATTACCTGACGGTCAGCGCCATCCTCTTCACGCTCGGCGTCTTCGGCATCTTCCTCAACCGGAAGAACGTCATCGTCATCCTTATGTCGGTCGAACTGATCCTGCTTGCTGTCAACATCAACATGGTCGCCTTCTCTCACTTCCTGAACGACATTGTCGGTCAGGTCTTCGCGCTGTTCATTCTGACGGTCGCGGCTGCCGAAGCGGCGATCGGTCTTGCAATTCTCGTTGTCTTCTACCGCAACCGCGGCTCGATCGCGGTCGAAGACGTCAATATGATGAAGGGCTGAGTGGCTCATGTTCCTCTATAAGGCTATTGTCTTTCTTCCCTTGATCGGCGCGATCGTCGCCGGCCTTTTCGGCCGCGCCATCGGCGCCAAGGCTTCGGAATATGTCACCAGCGGCCTGATGATCGTCGCCGGCATCCTCTCCTGGATCGTCTTCTTTAACGTCGGCATGGGCCATCTTGAAGGCGGGCCGATCAAGGTCGAGGTGCTGCGCTGGATCCAGTCCGGCGGCATCGATGTCTCCTGGTCGCTGCGCGTGGATACGCTCACCTCAGTCATGCTGATCGTGGTCAACACGGTCTCGACGCTGGTGCATATCTATTCGATCGGCTACATGCATACCGATCCGCATCGCCCGCGCTTCTTTGCCTATCTGTCGCTCTTCACCTTCGCCATGCTGATGCTGGTGACAGCCGACAATCTTGCCCAGATGTTCTTCGGCTGGGAAGGCGTCGGTCTCGCCTCCTATCTACTGATCGGCTTCTGGTTCAAGAAGCCTTCGGCGACGGCCGCGGCGATGAAGGCTTTCATCGTCAACCGCGTCGGCGACTTCGGTTTCGTGCTCGGCATTGCCGGCGTCTTCGTGCTGTTCGGCTCGATCAACCTCGATACGATCTTCGCTAATGCATCGAATTTCGCCCCGCATGAAGGCGGCGGCGAGGCGAGCGAAGTGATCCTCAACCTCTTCGGCATGCAGCTCGACAAGGCGCATGCGCTGACCGGCATCTGCCTGCTGCTATTCATGGGCGCGATGGGCAAGTCGGCGCAGTTCCTGCTGCACACCTGGCTGCCGGACGCGATGGAAGGCCCGACCCCGGTCTCGGCCCTCATCCATGCCGCCACCATGGTCACCGCCGGCGTCTTCCTCGTCGCCCGCATGTCGCCGCTCTTCGAATTGTCGCCCGACGCACTGACCGTCGTTACCGTCATCGGCGCGATCACCGCCTTCTTCGCGGCAACTGTCGGCCTGGTCCAGAACGACATCAAGCGCGTCATCGCCTATTCCACCTGCTCGCAGCTCGGCTACATGTTCGTGGCGCTGGGGGTAGGGGCCTATGGCGCGGCGATCTTCCATCTCTTTACGCACGCCTTCTTCAAGGCGCTGCTCTTCCTCTGCGCCGGCTCGGTCATCCACGCCGTCGATGGCGAGCAGGACATGCGCTACATGGGTGGCCTGCGGCCACACATCAAGGTAACGTTCTGGATGATGATCATCGGCACGCTGGCGATCACCGGCGTCGGCATTCCCTTCACGCCGATCGGCTTTGCCGGCTTCTTCTCCAAGGACGTGATCATCGAGGCGACCTATGCCTCGCATTCGCCGGTCGCGGGCTTTGCCTTCTCGTTGCTCGTCATTGCCGCTCTGTTCACCAGCTTCTACTCCTGGCGTCTGATCTTCATGACCTTCTTCGGCAAGCCGCGCGCTTCGCACGAGGTCATGCACCACGTCCACGAATCGCCGCAGGTCATGCTGGTGCCGCTTTATCTCCTGGCGATCGGCGCGGTGCTGGCGGGCGTGATCTTCGAAGGCCGGTTCTACGGCGAGGAATATGCCGAGTTCTGGAAGGGCGCGCTGTTTACCGGCGCCGAGAACGAACTGGTCGAGGAGTTCCACCATGTGCCGGCGCTCGTGGGCCTGAGCCCGTTCATCGCCATGCTGATCGGCTTCGTCATAGCCTGGTACATGTATATCCGCTCGCCGCAGACGCCGCGCGTCCTCGCCAAGCAGCACCGGGTGCTCTACCACTTCCTGCTCAACAAGTGGTACTTCGACGAACTCTACGACTTCCTCTTCGTCCGCACGGCAAGGGCGCTTGGCCGCTTCCTGTGGAAGAAGGGTGACGTCGGCGTCATCGATACCTATGGCCCGAACGGCGTGGCAGCCCGCGTTGTCGCCGTCACCGACCGCGTCGTCCGCCTGCAGACCGGTTACCTCTATCACTATGCATTCGCCATGCTGCTCGGCATTGCGGCGCTCGTTACCTGGATGATGCTCGGGAGTTCCTTCTGATGACCGATTGGCCTATTCTTTCAACGGTCACCTTCCTGCCGCTCGTCGGTGTGGTGCTCCTGCTCTTGATGAATGGCGACAGCGAAAGCGGCCGGAAGAACGTGCTGTGGATCTCGCTGATCACCACCGTCTTCACTTTCGTCGTCTCGCTCTTCATCTGGATCGGCTTCGACAATGCCAATCCCGGCTTCCAGATGCTCGAAAAGCATGATTGGCTCGGCACCGGCATCGGCTACCACGTCGGCGTCGACGGCATTTCCATGCTGTTCGTCATTCTGTCGACCTTCCTCATGCCCTTCTGCGTGCTCGCGAGCTGGCTCTCGATCGAGAAGCGCCTGAAGGAATACATGATCGCCTTCCTCATCCTCGAAACGATGATGGTCGGCGTCTTCGTCTCGCTCGATATCGTGCTCTTCTACGTCTTCTTCGAAGCGGGCCTCATCCCGATGTTCCTGATCATCGGCGTCTGGGGCGGCAAGGACCGTGTCTATGCGAGCTACAAGTTCTTCCTCTATACGCTGCTCGGCTCGGTGCTGATGCTGCTCGCCATCATGGCGATGTACTGGCAGGCCGGCACGACCGACATCACCGCGCTGCTTGCCTACAAGTTCCCGCCGGCGCTGCAGACATGGCTCTGGCTTGCCTTCTTCGCCTCGTTCGCGGTGAAGATGCCGATGTGGCCGGTCCATACGTGGCTTCCGGACGCCCACGTTCAGGCGCCGACGGCAGGTTCGGTGATCCTGGCCGGTGTGCTCTTGAAGCTCGGCGGCTACGGTCTCATCCGCTTCTCGCTCGGCATGTTCCCGGTCGCCTCCGACTATTTCGCGCCGCTCGTCTTCGCCATGTCGGTCATCGCCATCATCTACACCTCGCTGGTGGCAATGATGCAGGATGATATCAAGAAGCTGATCGCCTATTCCTCGGTGGCGCATATGGGCTACGTGACCATGGGCATCTTCGCCGCCAACATGCAGGGTGTTCAGGGGTCGATCTTCCAGATGCTCTCGCACGGCATCGTCTCCGGCGCGCTCTTCCTCTGCGTCGGCGTCGTCTACGACCGTACCCACACCCGCGAGATCAACGCCTATGGCGGCCTCGTCAACAACATGCCGAAATATGCCGTGGCGATGATGGTCTTCACCATGGCCAATGTCGGGCTTCCCGGCACGTCTGGCTTCATCGGCGAATTCCTGACGCTGATCGGCGTCTTCCGGGTCAACACCTGGGTCGCGCTCTTTGCCGCCACTGGCGTCATTCTCTCGGCCGCTTATGCGCTCTGGCTCTATCGCCGGGTGATCTTCGGCGCCCTGGAGAAGGAAAAGCTGAAGGCGCTGCTCGATCTTTCGAGACGCGAACAGCTGATTCTTTATCCGCTGGTCGCGCTGACCATTTTCTTCGGCGTTTATCCGGCTCCGGTCTTCGATGCGACGGCCGCCTCGGTGGATCTGCTGGTCAACAACTACACGGCCGCCGTGCACGCAGCGCAGAATGTTGCGCTGTCTATGAAATGATGACGGGACTTATCGGACATGACCGCTGAAACAATTCTCCTCAGTCTGCATCTTTCCGCGCCGGAGCTCATCCTCGCGGTCGGCGCCCTGGTCCTGTTGATGGTCGGCGTCTTCTCAGGCGAGCGGTCGGGCCTTGCCGTCACCGGCCTTGCCATCGTCCTGCTGCTCGCATCCGGTCTGTGGCTGCTCTTTGTGCCGGCGGAAGGCCTCGCCTTCGGCGGCGTCTATATGGCTGACGGCTTCTCGCGCTTCATGAAGCTGGTGGCGCTCATCGGTTCGCTGGTCGCCCTGTTCATGACCATGGGGCATGCCCGCGAAAATCAGCTCGACAAGTTCGAGTTCCCGGTTCTGCTGGTGCTTGCGACCCTCGGCATCCTGCTGATGATCTCGGCCAACGACCTGATCTCGCTCTATCTCGCGCTGGAACTGCAGTCGCTGGCGCTTTACGTCGTCGCCGCGATCAACCGCGACAGCCTGAAGTCGACCGAAGCCGGCCTCAAATATTTCGTCCTCGGCGCGCTGTCCTCCGGCATGCTGCTCTACGGCATGTCGCTGGTCTACGGCTTCACCGGCCATACCCATTTCGCCGAGATCGCCCAGGCGCTTTCGGTTGAAGGCGCGCGTTCGCTCGGCCTCATCTTCGGCCTGGTCTTCATCCTCGCCGGCATCGCCTTTAAGATCTCGGCCGTTCCCTTCCACATGTGGACGCCGGACGTTTATGAAGGCGCGCCGACGCCGGTTACCGCCTTCCTCGCCGCAGCCCCCAAGGTTGCCGCTATGGCGATGATGACACGCATGGTCATCACCGCCTTTCAGCCGGTCTTGGCTGACTGGCAGCAGGTCGTCGTCTTCATCTCGATCGCCTCGATGCTGCTCGGCTCCTTTGCCGCGATCGGCCAAAAGAACATCAAGCGGCTGATGGCCTATTCCTCGATCGGCCACATGGGCTATGCGCTGGTCGGCCTTGCCGCCGGCAACCAGACCGGCGTTTCCGGCGTCATGCTTTACATGGTCATTTACATGATCATGACGCTCGGCACCTTCGCGATCATCATGTCGATGCGCCGCAAGGACGGCACCGTCGTCGAAAACGTCAACGATCTCGCCGGCCTTTCCACAACCAACCCGTTCATGGCTGTGGTGCTGACGGCGCTGATGTTCTCGCTCGCCGGCATTCCGCCGCTCGCCGGATTCTTCGCCAAATACTTCGTCTTCGTTGCTGCGATCGAAGCCAAGCTTTATGCGCTTGCCATCATCGGCGTTCTCGCCTCGGTCGTCGGCGCCTATTATTATCTGCGTGTCATCAAGCTGATGTGGTTCGATGAAGCGACCGGCGAATTCGCCCGTGTCTCCAGCGCCCTGCGTCTGGTCTTCGGTCTCTCCGGTCTCTTCGTCACCGCCTATGTGCTCATCGGCGGCCCGATCGGCGGCGCGGCAGAGCTTGCCGCTGCGACGCTCTTCTGATGGCCTCCGACGGACGACGCCGGATATCGCTCGGCGATATCAGGCATGAGGCTCTGTCGGAAACATCGTCCACCAACAGCGAATGCCTCGCCCGAGCCCGGGCGGGGGATCCCGGCAATCTCTGGGTGACGGCCGAGAGGCAGACCGGCGGCCGCGGCCGTCGCGGCAGGCTCTGGGTTTCCGAACGCGGCAATCTCTACGCGTCTCTTCTGCTGATCGACCCGGCGCCGATGGAGCGCCTCGGCTCGCTGCCGCTGGCGGTTGCCGTTGCCGTTCACCAGGCCATCCGCAGGGTACTGCCCCCCGGCGGCGAACCGCTTGAGGTCAAATGGCCGAACGATATTCTCATCGGCAGAAAGAAGACCTGCGGCATCCTGGTCGAAGGCGAGGGGCTGCCGGATAGCCGTTATGCGCTGATCGTTGGCATCGGCATCAATGTCTCGGTCATGCCGGACAATCCGCTCTATCCCGTCACCTGCCTGCGCCAGCATGCGAGCGCGGCTTCGCCGGAGGAACTTTTCGCTCATCTTTTCGCGGCGATGGCGGATGTGCTCGAAATATGGGATCAGGGCCGCGGCATTGCCGAGATCACCGCGCGCTGGCGCGCCATTGCCTGTGGCATCGGGGAAAAGATCACGGTCAATTTACCGGACCGGTCGATTTCCGGACAATTCGCCGGGATTGATGATAATGGCTTGTTGATGCTCGATACCGGCGCTGGCACGATCATGTCTATTGCCGCCGGTGATGTGTTTTTTAGATAGCGGAAAAAACGAAAATTATGGCGAAACAGGACGAATTGGTATTCCTGCCTCTGGGCGGCGTCGGCGAGATCGGGATGAATCTTGCCCTTTACGGCTACGGCCCGCCCGAGCATCGCCAGTGGATCATGGTCGATTGCGGCGTTACTTTTCCCGGACCTGACTTGCCGGGTGTCGACCTCGTGCTGCCCGATATCCGCTTCCTTGCCAGCGAGCGAAAGAATCTCAAGGCAATCATCATCACCCATGCCCATGAAGACCATTACGGGGCACTCGCCGATCTCTGGCCGGGCCTCAATGTTCCGGTTTTCGCCTCGGCCTTTACATCGGGTCTGCTTGAAGCCAAACGCAACTTCGAGAAGGCAACGATCGGCGAAGTGCCGGTGACGCCGTTCAAGGCAGGCGACACGATCAATGTCGGCCCGTTCAGCATCGAAGGTGTGGCCGTCAACCATTCGATCCCGGAGCCGATGTCGCTGATGATCCGCACGCCGGCCGGCAACATCATCCATACGGGGGACTGGAAGATCGACCACGAGCCTTCGCTCGGGCCTCTGACCGATGAGACACGCTTCCGCCAGCTTGGCGACGAGGGCGTGCTGGCGCTGATGTGCGATTCCACCAACGCCCTGCGCGACGGTGTTTCACCGTCCGAGAAGGATGTGTCGGAAAGCCTGCGCAAGATCATCGAGGATGCCGAGGGCCGGGTGGCGATCACGACCTTCTCGTCCAATGTCGGGCGTATTCGCACCGTAGCCGAGGCTGCCGAGGCGGCCGGCCGCGAAGTGCTGTTGCTCGGCAGTTCGCTGAAGCGCGTCGTCGATGTCGCTAGTGACATCGGCCTGATGGAAGGGGTCAAACCTTTCATTTCCGAGGAGGAGTACGGCTATATCCCGCGCGACAAGGTCGTCGTCATCTTGACCGGTAGCCAAGGTGAGGCGCGGGCGGCCCTTGCCAAGCTCTCCCGTGACGAGATGCGCAATGTGGCCTTTGCGGCAGGTGATATCGTCGTCTTTTCTTCGCGTGCCATTCCCGGCAACGAGAAGGCGATTCAGGACATCAAGAACGGCCTCGTCGAGCAGGGCGTGCATATCATCACCGATACCGAGGCGCTCGTCCACGTCTCCGGCCATCCGCGCCGCAACGAGTTACAGCGGATGTATGAGTGGACCCGGCCGAAAATCGTCGTGCCGGTGCATGGCGAGGCGACGCATCTGACGGCGCATAAGGAGCTGGCCGAGCAGTCCGGCATCGCGATCGTGCCGCGGGTGCGCAATGGCGATATCCTGCGGCTGGCGCCAGGCCCGGTCGAGGTGATCGCGGAAGCGCCGCATGGCCGCATCTACAAGGATGGCCTGCTGATCGGCGATTTCGACGAAATGGGTATCGGCGAGCGCAAGAAACTCTCCTATGTCGGCCATGTCGCGGTCAGCATCGTGCTCGACGGGCGTTATGACATCCTCGGCGATCCCGACCTCGTCTCGATCGGCCTGCCGGTTTATGATGACGAAGGCGAGGAGATGGAGGATACGCTCTACGATGCGGCGATCAGCGCCATCGAAAGCATTCCGCGTGCCCGCCGCAAGGATATCGACATGCTGCAGGAGGCCGTGCGCCGTGCCATCCGCGCAGCCGCAAATCACGCCTGGGGCAAAAAGCCCGTTGTCACCGCCTTCGTCACCAAGGTCTGACCATGCTCGGCCGAGTGAATCATATCGCCATCGCCGTTCCCGACCTCGCAGCGGCGACGGCCGCTTATCGCGACATGCTGGGGGCCGCGGTATCTGAGCCGCAGCCTCTGCCGGAACACGGGGTCACCGTCGTCTTCGTCGAGTTGCCGAACACCAAGGTGGAATTGCTGCAGCCGCTCGGGCAGGACTCGCCGATCGCAACTTTCCTCGAAAAGAACCCGTCCGGCGGCATGCATCATATTTGTTACGAGGTGGACGATATCATCCTCGCCCGTGACCGGCTGGTCGCCGCCGGCGCGCGGGTGCTTGGCAACGGCCAGCCGAAGACCGGCGCGCATGGCAAGCCGGTGCTCTTTCTGCATCCCAAGGATTTCTTCGGCACGCTGATCGAACTCGAACAGGCCTAAATCAAATACAATCGGACACGATTTCGCTGCGGCAGAATGACCCGAAGAAGGCGAAATGTTTCCTTCGCTTTGAGTTGCACGCTATTCCGCCGTATAAGTGCGCCAGCTCCAAGCGGCACTGCGCTTCACGCGTTCTGTCGGCAAGACACCACCGGGAAAGATAATGCTCCAGACCTTCCTTCAGGGATTCGCCGTCTACTTCATCATCTGGTGGATGACGCTGTTCGCCGTTCTGCCGATCGGGCTGCGCACCCAGGCGGAAGACGACGATATCGTGCTCGGCACCGTGCCAAGCGCGCCCACCCGCTTTCGCGCCGCCTTCGTCTTTTCGCTGACGACGCTGATCTCGGCGCTGATCTATGGCATTTGGTATGTCTGCGACACCTATTTCGGCTGGGGCTTCGATGCCCTTCCACAACTCGGGCCTAGCTTCTATTGAGATAGCTTTTGCTCAAAGTTTGAGCATATGCAAATCTTATCATGGAAATCGAGCTCGCATATTGGCGTCATGCTGGCGCGTCAGAGAGCTCGCCTAACGGAATGAGATGCTCCCCTTACGGAAGCTGTCTGGAGTTTGAATGGGAGGAGAGGGCGAAAAGCCAAAAAAAAACAAGGCCAGAAGCCTTGTTTTAAGTATCGCGTGATCTGTAACCGTTGCCGGGGCTGCGACGAGCGCGCCTAAGATCTGATCCTCCCAAGACTTGACCGCGAGTACAGCAAGAATTTAGCTTCTTGCCTGTTTTGTGAGCTAAAGCTAGCTCAAAGATTGGGCTTTGTCATTAGCTTTTTTTGCATTTTTGCTACACCCTAGCAAAATTTTTCTGTTGACAAGATTTTCGTTCAAGTCCTTATAAACACGCGCTTTTTTACGCCCTTTCATTTTGCGGGTGCGAACATGCGTGTCCGGGAGGCGGCCGACAGCAGTTGCGGGTTTCCTTCCCGCCGCGAAGCGGCTATGAACGCTCCCACATTCACAAGTATCTTCGATTCCGCTCGCCAGTGGGATCTCAACTGCTCCGGAATCGCCATGCGTCTGTCTCGCTACTTCTTGCCCATCCTTAAGGAAAACCCCAAGGAGGCGGAAATCGTCTCCCATCGGTTGATGCTGCGCGCCGGCATGATCCGCCAGCAGTCTCAGGGCATCTACTCCTGGTTGCCGCTCGGCAAGCGTGTGCTCGACAAAGTCAACGCCATTATCCGCGAGGAGCAGAACCGCGCCGGCGCCATTGAGCTTTCGATGCCGACCCTGCAATCGGCCGAGCTCTGGCAGGAAAGCGGCCGTTATGATGCCTATGGCAAGGAGATGCTGCGCATCAAGGATCGCCAGGACCGGCCGATGCTCTACGGCCCCACCAACGAGGAGATGGTGACGGATATTTTCCGCTCCTCCGTCAAATCCTACAAGGACCTGCCGCTCAATCTCTATCACATCCAGCTGAAGTTCCGTGACGAGATCCGGCCTCGCTTCGGCACCATGCGCTCGCGCGAATTCATGATGAAGGACGCTTATTCCTTCGATCTGACGCGCGAAGGGGCGGAGCATTCCTATAATAAGATGTTCGCCGCCTATCTCAGAACATTCGATCGGCTTGGCCTTCGCGCCATCCCTATGCGCGCGGATACCGGCCCGATCGGCGGCAATCTAAGCCATGAATTCATCATCCTCGCCGATACCGGCGAATCCGAAGTCTTCTGCCATAAGGACTTCGTCGGTTTCGATATTCCCGGCGAAAACACTGATTTCGACAGCGTCGAAGGTCTGAAGGCGATCTTCGACAAGTGGACCTCGCTCTACGCGGCCACCTCGGAAATGCACGACGAGGCTGCCTTCAACGCCGTTCCCGAAGCCGAGCGCCTTTCCGCCCGCGGCATCGAGGTTGGCCATATCTTCTACTTCGGCACGAAATATTCCGAGCCGATGGGCGCGAAAGTCCAGGGGCCCGACGGCAAGGAACACTTCGTCCACATGGGTTCCTACGGTATCGGTCCGACACGCCTTGTTCCCGCCATCATCGAAGCATCGCATGATGACAACGGAATCATCTGGCCGGCATCGGTCGCACCCTTCGATGTCGTCGTCATCAACATGAAGGCGGGCGATGAGGCCTGCGACGATACTTGTGAGCTGATCTACGCCGCGCTGAAAAAGGCCGGCAAGGATGTGCTCTATGACGACACCGACGACCGGGCCGGCACGAAGTTCGCGACCGCCGACCTGATCGGCGTACCTGTCCAGATCATCGCCGGCCCGCGTGCGGTCGCGAACGGCGAGGTCGAAGTGAAGGACCGCAAGACCGGCGCCCGTGAAACGATGACCATCGAAGCGGCGATCAACAGGTTCGTGGCTTAAGGAAACGGAGGCGAAATGGCAGAGGCAGCAGTGGACCGGAGTTCAAAATCCGGCTTGGGTCCGGCTGGCAAGCCATTTTCCACCTTTGAGCGCCTCGTGGCGTGGCGCTATCTGCGCGCCCGCCGCAAGGAGGCCTTCATTTCGGTGATTGCCGGCTTCTCCTTCGTCGGCATCATGCTCGGCGTTGCGACGCTGATCATCGTCATGGCAGTCATGAACGGCTTTCGCACCGAACTCGTCTCGCGCATCCTCGGCATCAACGGTCATATGATCGTGCAGCCGGTCGATGGCCCCTTTACCGATTACCCCGACCTGACCGCCAAACTCGCGGCGGTGCCGGGCGTCAAGATGGCGCTGCCCCTGGTCGAAGGGCAGGTGCTTGCCTCCGCTCAGGCTGGCGGCAGCACCGGCGCTTTGGTGCGCGGCGCCCGCGCCGAAGACCTGACGAAACTCAAGACAATCTCCGACAACATCAAATCCGGCGACATGGTGGGCTATGCCTCTGGCGAGGGCGTGCTGATCGGCACCCGCATGGCCGATCAGCTGGGTCTGCGCGTCGGCGACCTCATTACCCTGACCTCGCCGGAAGGCGACATCACGCCGATGGGCGTCAATCCGCGCGTCAAATCCTATAAGATTTCCGGCCTGTTCGAGATCGGCATGTCCGAATACGATTCCTCGATCATCTTCATGCCGCTCGAGGAAGCGCAGCTCTACTTCAATGCCGCTGGGCTGGTGCAGTCGATCGAGCTCTTCGTCGATCATCCCGATGATATCGACGCCCTGAGGCCGAAGGTGGAAGAGGCGGCCGGCCGCCAGATCAACCTTACCGACTGGCGTCAGCGCAACCAGACCTTCTTCTCCGCACTCCAGGTCGAGCGCAACGTCATGTTCATGATCCTGACGCTGATCGTGCTCGTGGCGGCGCTCAACATCATCTCCGGCCTCATCATGCTGGTGAAGGACAAGGGCAGCGATATCGCCATCCTGCGCACCATGGGCGCCAGCGCCGGCGCCATCATGCGCATCTTCTTCATGACCGGGGCGGCGATCGGCATCGTCGGTACCCTTGCCGGTGTGCTGCTCGGCGTTCTCGTCTGCGTCAATATCGAATCCATCCGCCAGTTCTTCTCCTGGATCTCCGGCACGGTGATCTTCAATCCGCAGGTCTATTTCCTCAGCCAGCTGCCGGCCGAGATGGATATCGGCGAAACGATCTCGGTGGTCGTCATGGCGCTCAGCCTCTCCTTCATCGCCACCATCTTCCCGGCATGGCGCGCCTCCAGGCTCGATCCGGTGCAGGCCCTGCGCTACGAATAAGGAATGCCGCATTCATGAACCGCAACGTCGTCCTCAAGCTTACCGGCGTCGAGCGCCATTACGGGCAGGGCGATACGCTGCTCACGATCCTGAAGGGTGCGGATTTCTCGCTGTCTAAAGGGGAAATCGTCGCCCTTGTCGCCCCCTCCGGCACAGGCAAGTCGACCCTGCTGCATGTCGCAGGCCTGCTCGAGCATCCCGACGGCGGCGAGGTTACCATTAACGGCCTTGCCTGCGATGGCCTTTCCGATGAGAAGCGCACGGCGATCCGCCGACGCGAGATCGGCTTCGTCTATCAGTTCCATCACCTCCTGCCGGAATTTTCCGCGCTTGAGAACATCATGATGCCGCAGCTGATCGCCGGCCTGTCCTGGAAGGAGGCCCGGGAGCGAGCCGGCCAGCTTCTCGATTATATGCGCATCGGCCATCGCGGTTCGCATCGCCCGGCTGAACTTTCCGGCGGCGAACAGCAGCGCGTCGCGATCGCCCGCGCCGTCGCCAATGCGCCGACGCTGCTTCTTGCCGACGAGCCGACCGGCAATCTGGATCCGGAAACGGCAAGCTACGTCTTCGATGCGCTGGAGGCGCTGGTGCGCCAATCCGGCCTTGCCGCCCTCATAGCCACCCACAACCATGAACTTGCCGGCCGCATGGATCGGCGCGTCACGATTTCGGACGGCAAGATCGTCGACTTTTGAGACGGCTATCCATGGCTGTTTGGTTGACCACCTGCCCCTCACCCTAACCCTCTCCCCGTAAACGGGGCGAGGGGACTTGCCCAGCGAGAGGTAGGTGGGGAACGGAGGGGTAAGGCCATCTCCCTTCGCCCCGCAAGCGGGGAAAGGGTGCCGGCATGCGGATGAGGGGCTGATCTCGCCGACCTCCTGGTCGGACATCAGAGAATAACCAGCCCACCGCGATAATCGAGCACATAGGCCTTCCGCTCCTCGACCATGATGCATTCCTGGCCGCTGAATCCCTCGCAGCCGCCTTCGCTGCGGTCGACATAGCGGCCGAACGGATGATCGAATTCCATTCCGCCAAGAAAGCGGCCCTCCCGATACATTGCCGACAGCGCCGCCTTGATCACCGTTCCGGCGGCACTGCCGTCGATCAGATCGGACGCGACGACGCGGCCGAAATAATTCATCACCCAGACGGGTTCGCCGGCCAACCACACCACTTCCTGGCCGGCGAAATCGGTGCCGCCGAAGTAGCTGTCGAGATAGGACCAGTCGCCGCGCTCGTAGCCGATATCGTGAGCGCCCGGCCGGCAGGGCGGGCGAGGCACACCACCGCCGACATAGGTCGCGGCCTTCGCCTCTACGATGAAGTCGTTCAGCATCACGGTGTCGAGCATTATCATCTTCCTCCTGCCTCATCTGATACGGATATAGCAGAACGGTGAGAACATAAGAAGAACAAAAGAGTGCATCGCTCGATCGCCTTGGGGCAGGTTCATCAGACATCGAATGCGCTGTACGGATCCGTTCGGCAGGCGATGTCGAGCCGGTCGCGGAGCATGTTCAAAGCCAGCGCCGAAAGCGAGGTTCGATTCGCAGTCCGGAGCCGGCATTTTCAAACGCAAGCGCAAAGGAAAAGATTCCTGTTGACATAGGAACATAGATGGAACAGATTGAAAACATAACGAGTAAAGGAGAGCCAGATGACTGACATGATCCGTGATATCGCAGCATTCACCTCCATCGCAATGTTCGTTGCCAGCTTCTCGCTGATCGTCATCGCGATCTAAAGTTTTCAGGGGATCGCATGGCAGTCATGCGGTTCGCAAGCGGGTCTTCTTCTGGACATCATTGCCCTCAATGCCGACAATGCATCCGATTCATTTCGGCTGATTGGGAAGGCATATCATGGCGGAGACGGAAAAGGGTTCAATGGGTGAGGCGACCGGCGGCACGCCGGGCTTCATCCACCTGAGGGTCCACTCCGCCTATTCGCTTCTTGAGGGTGCGCTGCCTCTGAAGAAGATCCTCTACAAGGCGACCAGCGACAGTCAGCCTGCGATCGCCATTACCGACACCAACAATCTCTTCGTCGCCCTTGAATTCTCCCAGAAGGCAATGGACGAGGGCCTGCAGCCGATCATCGGCTGTCAGGTCTCCATCGACATGGAAGACGGATTGGAAAGTGAGAAGCGCGGCGGTCAGCAGGCCCTGATCAAGCTGCCATCGATCGTTCTACTTGCCGCGACGGAGGCCGGTTATGAAAGGCTGGTCGATCTCGTCAGCCGCGCCTATCTCGGCGGCGATAGCAACCAGGCCATACATGTCAGAGCCTCCTGGCTGGGAGAGGCAGGCACGGAAGGTCTGATCGCCTTGACCGGCGCCCTGACCGGACCGGTCGACGCGGCTGTCAGGGAAGGTCATCCCGGCCAGGCGGAAGCCCGGCTGCTTGCGCTGAAGCGTCTCTTCGGCGACAGACTCTATGTCGAACTGCAGCGGCACGGCACCTACGACAAAAGGCACGAGCAGAAGATCGTCAGGCTTGCCTACACGCATGACCTGCCGCTCGTCGCCACGAACGAGGCCTTCTTTCCGACCCGCGACGATTACGACGCCCATGATGCGCTGATGGCGGTTGCGCATAACGCCATCGTCTCCGACGACAGTCGCTTTCGCCTGACGCCGGATCACTACCTGAAGAGCCGGGCCGAGATGGCCAAGCTCTTTGCCGACCTGCCGGAAGCGCTTGAGAACACGATCGAGATCGCCAGGCGCTGCTCCTTCGTGTTGAAGACAAGAAAGCCGATCCTGCCGCGCTTCACTGGCGCCACCGACGATGCCGAGGAGGCCGAACGCGCCGAGGCGGGCGAATTGCGCCGCCAGGCGGTGGAAGGGCTGGACATGCGGCTTGCCACCCTCGGCATGTCGCCGGGTTACGAGGAAAAGGATTACCGCGAGCGGTTGGAGTTCGAGCTCAGCGTTATCGAGCGCATGCGCTTCCCGGGTTACTTCCTGATCGTTTCCGACTTCATCAAGTGGGCCAAGCAGCATGATATTCCCGTCGGTCCCGGTCGCGGTTCGGGCGCCGGTTCGCTCGTCGCCTATGCATTGACCATCACCGACGTCGACCCGCTGCGCTTCTCGCTGCTCTTCGAGCGCTTCCTCAATCCGGAACGCGTCTCGATGCCTGACTTCGACATCGACTTCTGCCAGGACCGTCGCGAAGAGGTGATCCGTTACGTTCAGGCGAAATATGGGCGCGAGCAGGTGGCGCAGATCATCACCTTCGGTTCGCTGCAGGCGCGCGCCGCACTTCGCGACGTCGGCCGCGTGCTGGAAATGCCCTACGGTCAGGTCGACAAGATCTGCAAACTCGTGCCGAACAATCCGGCCAATCCGACGCCGCTCTCTAAAGCGATCGAAGAGGAGCCGAAGCTGCAGGAGGAGGCGGCGAAGGAACCGGTGGTGGCGCGCCTGCTCGACATCGCCCAGAAGATCGAAGGGCTTTATCGCCACGCCTCGACGCATGCCGCCGGTATCGTCATCGGCGATCGGCCGCTGTCCAAGCTGGTGCCGATGTATCGCGATCCGCGCTCCGACATGCCGGTCACCCAGTTCAACATGAAATGGGTGGAGCAGGCCGGCCTCGTCAAGTTTGACTTTCTCGGCCTGAAGACTCTGACGGTGCTGAAGGTCGCCGTCGATTTCGTCGCCAAGCGCGGCATCAAAGTCGATCTTGCGGCCATTCCTCTCGACGACAAACCGACCTACGAGATGCTGTCGCGCGGCGAGACGGTCGGCGTGTTCCAGGTGGAAAGTGCCGGCATGCGCAAGGCGCTGATCGGCATGAAACCGGATTGCATCGAGGACATCATCGCGCTGGTGGCGCTCTACCGCCCGGGCCCGATGGAAAACATTCCGACCTACAATGCTCGCAAGCATGGCGACGAAGAGCTGGAATCGATCCATCCGATGATCGACCACCTGCTCAAGGAAACGCAGGGCGTTATCGTTTATCAGGAACAGGTGATGCAGATCGCCCAGGTCCTGTCGGGCTATTCGCTTGGCGAAGCCGACCTTCTGCGCCGCGCCATGGGTAAGAAGATCAAGGCGGAGATGGACCAGCAGCGCGAACGCTTCGTCGTCGGCGCTGTCAAGAACGGCGTCTCGAAGCCGCAGGCCGACAACATCTTCGAACTCTTGGCGAAATTTGCGAACTACGGCTTCAACAAGTCCCACGCCGCCGCCTACGCCATCGTCTCCTACCAGACGGCCTATATGAAGGCGCATTATCCGGTCGAGTTCCTCGCCGCCTCGATGACGCTCGACATGTCGAATACGGAAAAGGTCAATGATTTCCGGCAGGACGCCAAGCGCTTGGGCATTGAGGTGATTGCGCCCTCGGTGCAGACATCCTTCCGACATTTCGAGACCGGCGACAACCGCATCTATTATGCGCTCGCCGCTTTGAAGGGCGTCGGCGAATCCGCCGTCGACCACATCGTCGAGGTGCGCGGCGACAAGCCTTTTGCCAGCATCGAGGATTTCTGTCTGCGCATCGATCCGCGCCAGGTGAATCGTCGCGTGCTCGAAAGCCTGATCTATGCCGGCGCCTTCGATTGTTTCGGCACCGACCGCGCCCAGCTTTCCGCCGGCCTAGACCGCATCCTCGGTTATGCCCAGCGCGCCCAGGAAAACAAGCTGAGCGGCCAATCGGACATTTTCGGCAGCGCACTAAACTCGGGCCCGGAGAAGATCTCCTTGCCGCCCTATTCACCCTGGCTGGCATCGGAGCGGCTGCTCAAGGAGTTCCAGGTGCTGGGCTTCTATCTGACGGCCCACCCGCTCGATTCCTACAACAACATCCTGCAGAAGATGCGTGTGCAGACTTTCGCCGAGTTTTCAGCGGCCATCAAACAGGGCGCCGCCAATGCACGCCTTGCCGGAACCGTCATCTCCAAGCAGGAGCGCAAGACCCGCACCGGCAACAAGATGGGCATTATCGTCTTTTCCGATTCTTCAGGCCAGTTCGAGGCGGTGCTGTTTTCGGAGATGCTGAACCAGTATCGCGACGTGCTCGAGTCCGGAAAATCCTTCCTCCTGACAGCAACCGGTGAGGAGCGGCCGGAAGGTATCGGTCTTCGCATCCAGACGATCCAGTCGCTTGAGGAAAAGTCGCTGCAGATGCAGAAGGCGCTGCGCGTTTATGTCCGCGATTCCGGGCCGCTGAAGATGGTTGCCGGCCATCTGAATGCTAAGGGTGACGGTCTGGTTTCCTTCATTGTCATCAAGGAGGGGGGCAAACGCGAGGTGGAAGTGGCGCTGCCGGAGAAATACCGCATCACCCCCGAGATTGCTGCCGCTCTTCGCGCCGCCCCCGGCGTCGTTGACGTCGAGCTTGTCTGATCAACCCAGTTGATCCTGATCGACCCGGTTGATCTCGTCACCCACGGGTGATCGTGATGAAATCCGTGCCTTCGCCGGTTTCCCGGCCAAGGCCGGTGTCGGAGATCGTCAGCGTCGAGCCGGGCGCGATCAGTGCGTCGATCCTGCGGCGGGCCTCGTCGGGGATCGTGATGCGGCTCAGCGAAAGGGCAATCGGCTTGCCCATGACAATGGAGCTTTCCTGGCTGGTGATGCCGAGTCGTTTCATCGTCTCGCGGGAGAGGTTGTTGCTGAGTGTGACGCCGAACCAGTCCGCCGTTCCGGCCTGTTCATCGACCGCATGCAGCGTGAAAAAATGCGTGCCGAGCGCCAATCCCGGATCGGCGATCGTTACCGGCGCTTCGAAAATCGGCTTGAAGGCCTGCCGCACCATGATGACGCCGTTCGGAGGCTCGCCCTTGCCGGCTGCGGAATAGACCGATGCGAGAAGTCTGTCGGAGACCAGGCTCCTGTCGCCGGCAAATTCCGTCGGCCGCAGCATCTTGAAGGCGTTGATCGCCTGCACGGTCGACGGACCGAGCAGCCCGTCCGGACTGCCGGCGGAAAAGCCGAGCTGATTGAGTATCGTTTGAATGTCGATCACCGTTTCGCGCAGCGTTCGCCGCGTGACGAGCATGCTGATCGGCTCGGACGGCGGCTGGACCTCCGGCGCGGTAACCGGCGATGCCGCCGGCATCGGCATTGCGGCGGTGTCGTTCATCGCCACCTGCACCGGTGTCCCGGGACTGACGGGGATGGAGGGCCGCAGCTCGACATCCGAAAGGAGCGGCATCGCTGCCGGCGCATCGGGGCGGAAAAGGTTCGGATGGTCGATCGGCTGCGGCACCAATTCGTCGTCGCTGATGATGACGGGAATGCCGGGCTCGGTCATTCGGTAGAGCATTTTTGCGAAGGCGCCGGGCATGCGTACGCAGCCGTGCGAGGCGGGATAACGCGGCACGGAATTGGATTCGTGCAGCGCGATGCCGGACCATGTCAGCCGTTGCATGAACGGCATCGGGGCGGCTGAATAGAGGTTGGATTCGTGGTATTTCTGCTTTTCGAGCACCGAGAAAATGCCGCTCGGAGTCGTATGGCCGTCCTTGCCGGTCGAGACCTTCGAGGTCGCGACGACGTCGGTGCCGTCATAAACCACAAGCGACTGCTTGTTCTTCGAGACGAAGATCTGCAGCGTTCGTGCATCCGCGGCAAGAGCAGGGTGCACGAGTGCGGTGGCCGACAGCAAGCCGAGGCCGAAGACGAGACGCGAGAACATGATACCCAACCATACGCAATACTGGCCCGGCACATTATGAGACGAAGTTTAAGGAAGATTTTAAACCCAGGACTCATCGGCTTGCCGGGAACGGTGCAGCGGTTCCGCGCTGACGACACGCATACATAAAAGGCAAAGCATGCCGGATGAATCAAAGTTTGATCTGTTTGGTCTAAGGTATTGCTTTTATTTTGCATCTCTAACAAGCGCGCACCGCGAGATGTTCTAGTGATCGCGCTTGCCGCTGCCGAAGGTGTAGCCTGTTTCGACCGTATTCTTGCCGAACTTGTCGCGCAGCTTGTCCATCGCCGCTTCGGCCGCCGCCCGCCGGCCTGACTGCCGGTCGATCAGATCGGGCGGATCGGCGCGGGTGGCATCGCCGAGATCGGTGACGCCGATGCCGATCAGGCGGAATTTCGTACCGTCCGTTTCCTTTTCGAGAAGTTCGAGCCCGATGCGGAAGATCCTGTCGGCAAGCTGGGTCGGGTCCTCGAGCTTGCGGTTGCGGGTGCGCGTCTTGAAGTCGGCGCTCTTCATCTTCAGCACCACCGTCCGGCCGGCGATATCGTTTTTCTTCAGCCGCCAGGAAACCTTTTCGGAAAGGTTGCGCAGGATCGGCACCAGATCGTCGTGGCGCGAGATGTCGTCGAAGAAGGTCGTTTCGGCCGAAACGCTCTTGGCGGCGTCGTTGAGATGCACCTCGCGGTCGTCGATGCCGCGCGAGAGCCGCGCAAGGCGCTGGCCGATACTGCCGTAGCGGCGCATCAGGTCATTCTCCTCCATCTGCTGTAGCTGGCCGATGGTGCGGATGCCGTCCGCCTCCAGCGTCGCAGCAAAGGCCTTGCCGACGCCCCAGATGGTGGTGACGGGACGCGGCGCCAGAAATTCCACCGCTTCTTCACGGCCGACGACGGAAAAGCCGCGCGGCTTCTGCAGGTCGGAAGCGACCTTGGCGAGGAATTTGCAATAGGAAAGCCCGACCGATACGGTAATGCCGATTTCCTTTTCGATGCGGCGAGCGAATTTGGCGAGCGTACGCGCCGGTGGATCGTGATGCAGCCTCTCCGTGCCGCCCAGCTCCAGGAAGGCTTCGTCGATCGACAGCGGCTGCACCAGCGGTGTCAGCTCCTGCATCAGTGCGCGCACCTGGCGCCCGACCCGGACATATTTTTCCATGTCCGGGCGTATGACGATGGCCTGAGGGCATGCCTCCAGCGCTTTGAACATCGGCATCGCCGAACGCACGCCGTGGATACGGGCGATATAGCAGGCAGTGGAGACGACACCGCGTTTGCCGCCGCCGATGATGACCGGCTTGTCGGCAAGTTCGGGATTGTCACGCTTCTCGACCGCCGCGTAGAAGGCGTCGCAATCGATATGCGCAAGTGTCAGTCGATAGAGCTCGCGATGGCGCACCAGACGCGGGCTGCCGCAGGATAGGCAACGACGCGCCTCACCCTTCTGCTCGGCAAGGCAGTCGCGACAGAAGCCGGGTGTCTTGTCAGGCGCGGGCGTCATGGTGAGAACAAAGGTTGAACGGCGCGACACTACGCCTTAAGCTTATGAATCACAAGAGAGGACGGGAGCTTTGCCTTTGGATAAAGATCTTCGTGTCGAGCCGGTGACGGCAGACCGGTGGGGCGACTTCGAGACTCTGTTCGGCCCGCAGGGCGCTTTTTATAATTGCTGGTGTGTCGCGCTGCGCTTGCCGCATGCGGTGAGGACGACGATGACGGCCGACGAGCGCAAGGCGCATATGCGCGAACGGATCGGGGCCGGGCCGCCGCCGGGGATCATCTGTTATGCCGATGGCGGACCGGTCGCCTGGGTGCAGGTCGGGCCGCGCCACGACGTGCCGCAGTTCAATTCACCGCGCACCGTCTCGCGGCCGCTGGAGGAGGATGATGCGCGTGATCCCTCTATCTGGGCTGTCAGCTGCTTCTTCCTGCTGCCGAAACTGCGCGGCAGCGGATTAAGTCATCGCCTGCTCGCCGGCGCGATCGACCATGCCCGGCGCCAGGGCGCGCGGCTGCTCGAAGCCTGCCCGATCGATCATGCGAAGCAGTCGAAATCGGTGACGCTCTGCATCGGCTCGACGGCAATCTTCGAGGCAGCCGGTTTCGAGACGATTGCCAGACGCAGGGACGGCCGTCCGCTCATGCGGCTGGAACTCCGCGGTTGATTGTGCCGGAAAGGAAGTGGGCCTCGATCAGCTCGGCCGCATGCGCCCAATCGGTGGCGCGGGTAATGTCGTCGGCTGCCGCCGGAGCGAAACGATGGACGGGCGAATCCGGCATCAGGTGAATGAGCAGGCAATTGGCGACGTGATCCCTGACGGAATGCAGATTGCGCGCCATATCGTCGATAAAGACAACGGGAAGGGAGCGGCTGGCATGCAAGGCGTGGACGATCGGCCCCTTGGGCTCTTCGCTGGCAAGCAGCGGAAAGAGCAGGCCCATCCTGTCGAGCAGGCGACGGCGCTGCTCCTGGAACCGCGGCTGCATGGCCGTCAGAAACAGGACATCGGCCTCTCGCGAAAGCCGGTCGAGCGTTTCGACTACGCGGTCGAGCGGCGTCTGCCACAGCTCCTGCGCCTCGAAGAATTCCTCGATCAACCGGCTGACCTGCTGGTCCCCGATCTCCGTGCCGTCCGCTTTCGAGACGATGTTGCCGTGAAGCTTGAACGAGCGCGGCAGAAACGCGTGACCCTGGCTCTGAAGAAAAAGCTGGAAGGGGTCGATGAACCGCAGGACGACATCGTCGACGTCGCAGACGATCAGCGGCCGCTCGCCGAGCCGGATGTGCGAAACATCGAACTCTGTCACGCTCAGTATTCTCCCGAATCGAGCCCCGGCGAGGAGAAATGCCGCCAGGCGGCCGTCACCGTCTCCGGGCTGAGGCCACTCGCCGTGCAGAAGCCCATCGCCGTCGGTTCGTGGTTCATCAGGAAGTCCATCATGCCTGAGAGGAAACCCGGATCGTTGACTGCGTTGCGCACCTGCTCGGGCGCCACGCCGGTGAGTGCGAGGAAGCGGCCGAACATGTCGGGATCGGCGGCAATCCAGCCGAGCACGGCGATCGCCGTCTCGTGCGGGTCGGCCGCCTGTTGTTTCGAAGTCTTGAAGTTGCTTTGCATTTTGAGGGGTAAGTTACCTTTTCTTCAACCAAATACCGCTAGCGTGAGCTATCGGTTTCACGGAGCTATTCATCCGCATGTGCATTTCTCATGGGACGAACGACTGCGCGAACGGACGTAGGGACAGCTTGTCATGCCCAAACAGGTAATGATTGTAGAAGATAACGAGCTCAACATGAAGCTCTTTCGCGACCTGATCGAGGCGTCCGGCTATACCACGATTCAGACGAGAAACGGCATGGAGGCGCTCGATCTGGCGCGCAAGCATCGCCCCGACCTCATCCTCATGGATATCCAGCTTCCCGAGGTCTCCGGCCTCGAAGTCACCAAATGGCTGAAGGAAGACGACGAGCTGCATGTGATTCCCGTGATCGCCGTCACGGCTTTCGCGATGAAGGGCGACGAGGAGCGGATCCGCCAGGGCGGCTGCGAGGCCTATGTTTCCAAACCGATCTCGGTTCCGAAATTCATCGAGACGATCAAGACCTATCTGGGCGATGCCTGACGCATCGGAAAGACCGTTATGACCGCGCGAATACTGGTGGTTGACGATATTCCAGCCAACGTGAAGCTGCTTGAAGCGCGGCTGCTCGCGGAGTATTTCGACGTGATGACCGCGGCCGACGGTCACGAAGCGCTGGCGATCTGCGAGCGCAATCAGGTCGACCTGATCCTGCTCGACATCATGATGCCCGGTATTGATGGCTTCGAGGTCTGCGAGCGGCTGAAGGCCAGTCAGAAAACCGCCCATATTCCAGTCGTCATGGTCACCGCACTCGACCAGCCGGCCGATCGGGTACGCGGTCTGAAGGCCGGCGCCGACGATTTTCTCACCAAGCCGGTCAATGATCTGCAGTTGATCTCGCGGGTGAAGAGCCTGCTGCGGCTGAAGACGTTGAGTGACGAACTGCGCATCCGCGCCGACACCGCTCATACGATGGGCATGGGCGACCTCATGCGGGCAGCCGAAGGCCGTGGCGACGAGGCCGGCCAGGTGCTATTGGTCGACGGCCGCGCCAATTCTCAAGAGCGCATCGTCAGGGCGCTGAAGCCCATCGCCGATGTGCTTGCGCTCTCCGATCCGCAGGCCGCCCTCTTCGAGGCGGCCGAGAACGCGTTCGATCTCGTCATCGTCAATGCCAATTTCGACGATTATGATCCGCTTCGGCTCTGCTCGCAACTGCGCTCGTTGGAGCGCACACGCTTCCTCCCGATCCTGATCATCACCGAGCAGGGCACCGACGACATGGTCGTCCGCGCGCTTGATCTCGGCGTCAACGACTACATCATCCGCCCCGTCGATCCCAACGAGCTCGTCGCCCGCAGCCTGACGCAGATCCGTCGCAAGCGTTATAACGATCGTCTGCGCGCCAGCGTCAAGCAGACGATCGAGCTTGCCGTGACCGATCCACTGACTGGCCTTTACAACAGACGTTATCTCGACAATCACCTGAACGTGCTCTTCAACCGGTCGATGGCGCGGGGCCGGCCGCTTTCGGTGCTGATCACCGATATCGACCGTTTCAAGCAGGTGAACGACACATACGGCCATGACGGCGGCGACGAAGTGCTGCGCGAATTCGCAAACCGCGTCCGTTCAACCATCCGCGGCGCCGACCTCGCCTGCCGTTACGGCGGGGAGGAATTCGTCGTGGTGATGCCGGACACCTCGCCTGAAGTTGCCGCAGCCGTCGCCGAGCGCCTGCGCGCGGCTGTCGAAAGCGCTCCCTTCATGCTGAAGCGCTCAAGTGAGGCCCTGAGCGTCACCGCGTCCTTCGGCATCGCCTCGCGCATCGGCGCGGTGTTGACCCCCGACCAGTTGATGAAGCAGGCCGATCTTGCTCTTTACGAGGCCAAGAATACCGGCCGCAATCGCGTGGTCGCAGCGGCTGCCTGACGAATCACTTCGGACGCCATACGCGCCATTTGCGGTTTTCCACAGCGGTAAGCGATTTGTTACCGATTTTTAACTTTCGCCTATGCGACGCGGGCCCAAATTTAGCAGCCCGGTAGCCCAAAAATGGACTCCCGGCGTTGCTGTGGATATGGTGCGGCGCGACAGTCTCCTGAATGCCGCGGCACAGCCAAAAATGAAATGAAGACTATAAAAAATGCCCGCCTCCAACAGGGTCAAATAAAGTGTGGCGGCATCACCTCACGTAGGGGGAGGGGCTGCTTAAGTTATTAAGTTATATTGTCGAACTTCTTCGAGCCCTACGTCATTAGGCTTAGCCGTCAAGCAGAGCCGTCAAATCTTTGTATGTTCCAAAACTGGACTTTTAACCATAGAATCAAGCTCAGAAAATTCATCATTAAGAATTTGTTGATTTTCTTTCATTTCTGCGCAAATTATCGGCTCATAAAAGAAGCGCTCCGCAGAGGAGCTGTCGATACCCCATGATGCTCAGGTCCGCCGCATCTCCTGGGTCGTGGGGTCGGTCGGCTAGTAGGCAAGTCATAACGGTTCCTCGTGCCGTTTTGCATGCTGGCCGACCCCCTTTCAAGAAAGCGCCGCCACTTCCCGAAGATGGAAGGGCGGCGTTTGTCTGTTTGCGCTATCATTTTCCAAGGCGGTCCCAGGACAATAAAAAACGCGCAACCCGAAGGCGCGCGCTTTTTGAAATCCGTCAGGCCAAGTGATTACTTGATCTTGGTTTCCTTGAACTCGACATGCTTCTTAGCAATCGGGTCATACTTCGTCTTCGTCATCTTGTCCGTCATCGTACGGCTGTTCTTCGTGGTGACGTAGAAGAAACCGGTGTCGGCTGTCGACAGCAGCTTGATCTTGATTGTTGTAGCCTTGGCCATGGTCGTCCTGCCTTTAAGAAAATGAAAGCCGTGGAAGCCGGATGGGCTCCACGGCAAATTCTGGCGCGAAACTACGAATCCCGCCCGAAAAGTCAAGTCCGTTTTCGAACGAACATCAATCTGATGCCGGAAAGTAGGGCATAAAGACCGAAGAAAGCGGCAATCGCCCATGCAAAACCATTATTTCCGGCGACGTCGATTGCTGCGCCGATCACCTGCGGCCCAGCCACGGTTCCCACCGCATAACAGAAGACGAAGGCGGCATTGGCCGCAGCCAGATCGGAGCCCGTCAGCCGCGAACCGAGATGGCTGAGGCCGACCGTGTAGAGGCCGGAGACGCAGCCGCCCCAGAAGAGCAGGATCCCGGCCATCAGCAGCCAGTTGTTGACGAGGATCGGCAGCGTCATCGAGCCGACAAAGCCCATCAGCGCCATCCCTGCCAGAAGCGGTCGCTTGTCGCGGATGCGGTCGGAGAGCAGGCCGAGCGGAATCTGGAAGATGACGTTGCCGACGCCCATCATCGTGAGCAGCAGCGCCGCCTGCGATTCGGTGAAATGGGCGCGCACGGCAAAAATCGGAAAAAGTGACAGCCCGCCAGCTTCGACCGCGCCGAAGATGAAGACGGCAGCCGTCGCTGTCGGCACCAGCAGGACGTAGCGCATGAAATGCAATTCCGGCTTTTCCTCGAGCACCGGGCTTTCGTCACGGGCGATGAAAATCGGAATGGCGGCAAGCAGGATCGCGCCCGCGCCGACTAGAAAGGGAAAGATGCCGTCGCTGCCGAGTATCGAAAAGAGCAGGGGTCCTGCGGCGAATCCAATGGAAAGCACGGTCGCATAAATGCCAAGCACAAAGCCGCGCTTGGATGGCGGCGAGGCGGCGTTGATCCAGAACTCGGAGAGGATGAACAGCGTCGTCGTTGCGCCATGGAAGGCGAAACGCAGCGGAAACCACATCCAGAAATCCTGGGCATAATAGAAGCCGAGTGCACTCAGCGCCGAAATCAGCACCGCCCAGAGCATCGTCGGCGCAACGCCGTATTTATGAGCGAGCTTTGTGGTAACAGGGGCCGCGGCCATCGCCGAAATCCCGGCCATCGCCGTGTTGAGCCCGATCAGCGTAGACGAGATGCCGCGTTTTTCGAGGATGATGCTGAGAAGCGGGAGTCCGAGACCGATTGCTATGCCGACGGCTGAAATGGACGAGATGGCTGCCACCAGAGAAGGCCAATGGATTTCTTCGACATCGCCCGGTGTGCCGGTTCTCGGCTGAGACATTTATCCATCCTTAGAAAGCTGCGCGGGCGAATCGACCTCTCGTCTCACAGAGAAGGGACACAGATGTGCCAAATCCAGGTGACGGGCGGCGTTTCGCAGTATTTCCGATGTGATCTGCGGAATGTAAAGCCTGTTCAGACAAGAAAAGCTTACCATGTCAAGTCGTTGAAAGATCGTTGACTCCCGCGTGTCGGTGGAGCGCTGGCACTACACGCTAAATATGTCTGGAAGGTGAAGGCGCTCAATCCGGCCGGCGGGGAAGCTCGTAATCATCGGGACTTTCGCTCTCGCCGCCGAAACCATGCATGCGCAGCGCCCATTGCAGGCCGATGACGCCGCCCTTGATCGGCTGGATCGAGACGAGCGCGGCGATGACCGTGATCGGCGCCCATATGGCAAGATGGACCCATACCGGCAACACGAAGGTCAGATCGGTCAGCATGTAGCCGCCGACGATGACGTGGCCGAGGACCAGGATGACGATATAGGGCGGCAGGTCGTCGGAGCGATGGTGATGGATCGCCTCGCCGCAGGCGGCGCAATGATCGACCGGTTTCAAAAAGGCGCGGAAGAGCTTGCCTTTGCCGCAGGCCGGGCAGCGGTTCATCAGCCCGCGCATGATGGAACGCCCGAGCGGACGCTCGGCTTCGGCTCCGTTCCTGTAGCGGGCGACCGGATCGGTCGGTGTGTTCATTGCATCTTCCTCTTTCAGGCAGAAAGCATGAAGCGTCGCAATAGGACCATTGCTGCTTTCGGCACAGCGGCTTAGCGGCGTCCGCGCGGGCGACGCGTTCCCGGTTTCTTGCCGACCTGGCCGCTGTTGCGGCGGCCGGCCTTATGAAAGGAACGCACTGCCGTCGGCATCTCGCGTCCTTCGCTCAGCATCTCGAAGCGCAAGGCCCCGGCAAGCGGGATTGCTTCCGCAAGCTTCACGGTGACGCTGTCGCCAAGACGATAGCCGAGGCCCGTCTTTTCACCCGACAGTGCCTGATGCGCCTCGTCATAGATGAAATAATCGGTGCCGAGCGTAGATATAGGGACGAAACCGTCGGCGCCATAGTCCGGCAAGGTTATAAAGAGCCCGGACTTCGTAACTCCGGAGACGCGGCCGGTAAACTCCTCGCCGACGCGGGTGCTCAAATGATGGGCGATCAGCCGGTCGATGGTCTCGCGCTCGGCCGCCATCGCCCGGCGCTCGAAGGTCGAGATTTCGGCGGCGATATCGTCGAGCGAGGCTTCTTCGTCGGGAGTGATGCCGCCTTCGCCGAAACCGAGCGAACCGACGAGCGCGCGATGCACGATGAGATCGGCGTAGCGGCGGATCGGCGAGGTGAAGTGGGCGTATTTCATCAGGTTGAGGCCGAAATGTCCGATATTCTCGGGACTGTAGATCGCCTGGCTTTGCGAGCGCAGCACCATCTCATTGACCATGGTCTGATGCGCTGTACCTTCCGCTTTCGCCAGAATACCGTTGAAGCTGTTGGCGCGCACATTGCCGCCCTTGGCGAGCGAGATGCCGAGTGTCGCCAGGAACTCGCGCAAAACTTCCTGCTTGGCAAGCGTTGGACCATCATGGATGCGGTAGACCAACGGCTGGCGCTTCTTCTCGAGCGTTTCGGCGGCGCAGACATTCGCCTGGATCATCATCTCTTCGATCAGCTTGTGCGCATCGAGCCGCGGCGGCACGAAGACCCGGTCGACGGTGCCGTCTGATTTCAGCAGAATCTTGCGCTCCGGCATGTCGAGTTCCAGCGGCTGGCGCCGGTCGCGTCCGCGCTTCATCACCCCATAGGCGTGCCAGAGCGGTTTCAGGATCGCCTCGAGCATCGGTCCGGTCTTGTCGTCCGGACTTCCGTCGATCGCCGCCTGCGCTTGCTGATAGGAGAGCTTAGCGGCACTCTTCATCATGATGCGATGAAAGGTATGGCCGATCTTGCGGCCTTCGCCCGAGAAGCTCATGCGCACGGCGAGCGCCGGCCGGTCGACGCCTTCCTTCAGCGAGCAGAGATCATTGGAGATGCGCTCCGGCAGCATCGGCACGACGCGATCGGGGAAATAGACCGAGTTGCCGCGCTTCAGCGCTTCGCGGTCGAGCGGCGAATTGGGGCGGACATACCAGGAGACGTCGGCAATCGCGACGGTGACGATGACGCCGCCAGGATTGTCGGGCGAGGGATCGACTTCGGCGTAAACTGCGTCGTCATGGTCCTTTGCGTCGGCCGGATCGATGGTGATCAGCGGCATGTTACGCCAGTCTTCACGATGCGCCATCGTCGCTGGTTTTGCGGCTTCTGCCTCCGCGATCACGGCCGGCGGGAAGACATGCGGGATGCCGTGCGCATGGATCGCGATCATCGAGATCGCCTTTTCCGAGCCGACCGAGCCGACGACGGAAAGGACCTTGGCTCGCGGCAGGCCGAAGCGTCCGAGGCGCGCGACTTCGATCTCGACCAGGTCGCCGTCCTTGGCGCCGCCGGTGAAGTCGGGATCGATCACCATCTCTTCGCCGCGCCGTTCGATCGGCAACAGGCGGCCGCCACCGCCCGGCGCGCTGCGGAAAACGCCCATCGCCGCACCGCGGCGCCTGTCGATCACCTTGATGATACGCGCCGTATAAGCCGGCCCGCCGCGATCAACGGCCGGGAAGATCTTCGCCAGGATTCGGTCGCCGAGGCCGGCGACGGGTGCCTTGCCCTTACCCTGGCGGCCTGCGGGCGATTGCTGGCGGATGGCGACGGCGGGCGCCACACCCTGCTCCTCCGGCCATTCCGCCGGCCGGCCGATCAAGTCGCCGTCCTTGTCGCGCGTCGTGATGTCGAGAACGGTGACGGGCGGAAGAGCGCCGGGACGAATGAGCGACTTGCGGCTCTTTTGCAGCATGCCTTCCTGCTCGAGTTCCTGCAGCATGTGCTTGAGCTCGACGCGGCTGTCGCCTTTCAGCCCGAACGCCTTGGCGAGTTCACGCTTGGAAGCCTTCTGCGGATGATCGGCGATGAAACGCAGGATCACTTCGCGCGAGGGCAGCGTGCCATGGACGATGTTCAGCGGTTCGACAGCGGAAGCATCCCTGCCGGCACGGCCGATCTTGCCCGGGCGCTTGCCCGCGAGGTTCGTTCTGTCGCGCGGTGTCCTGCTCACGTCAGCTCTTTTTCGATTTCGCGGGCGCCTTGGCCTTCGCTGCCTTCGGCTTGGCGGCCGTCTTGGTTGTCTTGGCTTCGGCGGCGGCCGCCTTCGGCTTGGCTTTCCCCCTGGCCGCCTTGCCCGCGGGAGCCTTGCCGGCCTTTTCCGTGATCAGCGCAAGCGCCTCCTCAATGGTGATCGCTTGCGGATCCTTCCCCTTCGGCAGCGTGGCGTTGACCTTGCCCCAGTTGACATAGGGGCCATATTTGCCGTCGCGAACAGTGATGGCGCCGCCCTCGGGATGATCGCCGAGGGTCTTCAGCGCCGCCGGCGTACCGCGCGCGCCCCGGCCCGGCGCCTTGTTGGCTTTTTCGGCAATCAGTGTCACGGCGCGGTTCAGGCCGACGGAGAAGACATCCTCAACGGTTTCCAGATTGGCATAGGAACCGTCATGCAGGAGGAACGGCCCGTAGCGGCCGATGCCCGAGGAGATCATCTTGCCCGTTTCTGGGTGTTTGCCGATATCGCGCGGCAGCGAGATCAGCGCCATCGCCTTTTCATAGTCGATATCCTCAGGCTTCCAGCCCTTCGGCAACGAGGCGCGTTTGGCCTCCTTGCCATCGCCGCGTTGGATATAGGGACCGAAGCGGCCGGAACGGAGCGTCAGTTCCTCGCCTGTCGTCGGGTCGGTGCCGAGGCTCTTCGGTTCGTTGAGCGAGACACCCTCCGCTTCTCCGCCATTTTCGGAGGAGAGCTGGCGGGTGTAGTTGCATTCCGGATAGTTCGAGCAGCCAACAAAGGCGCCGTATCTGCCAAGCTTCAGCGAAAGGTTGCCGGTGCCGCAGACCTGACAGATTCTGGGGTCGCCGCCATCTTCGCGTTTCGGGAAGACGAGCGGCGCCAGCGCCTCGTTTAGCGAATCGAGCACGTTGGTGACGCGCAGTTCCTTCGTGTCTTCGATCTGCGCGAAGAAGTCCTTCCAGAAATCGCGCAGCACCTGCTTCCAGTTCAATTCGCCGGCGGAAATCCGGTCGAGCTTCTCCTCGAGGTCGGCGGTGAAATCATATTCGACATATTTGGTGAAGAAGCTTTCGAGGAAAGCCGTCACCAGCCGGCCCTTGGCCTGCGGGATGAGTTTACGTTTGTCGATTGTCACATAGTCGCGGTCGCGCAGTGTCGCCAGTGTGGCGGCATAGGTCGAGGGACGGCCGATGCCGAGCTCTTCCATCTTCTTGATCAGCGAGGCTTCCGAATAGCGCGGCGGCGGCTCGGTGAAATGCTGGGTCGAATTAATCTTCTGCTTGGCGAGCGTCTCGCGCGCATTGATCTCCGGCAGACGGCCATCCTCGTCGCCGTCATCGCTCTGCTCGCCGTCCTCCTTCTGGTCGGTATAGGCGGCGATGAAGCCGTCGAAGCGGATGACCGAACCGACGGCGCGCAGGCCGGCCTTCTCGCCCTTATTGTCGGCGGTGATTTCGGCCGTGGTGCGCTCGATCTCGGCCGACGCCATCTGGCTGGCGATGCCGCGCTTCCAGATCAGCTCGTAGAGCCGGATCTGGTCGGCATCGAGGAATTTGCGCACGCGGTCAGGAGAGCGGTAGAAATCGGTCGGACGGATCGCCTCGTGCGCCTCCTGGGCGTTCTTCGCTTTGGTGGAATAGAGGCGCGCCTTCTCAGGCAGGTAGCGCTCGCCGAACTGGTCGAGGATGGCGCTGCGCGCAGCACCGATCGCTTCCGGGGCCATCTGTACGCCGTCGGTTCGCATATAGGTGATGAGACCGACCGTCTCGCCGCCGATATCAACACCCTCATAGAGCTTCTGGGCGATCTGCATGGTGCGTGAGGCGGAGAAGCCGAGATTGGAGGAGGCGGCCTGCTGCAGCGTCGAGGTGGTGAACGGCGGTCCCGGATTGCGCTTGACCGGCTTTGCCTCGACCGTATCGACGACATAGCTGGCGCCTTCGAGCAATGCCTTCAGCCGGGCCGCATCCTCGCCGTTGCCGATCGCCCGCGGCTGCAGCCGCTTGCCATGCGCCGAAACCAGCCTTGCCTCAAATTCGTCGCCGCGCGGCGTCTTCAGCAGCGCCGAGATATTCCAGTACTCTTCCGAAATGAAGCGCTCGATTTCGGATTCGCGATCGCAGACAAGACGAAGCGCGACCGACTGGACGCGGCCGGCCGAACGCGCGCCCGGCAGCTTGCGCCACAGAACCGGCGAAAGATTGAAACCGACGAGATAGTCGAGCGCGCGGCGCGCCAGATAAGCGTCGACCAGCGGCACGTCGATATCACGCGGATCGGCCATCGCATCGAGGACGGCCTTCTTGGTGATTGCATTGAAGACGACGCGCTTGACGGACTTGCCGTTCAGCACCCGCTTCTTGTTCAGCATGTCAAGGACGTGCCATGAAATCGCTTCGCCTTCGCGGTCAGGGTCGGTCGCGAGAAAGAGCCCGTCGGAAGACTTCACCGCATCAGCGATGTCCTTCATCCGCTTGGCCGAAGCACCGTCGACCTCCCAGAGCATTTCGAAATCCTGATCGGGAAGAACGGAGCCGTCCTTGGCAGGCAGATCGCGCACATGGCCGAAGGAGGCGAGCACTTTGTATCCCGAACCCAGATACTTGTTGATCGTCTTGGCCTTGGCAGGCGATTCCACCACTACAACATTCATGATGATTCTCTAAAAAACAGCCACGCCGGCGTGGGAGCCAGCGCAACACGCAGCGCAACTTGGATACTGGCCCTCCGACATGGACAGGGAAATCGCTGCGGTCAAGGGGTTTGCTACAATTTTACCTCCTGCATCTGGTGCAATCAGAACACGATTCGCAACGGAATTTAACTTCTGGCTGTAGAGCTATCGTTTTCGACAGGCGGTTCCTGCGTTTGCAAGCCGCCCCCTCGTACCGCGCAAGCGTCAATTGGAAAGCGAGACGAAACCGCCCTGATGCCGGTGCAGCCTGCCTGATATGTCGAGTTCGAGGAGAATGAGATAAACCGCGGATGCCGATAGGCCGGTGTGGCGGATGACGTCGTCGATCTCGACAGGCGTCGGTCCGAGCGCGCCGATGACACGCATCCGGTCCGCATCGCCGGGCGGCATCGTTATTGCCCTGCTCTCGCGTGCCGGCTCCTCCACCGTCGACAAAGGGAAGAGGTCGAGTTGCGCAAGCGGCGCCAAGGCCTCGATGACATCGGCAGGTTCTGTAACGATCGAGGCGCCGTCCTTGAGCAGGCCGTTGGTGCCGTGACAGCGCGGATCGAGCGGCGAGCCCGGCACGGCAAACACCAGGCGGCCGAACTCGCCGGCGAGGCGTGCCGTAATCAGCGAGCCCGAGCGCATCGCCGCTTCGACGATCACCACGCCGAGCGCAATGCCGGCAATCAGCCGGTTCCGGCGCGGGAAATCGCGGGCGCGGGGCTCCCAGCCGAAAGGCATTTCGCTCACCGCCAGGCCGTTGCCGGCGGTTATCTCTTCGATCAGACGGATATTCTCCGGCGGGTAGGGCTTGTCCAGGCCGCCGGCAAGGGCGGCGATCGTGCCCGTGCCGAGGCTTGCCCGATGCGCTGCCGTGTCGATGCCGCGCGCCAGACCGGAGACCACGGTATAACCCGCCCGGCCGCAGTCGTGCGCCACCATCGTCGCGAATTTGGCGCCTGCGGCCGAGGCGTTGCGGGAACCGACGATGCCGACCGCCGGTCGTTTGGCGGCGGCAAGCGCGCCCTTGACGGCAAGGAGCGGCGGTGCACCGTCGATCTGTTTCAGCGCCTGCGGATAGTCCGGCTCGCCGATGCCGACAAAGCGGGCGCCGAAACGATGCGCCGCCTCCAGTTCCCGGTGCGCCTCGGCTTCGCTGGCAATGCGGATGCCCCGTGTCGCGCCGCCGCGCGCCGAAAGCTCTGGCAGCGCCGCGAGTGCCGCTTCGGCCGAACCGAAATGATTGATGAGATCGCGAAAAGTTGCAGGGCCGACATTGTCGGAACGAATCAGGCGCAGCCAGGCAATCCTCTGCCTTTCGCTGAGCACCGTGCCTGTGGATCCCGCGCTCCGCGCATCCATTATCACTTCGCCCCGATCTTGCTTTCCGTTCCGCCCATCAGGCGCGAAATATTCGCCTTGTGCTTCCAGTAGGAGATGAGCGTCATGACCGCCATGACGGCCGCGACCTTTTCATTGCCCAATATCAACAAGGCAACGGGAATGACGAGCATGGCGACAAGGGCCGACAGCGAGGAATAGCGGGTGGTGACGGCGACCGCCAGCCAGATGGCGGCGAAGAGCACCACCATGATCGGCGCGACGCCGAGCAGCGTGCCGATATAGGTGGCGACACCCTTGCCGCCCTTGAAGCCGATCCAGACGGGGAAGAGATGGCCGATGAAGGCGAAGAAGCCGGCGATGATCGCGGCCTCTTCACCGAGGAAATAGCCGACGATCCAGGCTGCCGCCGATGCCTTCAAGGCGTCGAGCAGCAGGGTTGCCGCGGCGAGCTTGCGATTTCCGGTTCTGAGCACATTGGTCGCGCCGATATTGCCGGAGCCGATGCTGCGCACATCGCCGAGGCCGGCGGCGCGGGTGAGAATCAGGCCGAAGGGGATTGAGCCGAGGAGATAACCGATGACGGCAGCCGCAAGTGCGATCGGCAGCGTGATCTGCCATGACATGAGATTGGATAACATGTGCCCCCTCAGCCCTCCGTGGCTATCCTCAAGTCCGGCCCTTTTCCCTCTGGGGATGAACGGCGATGGTGTCGATTCTTAAACTGCGTGGACAAGCTTTCCGGAGACGTAGGTCATAACCGCTCGCCCGCTGAAGCGTGCATCCTCGAAAGGCGTATTCTTCGAGCGGGAGAGAAGCATGTCTTTAGCGACAAGCCAAGGCTCATCGAGATCGATCAGCGTGATATCGGCCGCAGCACCCGGCTTCAGCGTGCCGGCCTCAAGGCCGAAGATTTGTGCCGGGCGGGTGGACATGGCGTCGATCAGCCGCATCAGGCCGACCTGGCCGCCATGGTGAAGCCTGAGGGCCGCTGCCAGCATCGTTTCCAATCCGACTGCGCCATCGGCCGCTTCTGCGAACGGCAGGCGCTTCGTGTCGACGTCCTGCGGGTCGTGCGAGGAGACGATGATGTCGATCGCGCCACTCGCAAGCGCTTCGGCCATCGCGACCCGGTCATCCTCCGGGCGCAACGGCGGATAGAGCTTGAAGAAGGTGCGGTATTCGCCGATGTCGTTCTCGTTGAGCGCCAGATTGTTGATCGAGATGCCCGAGGTCACCTTGGCGCCACGGCCCCGGGCGCGTTCAATGGCTTCGACCGATTCCGGCACGGAGATCATCGCGGCGTGATAACGGCCGCGCGTCAGCTCTGCCACCCTGAGATCGCGTTCGAGTGGGATCAGCTCGGCTTCCTTCGGAATGCCGGAGAGCCCCAGCCAGCTGGCGAAAAGTCCCTCATGCATGACGCCATTGGCGCCGAGATATTTGTCGCGGGTCTCGCAGGAGATGACGGCGCCGAACTCGCGCGCATAGGTCATGATTCGGCGCAGCACCTGTGTGTTAGGGACGCTGGAATGGGCGTCGGTGAAGGCGACGGCGCCCGCCTGCATCAAAAGGCCGATCTCCGTCATCTCCTCGCCGGCAAGACCCTTGGTGAGGGCGGCTGCCGGATAGACGTTGACGCTGGCCGTGTCCCGCGCCGTCTTCCTGACGAATTCCACCAGCGCGATGTCGTCAATGACGGGATCGGTGTCCGGCATCATGATGATCGAGGTGATGCCGCCGGCTGCCGCCGCCCGGCTCGCCGAGGCGATCGTCTCGCGGTGCTCGCCGCCGGGCTCGCCGATATGGACGCGTGCATCGACGAGGCCGGGGGTCGCCACGAGGCCGGTGCAGTCGCGCACGACGGCGCCTTCCGGCGCGCCCTGGTTCTGCGCCCCGCTGCCGGCGGCAAGAATCACGCCATTTTTAGCGATGATCGTTCCAATCTCGTCGAGATCGCGCGAGGGATCGACGATGCGGACATTCTTGAGGACGATCGAGTTGCTCATGCCATCATTCCGTCGGTTCGGGGACCTTGGTTCTGCGAGACGAGCAGCGTCTCCATGACGGCCATGCGCACGGCGACCCCCATTTCCACTTGTTCGGCGATGACGCTCTGCGGACCATCGGCCACCTCGGAGGCGATCTCGACGCCGCGGTTCATCGGCCCGGGGTGCATGACCAGCGCATCGTCCTTCGCTGCTTTCAGCGTTTCTGCGTCGAGTCCGTAGAAGTGATAATACTCGCGCACCGACGGCACGAAGGCGCCGGACATGCGTTCGCGCTGCAGCCGCAGCATCATCACGACGTCGGCGTCCTTTAATCCTTCCTTCATCGAGTGGAACACCTCGACACCCATCTCGGCGATGCCGGCGGGCAGCAGCGTGGCGGGCGCGACGACGCGCACGCGTGCGCCCATCGCGTTCAGCAGCAGGATATTGGAGCGCGCCACGCGCGAGTGCAGCACGTCGCCGCAGATCGCTACGGTGATCCGCGAAAGCTTGCCCTTGGCGCGGCGGATCGTCAGCGCGTCGAGCAGCGCCTGGGTTGGATGTTCGTGCTGCCCGTCGCCGGCATTGACGACCGAGCAGGAGACTTTCTGGGCTAGAAGCGCGGCCGCACCGGCGCTTGAATGGCGGATCACCAGCACGTCCGGACGCATCGCATTCAGCGTCATCGCCGTATCGATCAGCGTTTCGCCTTTCTTCACCGAGGAATTGCCGACCGACATGTTCATCACGTCGGCGCCAAGCCGCTTGCCGGCAAGCTCGAAGGAGGCCTGTGTGCGGGTCGATGCCTCGAAGAAGAGGTTGATCTGTGTCAGTCCGCGCAGCGTCGACGTCTTCTTTTCTCGCTGGCGGCTGATCTTGACGGCTTCGTCCGCCTTGTCGAGAAGATAGGTGATATCCTGCTCGGTGAGGCCCTTGATGCCAATGAGGTGGCGGTGGGGGAAAAAGACCATGACCCTGCCTCTTGCTGTCTCTTGCGGGTCTATAATGAGTGCCGCCCGCCGGGGCAAGCACGCGCTGTGGGCAAAGGCTTATGTCCCCATGCATTTTCGCCCGAATTCCGATAGAGCAGAATGAAGCGAATCATAACTTCCGGTTTTCCTTGCCGGGTTCTTGCACTAGAAGCGAACAATGACCTCCGCAAACCGGACTGACGACAAACTCGCAGAACTCAACCAGCCGAGCCTGTGGTCCGGCATCAATGCCTATCGATCCGATCCTCTGATTGTCGATCTGACGGCGGCCCTGCCGCGCGGCATCCGTGAAGATCTGGAAAATATCGGCCGCTACGTCACCTCGCCGGAGGCACAGGAGCTGGCGCGCATGGCAAACCAGGGGGCGCCACAGCTGCGCACCCATGGTCCGCGCGGCGAACGTCTCGATGTCGTTGAATTCCATCCCGCCTGGCACGCGCTGATGCGTCGCTCCATGTCGGTCGGCCTGCATTCCTCCGTCTGGGATCCGCAGGCCGATATCGAGGCGAAGGACGCTGGCCACAAGGTCCGCGCCGCGCGATTTTACCTGACGGCACAGCTGGAATCTGGCCATCTCTGCCCGCTGACGATGACGAGCGCTTCGGTGGCCGCGCTGTCGGCGTCCCCTGCGGTGCAGAAGGACTGGGCGCCGAAGATCCTGTCGCGCAAATATGATTCGTCCAACCGGCCCGCTATGCAGAAGTCTGCGGTGACGATCGGCATGGGCATGACCGAAAAGCAGGGCGGCACCGATGTCAGGGCCAACCGCAGTGCTGCCGAAAAGGTCAGTGAAGGCATCTACCGGCTTTCCGGCCACAAATGGTTCATGTCGGCTCCGATGAGCGATGCCTTCATCATGCTGGCGCAGACGAAGGAGGGCATGGGCTGCTTCCTCGTGCCTCGCCTGCTGGAGGACGGGTCAGCGAACGGACTGCAGTTCCAGCGACTGAAGGATAAGGTCGGTAACCGGTCCAACGCCTCTTCAGAGGTGGAGTTCACCGATACCTTCGGTTTCCTGCTCGGCGGCCCGGATGCCGGCATCCGCACCATCCTCGACATGGTGACGTTGACGCGGCTTGATTGCGCACTTGCCTCCTCCGGCATCATGCGCGCCTCGCTGGCCGAGGCCGTGCATCACACGCGCGGCCGCAGCGTCTTCGGCAGGATGCTCGTCAATCAGCCGATCATGACGCGCGTGCTGGCCGACATGGCGCTCGATGTCGCGGCCGCCACCGCGCTGTCCTTCCGTCTTGCCGATGCTTTCGACAAGGCCCGCGGCAATGCCGAAGAAGCGGCCTATGCCCGCGTCATGACTCCCGTCGCCAAATACTGGTGCTGCAAGATCGCACCCGCGCTGATCTACGAGGCGATGGAATGCATCGGCGGCAACGGTTACATCGAGGAGCGGCCGATCGCCCGTCATTACCGGGAGGCTCCCGTCAATGCCATCTGGGAGGGCTCCGGCAACGTCATGGCGCTGGATGTGCTGCGCGTGCTCAACCGTGGCAAGGATCTGTTCGAAACGGTTTTTGCGGGCCTCGCTCGCGATCTCGGCCCCGCCGGGAAGAAAACGATCGACGTGCTACGCGCCGCAATCGCCCTCAGCGAACAGGACGAGGGCGCGGCACGCCTGCTCGTCGAGCAGCTGGCTCTTGCCGCCGGCGCCGCCGAGCTCTACCGGCTCGGGGCAGGGCGCATTGCCGATGCCTTCATAGAGACGCGCCTGGCTGGAGGCTGGCGCTCCACCTACGGCATGCTCGACTCCCGCTTCGACGCCAGCTACATCGTCGATCTGCTCTATCCCCCGGCCGCCTGATTGTCAGCGGGGGATATTGACATATCTCGTCGAGGTCGCCTTCCCAGCCGATCATTGCGAGATCTTCGATCGCATTCTTCTGACGGTGCCTGTCGACGAGGCTTCGCAAGGCCTGTTCGATCGTGGCCTTTTTCGTCGCCAATTCCGTGGCGGCCATTGCCGCTTCGAGCAAGCCCCTATCGATATCCAGAGTCGTTCGCACGGTCGCATCCCATGTGTGTGATCTCAGTAATACACGTACTCGCGCTGCCTTGCTGAAAGTCGATCCTGATGCCGCCGCCATAAACGAAAATCCGGCCGCGTCGCCGCAGCCGGATCTCATCATTTACGTCCGAAAATCAGCGTTCAGAAGAAGCCACGGCGCTGCCACCAGCCGGCTTTCTTCGGCTTGCCTTCGTCGCTTTCGCCATTTTCGGTACGGGCGGATTTCACCGTCGGCTCTGAGGAAGAAATATTGGATTCGCGGTTGGCGCGAACCGGCTTTGCTTCTTCCTGGGCGGGCGTTGCGAGATCGGCGGAGGCTTCGACCACCTCCGGTTCGGCTTCAACGGCGGGTGTTGCTTCCGCTACTGGTTCTTCGACCGGCGCTGCGGCGGGCTTGCGGCGGCCGCGGCCACGGGAAGGCTTTACCTCTTCGGCGATGACGGCCATATCCTCGACGGCAGCCGTTACAGCTTGGCTCTCGCCGGCCTGTTCGGGAACCGTCTCGACAATTGCGGCTTCACCTGGAGCGACGTCATCCGAAATGCCGTCGTCTTCATCCTCGCTGCCGCTGCCTTCGCCGGCTTCATTGGCCGTCAGCTCGGAGCCGTCCTCCCGATTGCGGCGACCGCCGCGCTTGCCGCGGCGACGGCGCTTGCGGCGCTGCGATTCCTCGTTTTCGGCGCGGCTCTCGGGTGCAGCGGCGGCGGTTTCGTCGCCCTCAGCGCCCTCATCGTCGCCATCTTCCTCTTCGTCGCCAGCTTCGCCTGCAGCGGCTGCCGGCTGCTCGGCATTGCCGTTGCGGCCACGACGGCGGCGGCGACGCTTGCGCTTGCGGTTGCCTTCACCTTCGCCTTCCGAACGCGCAGCGGGACGTTCGGTCGCGGCAGCCTTTTCCTCGAGTTCTTCGTCTTCGTCCTCATCAGCCTCGATGACGATGTCGTCGTCCTCATCCTCGGGGATGGCTGCGAAGTTGAAGAGGCTTTCGATCTTGACTGGGTTTTCGACAGGCTCGCCGCGGTCGATCGCAAAGTGCTGTGCGCCGACCGAACCGTCGGCATCGATGATGATCGCTACGCCAAAGCGCGCTTCGTAATCGACGATCGTCTGGCGCTTGTGGTTGAGCAGGTAGAGCGCGATGTCGGGCGTGGTGCGCACGGTGATGTTGTGCGTCGTATTCTTCAGCAGATATTCCTCGATGCCGCGCAGCACATGCAGGGCGACGGAGGACTGCGAACGGACGTGGCCGGTGCCGCCGCAATGCGAGCAGACCTGGGTCGTCGATTCAAGAACGGAAGCGCGGATGCGCTGGCGTGACATTTCGAGCAGGCCGAAATGCGAGATCCGGCCGACCTGGATGCGGGCGCGGTCGTTCTTCAGGCATTCCTTCAGTTTCTTCTCGACGGCGCGGTTGTTGCGCTTCTCTTCCATGTCGATGAAGTCGATGACGATCAGGCCGGCGAGGTCGCGCAGGCGAAGCTGGCGGGCGATTTCTTCCGCGGCTTCGAGGTTCGTCTGCAGCGCGGTGTCCTCGATCGAGTGTTCGCGCGTCGAGCGGCCGGAGTTGACGTCGATCGAAACCAACGCTTCCGTCTGATTCATGATCAGGTAGCCGCCGGAACGCAGCGTCACCTGCGGCTGCAGCATGCGGTCGAGCTGGGCCTCGATGCCGGAGCGCGAGAAGATCGGGTGGATATCGCGGTAGGGCTGAACCACCTTGGCATGGCTCGGCATCAGCATCTTCATGAAGTCTTTCGCTTCACGATAGCCTTCCTCGCCGGCAACGATGATTTCGCCGATATCCTTGTTGTAGAGGTCGCGGATCGAGCGCTTGATCAGCGAGCCCTCTTCATAGACGAGGCAGGGAGCGGTCGACGCCAGCGTCAGAGTGCGGACATTTTCCCACAGGCGCATCAGATATTCGAAATCGCGCTTGACCTCGACCTTGGTGCGGTTCGCACCGGCGGTGCGAAGGATGACGCCCATGCCCTGCGGCACTTCGAGCATGCGGGCGATTTCCTTCAGGCGCTTGCGGTCCTGCGGATTGGTGATCTTGCGGGAAATGCCGCCGCCGCGCGCCGTGTTCGGCATCAGAACCGAATAGCGGCCTGCAAGCGAGAGATAGGTGGTGAGAGCGGCACCCTTGTTACCGCGCTCTTCCTTGGCGACCTGCACCAGCAGGATCTGGCGGCGCTTGATGACTTCCTGGATGCGGTACTGCTTGCGCGGCTTGCGCTGCACGCGGTCCGGTACTTCTTCCATCGCGTCTTCGGCGCCGACGGATTCGATGACTTCCTCTTCACCGTGATCATCGTCGTCATCGTCGTCATCGTGGCGACGCTTGCTGGTGTCGATGTCCTCGGAGATCGTGTCGGTTTCCACCATCGCGGCCATCGTGCCGCCGGCAGGGGCGTCATCGTCGTTGTCGACGCTTGCAGCGCCTTCGGCTTCGACGTCAGTCGGAACGGCATCCTCGGTCGCGGTCGTTTCGGCAACCTTCTTGCGGCTCCGGCGCGGCCTTGCCTTCTTGGCTGGCGCTTCCTCGGCGGCTTCAGGCGATGCTGCCGCCTCTGCCGTTACGGCAACCTTTTCCGCCGCGGCCTCTTTCGTTACGGCAGCCGGTGCCTCTGCCGGCACGATGCCGACATCCGGCTGGTCCTGGGTCGAAAGATCGACGACCGGTGCGGTTTCGACGTGTTCGACGTCTTCGTCGCGGCGATGCTCCTCGGCTTCGGCCCGAAGCAGTGCCTGACGGTCGGCGAGCGGTATCTGATAATAATCGGGATGGATTTCGGCGAAGGCTAGGAAGCCGTGCCGGTTGCCGCCGTAATCGACGAAGGCGGCCTGCAGCGAGGGCTCGACCCTCGTTACCTTTGCAAGATAGATATTGCCGCGGATCTGCTTCTTGTGCTGCGACTCGAAGTCAAATTCTTCTATGCGGTTCCCGCGAACGACAACGACGCGCGTCTCTTCCTCGTGAGACGCATCGATAAGCATTTTGTCTGCCATGTAAGCTGTGCTCCTCGGCGTGGCCGCGAGAGCGCATTCCCGACTGCTGTTGAAACAGAAAGAATGCGGTCCACCGTGGCCGCGCCGGATATTGAAAGTCGCGCTTGACGCGAAGGGAAGAGCAGCAGCCAGACCGCAGCCGGAACCGTTTCGGTCCGGGGCCTGTACACTTCAGATAAAACCTGCTGCGAAACCATCAACAACCAAGCGTGATCGACAAATACGAAGACCCGGTTCGGGTCCGATGAGGGTTGCTCCCTGAGAGCGTGGTGGCTGATCCACCAATGAAGTTCCGACAGAAGCCGGAAAATCAGGATCCAGTTCCCGGGTTGAAGCGCATGAGACGGCGGACGATGACCGATGTGGCGCCAGGTCCAGATCTGGCTGGCAGCCCTTGCGGCGACTCTATCCCGTCAACACTTCTACCCTAAAATGCGTTGTATGTTTTCTCTGTCACAATAGCAAGGGAAAAGCCAAATGTGCCATAATATTGATGGATTTCGAATCGCATAGAAACTGGGGGCAAGTGACCGCGATTCGGCAGGTCGCAAGGCGTCTCGCTATCGAGCGTCGATCCGGCCATATCAGGTCCATCGCGGTTACAAATAGGGTGTGACGGTTTATTGTTTAAGAGGGCTCGGATCGCGGCGCAGTCCGCAACGCGGCGATCGACATTCGCAAGGCGGGTTCAGACGGCGGTGCTCATTGCAGGTTGCCTCCTGCCTGGCCTCGCGGGTTCGGCCGAGACGAAGGATCCGCTGCTCGCTTATGGGGCGCGCATCATCGGCGATGACGCCAGGACGCGCATCGTCATCGATTTCGACCGCGAACCGCGTTTCTCCGTCCATTATATCGCCAATCCGGAGCGGATCGTCGTCGATTTGCCGGCCACCGCCTTCGGTTTCCCGGGGAAGGATTTGGCCGCTCGCGGCCTCTTCAAGGATATCCGCTACGGCAAGATGGATGAGGAGAGCGCCCGCATCGTGCTGACAGCGGCAAGGCCGGTGAAGCTCTCGCTCGCCAAGGTGCAGGCCGACGAGGCGGGCAGGGGTCATCGCCTGGTGCTCGACGCCGAAATGATCGATAAGGAGGCCTTTGCCGAACTGGTGAAGACACAATCGTGGGATGATCGGACCGAGGCGGCTCAGACGACGAGCGCCATTCCGGCGCCGGAGAAAGCCGCCCCCGGCGATTTCGTCATTGCCGTCGACGCCGGCCATGGCGGCATCGATACCGGCGCAATCGGCGTCGATACGAAGACCGAGGAAAAGCAGGTGACGCTTGCCTTCGCCAGGGCTCTGGCCGACCGGCTGAACAAGGAGCCGGGCATCAAGGCGTTCCTGACGCGCAGCGACGACGAGTTCCTGTCGCTCTCCCAGCGCGTGCTGATCGCCCGCCAGAACCATGCCGGCCTGTTCATTTCACTGCATGCCGATACGCTGAAACAGAAGGATATCCGCGGCGCAACGGTCTATACGATTTCGGACAAGGCCTCGGACAAGCTCGCAGCCGATCTTGCCGAGCGCGAAAACCTTTCCGACCAGATCGCCGGCAAGGAGGTAGTCGCCGAGCCGCCCGAGGTCGCCGACATCCTGCTCGATCTGACGCGGCGCGAGACGCAGGCCTTTTCGATCTCGCTGGCCGAAAGCGTGCTGAATTCCTTCAAGGACCAGGTCGGCACCATCAACAATCCGCACCGCCACGCCGGCTTCCGCGTGCTGCAGGCCCCCGACGTGCCGTCGATCCTGCTCGAGCTCGGATTCCTGTCGAATGCTGAAGACGAAAAACTGCTGCTCGACGAAACCTGGCGAACCAGGATCGCCGATCTCCTGACCGAGGCGGTGAAGCGATACCGTACCGGCGTTGTGGCGAATGGCGGATAAGAGCGCCGCCCAAAGATTCTAATAGTTCGCTCTGGCGAAATCCATGAAAACAGAGACTTGGACCCATCAGATGAATCTCGTTCTGAACGCCGTGCTTCGGCTTGTCGGCGGGCAAGGGCGTTGCTTGGATGTGACAGTCCCAATGAAACGCTGCCGCGGCGACGATTGCGGCGGGCCGAGCCCTATTTTGCTCACATTCGCGCCGTTACTCCGGCTTATGTTTCCTAGCTTGAGGCGCGGAATCGGCTTGTGGCGGTAGCGCTCATGGAGTAAGCCGCGCGCAACGTGCAAATTGTCTCGATCTGTGCAATCGTTGCGTCTGCGCCGATTGCGGATCGAAGAGACCGGTAGCTGAAAATATGCTTAGACTTCTTGGATATTTCTTCGGAATGGCCTGCGTCCTGTTTCTGGTCGCTGCGGCGGGTATTGCTATCTATCTCGCCAATGTCGCCAGGGATCTTCCGGACTATGCCGTACTGAACAGCTACGCGCCGCCGGTGACGACCCGCGTCCATGCCGGCAACGGCGCTCTCATGGCCGAATATGCCAAAGAAAAGCGTCTTTTCCTGCCGATCCAGGCCATTCCCGACCGCGTGAAAGCCGCTTTCCTGTCGGCGGAGGACAAGAATTTCTACAACCATCCGGGCGTCGACCTCACCGGTCTCGGCCGCGCAATCCTCGTCAACCTGCAGAATTTCGGCTCGGGCCGCCGTCCCGTCGGTGCCTCCACAATCACCCAGCAGGTGGCTAAGAACTTCCTTTTGAGCTCGGACCAGACGATCGACCGCAAGATCAAGGAAGCAATCCTCTCCTTTCGTATCGAGCAGGCCTACAGCAAGGACAAGATTCTCGAACTCTACCTGAACGAGATTTTCTTCGGGATGAATTCCTATGGCATCGCCGGCGCGGCGCTGACCTATTTCAATAAGTCGGTTACGGAGCTGACTGTCGCCGAGGCCGCCTATTTGGCATCGCTTCCGAAGGGCCCGGCCAATTATCATCCGTTCCGCCATCCTGAGGCGGCGCTCGAGCGTCGCAACTGGGTTATCGATCGCATGGTCGAGAACGGCTATGTCAGCCAGAGCGACGGCGCGGAAGCCAAGAAGCAGCCGCTCGGCGTCACCGCCCGCAGCAACGGTCCCTCGCTCTTCGCGTCCGATTACTTCGCCGAAGCCGTGCGCCGCCAGCTGATCGATCAATATGGCGAGAAGGTTCTTTACGAGGGCGGCCTTTCCGTGCGCACTTCGCTCGACCCACAAATGCAGCTCGCCGCCCGCAAGGCGCTGCAGGATGGCCTCGTGACCTATGACGAGCGCCGTGGATTCCATGGGGCCATTAAGCAGATCGACTCCAGCGGCGATTGGGGCAAGGCGCTTGCCGATATTCCCGCGCTAACCGACGTTCCGGAATGGCGGCTCGCCGTCGTCCTCGCCGTGTCCGATAACAATGTCGATATCGGCCTGCAGCCGGCCAAGGACGGGAGCGGCAAGGTTGCGGCGGACCGTCAGCGCGGCACCATCGACGCCAAGAACATGCAATGGGCCTACCGTTCGGCGGATGGCTCCCGAAAGACGGCGAAATCGCCGGCCGGTGTCTTGAGCCCGGGCGATGTCGTCTATGTCGAGAAGCTCGGTGACGACGCGTCGACCTCCTACCGTCTGCGCCAGCCGCCGAAGGTACAGGGCGGGCTTGTCGCCATGGATCCGAAGACCGGCCGCGTGCTCGCCATGGTCGGCGGCTTCTCCTATGGCCAGTCCGAATTCAACCGCGCCACTCAGGCGATGCGCCAGCCGGGCTCCTCGTTCAAGCCTTTCGTCTACGCCGCGGCGATGGATAACGGTTATACGCCGGCCTCCGTCATCATGGACGCGCCGATCGAGATCGTCTCGGGCGGCCAGGTTTGGAAGCCCGAAAACTACGGCGGCGAAGTCGGCGGCCCGTCGACACTGCGCTCAGGCATCGAGCATTCGCGCAACCTGATGACGGTGCGACTCGCCAACGATCTCGGCATGAATATCGTTGCCGAATATGCCGAACGCTTCGGTATCTACGATCACATGCTGCCGGTTCTCTCGATGTCGCTCGGCGCGGGCGACACGACAGTGCTGCGCATGGTCTCGGCCTATTCGGTTATTGCCAATGGCGGCAAGCAGATCAAGCCGACCCTGATCGACCGTATCCAGGACCGTTATGGCAAGACGATCTTCAAGCATGAGGAGCGCCTCTGCGAGGGCTGCAATGCCGGCGACTGGCAGAACCAGGAAGAGCCGAATGTCGTCGACAACCGCGAAACCGTCCTTGACCCGATGACTGCCTACCAGATCACCTCGATGATGCAGGGCGTCATCCAGCGCGGCACCGCCGCCGGCAAGATTGATCTCGGCGGTCGCGACGTCGCCGGAAAGACCGGCACCACCAATGACGAAAAGGATGCCTGGTTCGTCGGTTTCACGCCGGATCTCGTCGCCGGCCTCTATATGGGCTTCGATACGCCGGCCCCGCTCGGCCGCGGCGGCACCGGCGGCGGTCTATCCGCCCCGATTTTCAACGAATTCATGCAGGCCGCCGTCAAGGACATGCCGGAATCGAAGTTCGTCATTCCACAGGGCATGAACCTGATCCCGATCGACCGCAAGACCGGCATGGCCGCCGCCGACGGCGATCCGAACACGATCGTCGAGGCCTTCAAGCCCGGCACCGGACCTGCCGACAGCTTCTCCGTCATCGGCATGGACAGCACCATGGCGCCGGAGGAGATCCTGAAGACCTCGCCGCAAGCCAACCAGGCCGTTCAGACCGGCACGCCAGGACTCTTCTGAGTCTTCACCCAGTTTTGGAAACCCGCCCCGGCTCTTTACATCCGCGGCAGGCGTCTCTATGTCACCAGCACTTGAAGAAGACCGTTACAGAGAAGCAGGAAAATGCGAGCGGAAATCGAAAACGTGGTCGATGAAACCAAGCAGGCTATCACCCTGCTGAGGAGGCATCTTTGACTGGGACCAGGCAATAAGACGACTGGACTGGTTGAACAACAAGGCAGAGGATCCGAACCTCTGGAACGATGCGCAGGAGGCCCAGAAGCTGATGCGCGAGCGTCAGCAGCTCGATGACGGCATTAACGGCGTCCGGCAGCTGGAACAGCAGCTGAAAGACAATGTCGAGCTGGTCGAACTCGGCGAGGAAGAGGGCGACGAAGGCATCGTCAAAGAGGCCGAGGATGCCTTGAAGGCACTGAAGGCCGAGGCCGCGCGCCGTCAGGTGGAGGCGATGCTCTCCGGGGAGGCCGACAGCAACGACACCTATCTCGAAGTCCATTCCGGCGCCGGCGGCACCGAAAGCCAGGACTGGGCCAACATGCTGTTGCGCATGTACACCCGCTGGGCGGAACGCCAGCGCTTCAAGGTCGAGCTTCTCGAAGTCCATGACGGCGAAGAGGCGGGCATCAAGTCCGCCACCCTGCTCGTCAAGGGCCACAATGCCTATGGCTGGCTGAAGACTGAATCGGGCGTACATCGTCTGGTGCGCATTTCCCCCTACGACAGCAATGCGCGGCGCCATACGTCCTTCTCGTCGATCTGGGTCTATCCGGTCGTCGACGACTCGATCAACATCGACATCAACGAAAGCGATTGCCGCATCGATACCTATCGTTCGTCAGGTGCCGGCGGCCAGCACGTCAACACGACGGACTCGGCCGTGCGCATCACCCATATCCCGACCGGGATCGTGGTGGCCTGCCAGCAGGAACGTTCGCAGCACAAGAACCGTGCCAAGGCCTGGGAAATGCTGCGTGCCCGGATGTACGAAGCAGAGTTGAAGAAGCGCGAAGAGGCCGCCAACGCCGAAGCCGCTTCCAAGACGGATATCGGCTGGGGTCATCAGATCCGCTCCTACGTGCTGCAACCCTACCAGCTGGTCAAGGACCTGCGCACAGGCGTCGCCAGCACCGCTCCGGATGACGTGCTCGACGGCGATCTGAACGAATTCATGGAAGCGGCCCTTGCCCACCGCATCAGCGGCGCCGCCGATGCGGTCGTCGAGGATGTCGACTGACAATCAGCATTTGGAAATCAGAAAGCCCTGGAAACGGGCCTTTCTTTGTTCAGCCTATCGCGCCGCCATCGCCGCCATGAAACAGCGCCGCCGATAGAGCGGCAATCTCGTCATGAACGGCCCCCCGCTCGATGACTGGCGGATCGGTGAAGAGCTCGGCGGCAAAGGCCATGCCGAGCCCGGTTCCCTCCGGCACAAAGATATAATGCCCGAGGCCGCCGTCGAGGATTTTCAGGGCGCTGCGTGTCAGGCGCTCATGCAGCCAGCAAGAACATTCCTCAGCCGGTGCCGCCTTATCGGCATCGCCGACAAGGATAAGAGCGGGCGCCACGACAGCTTTCAGGCTTTCGGCGCCGAAGCTGAGAACGGAGCGACCCGGCGCGCAGAGGACCGCCGCTGTGATCCTGTCGTCCCGATAGGATCGCGACATGCGGGACCATGATTCGCGAAAAACATCGCTGGTGCGAAGCAGTGAGGGAATATGATCGGCGAGGTCGGGAAATTCCCTCGGGCCGCGTGGACCACCCGGCTTCAGCCGTGACGGCTCGAACTGCGAGAACTGGGTGACGGCGCCGAGAAGCAACATGACGCTATAGGCTCCGGCCGAAAATCCGACCGCGAATACACGGTCCGCATCGATCCGACCGGCAAGATGGCCAAGCCAGTCGCGACAGCGGTCGAGCATCAAGCTCAGATCTGGCGCCCGTTCCCAGAGACAGGCAAAACCTTCGGCGCGGTAGGGCTCACTGTATTGCCGTGATGATCGACGCCGAGCGCTGCAAATCCGCGATCGACCAGGCGTCGCGCCAGCCATTCCAGTCCGGCCGCAGATCCACCAGTGCCATGTGACAGCAGGACGAGGGGATAAGGCCTGTCTGAGGGCCGAATCGGTGCGTCGCGAGCGACCGCCGCCTTCCGAAACCAGCTTCTCTCCTGGATCTCGCATTCCTGGGCGTTATCGGCAGCCGGATACCATAGCGACCAGCGGACGGGCCTTGGACCGGCTGCGTCCCAGTCCAGTCTCCGGTCGTCATAGAGGATGCCCTCGCGAAAGCCGAGTTTCATCTTCCTCGCCTGTGCGAACAGCGTCTCGCTGCTCAATTGGTCGCTTTCTCGATGGTGATGTCGCCGAGTTCGTCAATCAGCACGGTCCAGCCGTCCGGCTCGGCTGCGGGATCGGTCTTTAGATAGATCGTAGCGAAGAGGCCGGGTTGCTTGATGATGCCGCTCGAGTTTTCGGGGCGGATATCGGTCACGTATGGCTTCAGGTCGCTGATCTCCTGCAGCTCGATGGTCGAGGCAATCGCCGGACCGGTCTCGGTCTGGGCAATCTGCTGAAGATAGACTTTCGATGTCCTGTCCGGCTGACGCACGGCAAAGAGCTTGTAATAGCCGTGGCGCTTTTGCTGAGGGGCGGACACGCTTTCGGCAGCGGTGGGCGCCCGCTCGACATTAGGTGCGTTGCCGTCATCCTCCCAGTAGCCGGTGCTGGTCGCGAAAATCACAGAAGCCGGCAGGATGACGTCCTGCGCGGGAGCGGCGATCGCGGCCGAGCATCCAGCAAGGAAAACCGTCGCCATCAATGTCAGGCGCATTGCCATCATTTCAATCCTTGAACTGCTCGGCGAGAATGCGGTCGGACCAGGAGCGGTCCGGATCGGAGAGGATACGCGCCGTCATATGCTCCGACTGGGCGATGCGGACATGCAGCACCGATTTGACCTCCGTATTGTCTGCCACCGCATTCACCGGCCGCTTCACCGGTTCGAGCACGTCGATGTCGACAGTCACCTTGTTCGGAAGCAGGGCGCCCCTCCAGCGCCGCGGCCTGAAAGCGCTGACCGGCGTCATGGCGAGCAGTGGCGCCTCGAGCGGCAGGATGGGGCCATGGGCGGAAAGGTTATAGGCCGTCGATCCCGCTGGGGTGGCCACCATCAGCCCGTCGCAGATCAGCTCCTCCAGACGTACGCGCCCGTCGACCACCACCCTCAGATTGGCGGCCTGATAAGACTGACGGAAAAGATAAACCTCGTTGATGGCGAGCGCTGTGGAATTCGTGCCGTCGGCATTGGCCGTCGTCATCTTCAACGGGCGGAAGGCGTTTTCGACGGCGACGCAGATACGCTCCTGAAGCCGTTCCGTGCTGTAATCATTCATCAGAAAGCCGACCGAGCCGCGATTCATGCCGTAGACCAGCTTGCCCGAATTCATGGTGCTGTGCAGCGTCTGCAGCATGAAGCCATCGCCGCCCAGTGCGACGATGACATCGGCCTTGTCCTGAGGCACGTCGCCATAGATGCGAATCAGCTCTTCGCGCGCTGCGAGCGCCTCCATCGTCGGCGAGGCGATAAAGGAAAGCGTCTGGAATGAACGGCCCATACAATGCCCTTTGTGAAGCTGCTCTAGCTAAAGGATAAATGGCAGTTGCGACAAGGCCGTTTTGCAAGACAAGGCGTTTTGAATACACGCAGACTTGTCGGCGCTCCCACGGATTTTCCTTTACAGGATCGCAGAATCTGTTAGTTGGGCAGCTATTGCCCTTGTAGCTCAGTTGGTAGAGCACCTGATTTGTAATCAGGGGGTCGCGGGTTCGAACCCTGCCGGGGGCACCAGCCTACGCTCGTGAGCTTCGGCTCGGCGAGCCGAAGAGAGCGGCCAAGCGAAGACTGTCGCGTCGTAGTTTCGTTGAGAACGAAGGCGGACTGGTTTCGATAATGCTCCGGCGCGTTTTTCCTTAATGAACCCCGTCCGAAGGACTGTTTCAGCGGCAATTCAGCCGCGACGGCGCAGTGTCTCCCCATCCTCAATGAGGAACCAGCCATGAAGTTCGCGCATATTTGCTGACCGCAGCCATTTCCCTCGAGTGGTGCCAATATGATCGCGACATGCCCTGGTTCTATTGCAGCTGAAGAACAGTCGGTCTCAGCTACCCGTCGTTCCGGTTCAATGCGCGAGGGGTTCGTTGATTTTGGCCTCGATCCTGTCGCCATTACCGGTCTGTCCGGCACCGGAAGGTGACATCATCGCGATGCTGAGCACCGAGGCGACCATGACGGCGACGATGACGATCATTATGCGCATAAGCGTTCAATCCTCGTTCGATCGGGGATTAACGCGCGATTGCCGTCCGCGTTCCTCTCGGCCTATTGCACCGGCCCCGGCGTCGCGGGGCCAGGCGCCGTCGGCGACAAGGGATCGGCCTGGTGAACGGGATGCGACGTGTCCACCCAAATGATGCTGAGAATGATTCCCACAAAGGCCGCGATGAAGAGGATACCGAAAATCAGCGGTCGAATGGCCATGATGGGAATCGCTCCTTCTTGCTTATGACCGGTCGCTACGGATCGATCGCCGCCCGATCATAATGCTCCAGAAGGTCATTCCAAGGCAAAAAGTGGATTTCTCCGGCTCGAGCCATGCGCCGGGATCAGTGGCGCACGAGCGAAAGTGGCTTGCCGCCTTCTTCTCTGGACTTGTCGAAATTGCCGTCGGCGCGCATGTCGAAGCTGAGCGACGAACCGTCATGGCTCATCAGCGTCAGCCCGAAACCATCGATATCCCATATGGTGAGCTTGAGCCCGGCGACATTGGCGGCGCAGTCTCCGGAAAGCGATAGGGGTGCATGGCCGTCCGTATCGACGGTGCCGTCGAGTGTCACGCTGCAGAGCTTTTCGCCGCCCGGTCTTTGCATTGCCCATGTCCCGGCAAGGCTCCTGAAGGTCGGCAAGTGATCGACACCATCGGGTGCCGAGATCAGCAGGAGCGGTGTTTCGTCTTCCGTTTTCATCGCTGAACCCTCGTTCTCGACGAAACGGGCGATGACCTTGCGCATCGCATCGATCAGAATGAGGCCGCCATTGCCGTCGAAATTCCAGGCATAGGACTCGGCGAGCGCCGGCAGTGGCGTAGTGCAAGACTCCTGGCCAGAGAGCGAATAGCCGCCGATCGCCGTACCGGTTTCAAGCGTCATCCGGCATCCCGCGCGGCCGTCTTGCGGGGCAAAGAGATAGGTCCCGGCCTGCATTTTAACAATATCGGCATCGATCTCCTGGCCCTGGGCCAGGCCACAAGCAAGGAGGGCTGCTGCCGCAGCCGAAAGCCGGACGACGAAACGGATCATGACACTTCCCCCTGGCGCGATGACTGCGGTCGCTTGAATTGAGCTGGTCGCTTGTTGGCCCACCTATGGCTTCAGATAGAGCCGCGCCGCATAAAGCGCGATCGCCGCTGCATTCGAGACGTTCAGCGATTTGATTGCGCCCGGCATGTCGAGGCGGGCAAGCGCGTTGACGGTTTCGCGTGTCTTCTGCCTGAGCCCCTTGCCCTCCGAGCCGAGCACCAGCGCCACCTTATCGCCTGAGAAGGTGCCTTCGAGCGGCGCCGGCCCTTCCGAATCGAGGCCGATGGTGGAGAAGCCGAGCCTGTGCAATTCGCCGAGTGCATCGGCGAGATTGGTGATCTGTATATAAGGTATCAGTTCCAGGGCGCCGGAGGCGGACTTGGCGAGCACGCCTGACTCGGTCGGGCTATGTCTCTGGGTGGTGATAACGGCCCCGGCATTGAAGGCGACGGCCGAGCGCATGATCGCGCCGACATTGTGCGGATCAGTGACCTGATCGAGCACGAGCAGGAGAGGGCTGTCCTTTAGCGCTTCGAGCCGGCGCATCGGTAGCGGCCGCGTTTCCAGCATGACGCCCTGATGGATCGCCTCGGGACCCAGCACCTTGTCGATCTCGTGCGGCGAGACGATTTCGAAGGGAATGCCGAGCGTCTCGACGTCGATTTCCAGGCGCGCGAGCGCATTCTGTGTCGTAAACAGCTTGATCTTCTTGCGCTCCGGATTGTCGAGAGCGGCGCGCACTGTATGGAGGCCATAGAGATATACCTGGTCGGGCGCGAGCGCCGGCGGCTTCCAGTCCTCAGCTCCACGCCGGCGCTTCTGTGGCTGGGGTGTCGGGATCTCGCCGCGTTCGCGCTTGGCGTCACGGTGGGCGCGCCTCAGATTGGCGTAGTGCGTATCCTTGGCGGATGGCTCTGTCGCGGCCTTGCCGCCGGATTTGTTGTCTTTGCTCATGCGGCTTTATAGCCATGGCGTTCGCTGCCGCATAGGCTTTCTTTCATATGCCGGCTTTCGGCGGCGAATGAAATTTTTCGTGTTTTTTCCATTGTCATCGTGTTGACAGACGGAAATGCTCCGGTCATATACGCGGCGCAGACGACGGGCGGCAACGCTTCGAAGCCTGACGAACTTGGTCTTCAAGATCCGGACGAAAAACTGGAGAGATGCCCGAGTGGTTAAAGGGGACGGACTGTAAATCCGTTGGCTCAGCCTACGTTGGTTCAAATCCAACTCTCTCCACCATTCGTCATCGGATCTGACCATCCCGCGGGTATAGCTCAATGGTAGAGCAGCAGCCTTCCAAGCTGAATACGCGGGTTCGATTCCCGCTACCCGCTCCAGTCTCCCTTAAAGCCAGTTGACGCGATCGCAGTCGCGATCGTCACGCGCGCTGTTTCCAGCCGTGGCGGAGACGCCGGCCGCCATTGCCGCAGGCGAGGGATGTCAATGCCGGCGGCCGCGGCTCATCCTTGGTGATCCGTGCGATTTTCTCTGAGATTCCAGCGATTTTTGGAGGGGCCGCGGCGAATCGCCTTGCAGGCGGCGAATTGTCTCCCATATGCGCTGTCACGCCAAGATTGGCGTCTGCAATTAAGTCTTGCGCAATTTCGCCGAAAGCCTTAAACGGCGGCACTAAACCGGTTCGCCGGGGCCACCATTTCGTTCACAGGAAGCATTCAAATGGCAAAGAGTAAGTTTGAGCGCAACAAGCCGCACGTCAACATCGGCACGATCGGCCACGTTGACCACGGCAAGACGTCTCTGACGGCAGCGATCACGAAGTACTTCGGTGAGTTCAAGGCGTACGACCAGATCGACGCGGCTCCGGAAGAGAAGGCGCGCGGCATCACGATCTCGACGGCGCACGTCGAGTATGAGACGCCGGCCCGCCACTACGCGCACGTCGACTGCCCCGGCCATGCCGACTACGTGAAGAACAT
>NZ_NWSZ01000075.1:0-2485 GCF_002531885.1 Rhizobium sp. L9 | reverse complement strand
TGTCAATCGGCGTCCAAAGTTCACCCCTTATCGGCGTCCAATTTTGACCCCCCATATGCTGTAGATCAGCGCTTGGCCTGCCCGGCGCTGGCCGGGGTTGCAGAGGGTAGGCCAAGTGCGCGTGATGATCGTCTTCGGCTTTAGCTTTGAGAGCGGTTCTTGAAGCGCCAGGATTCGTTTCCGGTTTCGACGATCTCGCAGTGGTGGGTGAGACGGTCCAGAAGCGCGGTCGTCATCTTGGCGTCACCGAACACCGTCGGCCATTCTCCAAAGGCCAGGTTCGTGGTGACGATGATCGAAGTCCGCTCGTAGAGCCTGCTGATCAGATGGAACAGGAGTTGGCCGCCGGCCTGGGCGAACGGCAGGTAGCCGAGTTCGTCAAGGATGATGAAGTCGAGACGGTTGAGGTAGTCGGCCGTCCGCCCCTGCTTGCCGCTGCGCGTTTCCGTTTCCAAGCGATTGACCAGATCGACGACATTGAAGAAGCGCCCGCGTGTTCCGTTGCGGATCAGTGCGCGGGCAATCGCGATGGCCAGATGGCTCTTCCCGGTTCCCGTGCCGCCGACGAGGACAACATTGCGCTGATCGGCGACGAAGGTGCCGGTCGACAGCTCCCGCACCAGGGGTTCATTGACGGGCGTATCGGCGAAGTCGAAGTCGTCGATGTCCTTGGCGAGCGGCAGCTTGGCAATGCTGAGCTGGTAGCGAATGGAGCGGGCCTGCTTCTCGGCGATCTCCGACTGCAAGAGATCGCCGACGATGCGCGGCGGTTCGTGCTGCCGCTTGATGCCGTTGCCCATGACCTCGTCGTAAGCGCCGCGCATTCCATAGAGCTTCAGCGTGCTCATCAGTTCGAGAACCTGTGTGCGTTCCATCAGCTTGCCCTCCTGAGGCTGTCATACCGTGCGCAGTCGGCGACCGGTTCATGGGTAAGCCGCAGCGCATCCGGGGTTTGCAGGGTTGCGGCCGGGGCCGGATCACGGCTCCGGGCCAGAATGTTGATGATCACCGAGGCCGAGCAGACGCCGTGATCCAAAGCCTCCTGGCAGGCAGCATCGACGGCCGCCAGACCGTCGGCGGGAACGCATCCGAGAATGGTGACCATTTGCCGATCACCATCATGGACACTCTTCAGCCGCCGGCGCACTTTCTCCATCGCTGTGGGTAGGACCCATTCACGGAACGGCGCACCATTGCGCAAAGCACCGGGTTTGCGTGCCAGAACAGGGACATAATGCCAGGGATCGTAGATCGTCTCGCCACGGCCAAAGCAACGAGGATGCTCACCGACGTTCACACCGTCCTGCCTGATGACGATCTTCTCGGCATAGGCGTGAACCTCGACCGGCCGGCCGACCGCAGTTGAGAGGACGGAGTATTTGTTGTTGTCGAAGCGGACCGTGCAGGTCTTCGACACCGAGGTCGGGACGCAGTGGAATCCGTCGAACGGCCCGACGTAATGGACGAGGCTGCCGCGCTCCTCCTCGAACATTTGCCAGATCATCCGCTCGGTCTGCTCGGGATGGCGGTGCGCCTTGGCGTAGGCGATGCACTTGTCGAGCAGCCATACGTTCAGCTCTTCCAGGCTTTTGACGCGAAGGCGTGGAGTGAAGAAGCGTTCGCGCACGAGGCCAACCTGGTTCTCGACCTGCCCCTTCTCCCAGCCTGATGCGGGCGTGCAGGCCACGGGATGAACGAGATAATGGCTGCACATCTGCAGGAAACGGCGATTGTATTGCCGCTCCTTGCCGACGAATACGGCCTCGACCGCCGTCTTCATGTTGTCGTAGATGCCGCGCGTGCAGGTGCCACGGAAGAAGGCGAAGGCCTTGTCGTGCGCATCGAACACCATCTCCTGGCTTTCGCGCATATAGGCCCTGACGAACATCATCCGGCTGTGGCAGAGCCGGACGTGAGCAACCTTGACGGTCGTCGTCACGCCGTTGATCAGAATGATCTCGTGGCTCCAGTCGAACTGGTAGGCCTCACCCGGCGCGTAATAGAGCGGCACGTAGGCTTCCGCCGTCATGGCTCCCCGGTTCTTCGCCCAGGTCTTGGCGTATCGCCGGATCGCGTCATAACTGCCGTCGTAGCCGAGTGCCCGAACCTCCTCGTAAATCCGGATCAGCGTCAACCGTTCGCGCGATGGCTTGCCCTCGTTGGTCGTCAGGAACCGCTCGATCTCGGCCTTCCACGCTCCGATCCTCGGCAGCGGTTGTCGCTCTCGTTCATAGGTAAAATCGGTCTCGTCGGAACGCAAAATCTTGCGGACCGTGTTGCGCGAAACATGCAGTTCCCGGACGATCTTCTTCACCGACCAGCCCTGCACATGGAAGGCCCGTCGAACACGCGCAATAGTATCCACTCGCTTCAACTCCCACTCCATCCGCCGCCAAAAGCCGGATGGTCAGATGAAATCTGAGGGGGGTCAAAATTGGACGCCGATTACCCCGCCAAGGGGGTCAAATTTGCACGCCGAAACACA
>NZ_NWSZ01000074.1:0-2533 GCF_002531885.1 Rhizobium sp. L9 | reverse complement strand
GCTGCCGACGTCAAGGAAGTGCAGATGCTGCACTGGTGGACGTCTGGCGGCGAGGCGGCCGCGTTGAACGTTCTTAAGGAGGATTTGTCGAAGGAAGGCTTTGCCTGGAAGGACGTTCCGGTTGCCGGCGGCGGCGGTGATGCGGCGATGACGGCGCTGAAGGCGATGGTGGCGGCCGGCACCTATCCGACGGCCTCGCAGATGCTGGGTTATACCGTGCTCGATTATGCCCAGGCCGGCGTCATGGGCGACCTGACGGAGACGGCCAAGAAGGAAGGCTGGGACAAGTCGGTGCCGGCCGCACTTCAGAAGTTCTCCGTCTATGACGGCAAGTGGGTCGCCGCTCCGGTTAACGTGCACTCGGTCAACTGGCTGTGGATCAACAAGGCGGTGATGGACAAGATCGGCGGCACCCAGCCGAAGACCTTCGACGACCTGATCGCCCTGCTCGACAAGGCGAAGACCGCAGGCGTCATCCCGTTGGCGCTCGGCGGCCAGAACTGGCAGGAGGCGACGATGTTCGATTCCATCGTACTGTCGACCGGCGGTCCGGAGTTCTACAAGAAGGCCTTCAACGACCTCGACGAGGAATCACTGAAGTCGGACACGATGAAGAAGTCCTTCGACAACCTCGCCAAGATCGTCAAATATGTCGATCCGAACTTCTCCGGCCGCGACTGGAACCTGGCGACCGCCATGGTCATCAAGGGTGACGCGCTGGTGCAGGTGATGGGCGACTGGGCCAAGGGCGAATTCGTCGCCGCCAAGAAGACGCCGGATAAAGACTTCCTCTGCTACCGCTTCCCCGGCACCGAAGGCAGCGTCATCTACAACTCCGACATGTTCGGCATGTTCAACGTTCCCGAGGACCGCAAGGCGGCACAGGTGGCGCTGGCGACGGCGACGCTGTCGAAGAGCTTCCAGTCGGCCTTCAACGTCGTCAAGGGTTCGGTCCCGGCTCGCACCGACGTTCCCGACACCGACTTCGACGCCTGCGGCAAGAAGGGCATCGCCGACCTGAAGGCCGCCAACGAGGGCGGCACGCTGTTCGGTTCGCTCGCTCAGGGTTATGGCGCGCCTCCGGCGATCGCCAACGCCTATAAGGACGTCGTCTCGAAGTTCGTCCACGGCCAGATCAAGAGCTCCGACGAGGCCGTCACCCAGCTCGTCCAGGCGATCGACGACGCCCGCTGAGACACTGTCGATGACAATGCTTCCCCGCGTCTTCGCGGGGAAGCTTCAGTCCCCTGACGGATATGCGGGGGCGATCATGCGGGGACAGGCATGCTGGCCAGCCCCATGACGACATGCATGACGACATGCAGCGAGGAGATGCATTCCATGAGCACAGTTGCCACCACCGATCCGGTTCTGACGCCGGGGCAGGCGAGCGGGATCTCGCTTCGAAGCCGGCTGCAGGATGCGCTGCCGAAGATCGTGCTGGCGCCGAGCTTCGTCATCACGCTGATCTTCGTCTACGGCTTCATCGTCTGGACGGCCTATCTCTCCTTCACCAATTCCAAGACCTTCCCCTCCTATCAGCTGACCGGGGCGCGCGCCTATCAGCGGCTGTGGCGCTGGACCTTCGAGAGCGACCCGCCGTCCTCCTGGTACACCTCGATCACCAACATGGCGATCTTCGGCTTCCTCTATGTCGGCATCTGTCTGGCGCTCGGCCTGCTGCTCGCCATCCTGCTCGACCAGAAGATCCGCGGCGAGGGGTTGCTCAGGCCGATCTTCCTCTATCCGATGGCGCTCTCCTTCATCGTCACCGGCGTTGCCTGGAAATGGTTCCTCGACCCCGGCCTCGGGCTCGAACAGACGCTGCATCATTTCGGCTGGACGAGCTTCCACTTCGACTGGATCAAGAACAAGGACTTCGTCATCTACACCGTCGTCATCGCCGGTGTCTGGCAGGCGTCGGGCTTCGTCATGGCGATGTTCCTGGCCGGGCTGCGCGGCATCGACGGCGAGATCATGAAGGCGGCTGAGATCGACGGCGCCTCGCCTTTCCAGCTCTATCGGCGCATCATCATCCCGCTCTTGCGACCGATCTTCCTGTCGGCCTTCATCGTGCTCGCGCATATGGCGATCAAGTCCTACGACCTGGTGGTGGCGCTGACCTCAGGGGGGCCTGGCGGCTCGGCCTGGCTGCCGTCCAACTTCATGTATGAATATACCTTCAAGCGCAATGAGATGGCCGTCGGCTCGGCGAGCGCCATCATCATGCTGATGACGATCTCGGCAATCATCGTTCCCTACCTCTATTCCGAACTGAAGGAGAAGGCCCGATGAGCAGCCTCACCTCTGCGATCGGCACGTCATCATCGGCAACGGCCGCCGCAGGAGCGGAGCGCGGCAACAGCGCCCGCTTTATCGGCCGCATCGTCATTTACGGCCTGCTTGTCATCTTCGCCATCCTCTATCTGATGCCGCTCTTCGTCATGCTGGTGACCTCGTTCAAGACGATGGACGAGATCCAGAACGGCAACATGCTGGCGCTGCCTGAGGCGCCGACCTTCGATCCCTGGGT
>NZ_NWSZ01000073.1:0-2581 GCF_002531885.1 Rhizobium sp. L9 | reverse complement strand
GCAATGCCCCGTTCATTCTGCCCATGTCGGCGATGAAGTCGAGGTTCACTATCGCTGGCATCCACATTTTGGCCAGAAGGTTTCCATTCGTCGCGTCGAAGAACGAGCGACAGGCCGGTTTTTGAAGGTTCTGGGGCCGACAGGTGTCGTCATCGCGATCTCAGGGTGGATGATCGATCCCGTGGTCTGCCGCGGCATGACCATGGGAACGCCACGCGTCGATCTTGCGACGCTAATCGAATTGAACAGGCTGGTCTCTGGCGGCAGCAAAGCGGCACCCTTCCGAAGTGGACGTAGAATCACTCAGGAGGACCATGATGAGATCCCGCAATACGCTGGTGCCGGCGTCGGGCCGGCAGCTCGACCTGATATTCAAAACTCGGATGCTCGACGGACTGAGCGACAAGGAACGCAAGAAGGCGATTTCAACGCTGGCTTGCCTGCTGATGCAGGCCGCAGGCCTCGTCGTCGAGGAGGTCAACGATGACCAGCACTGATTTGATTCCGACAGCGCTGCTCGCGCGCAAGGCCGTCGTTTATGTGCGGCAATCCACGCAGTCGCAGGTTATAACCAATCTGGAAAGCCAGCGACGGCAGTATGATCTTGTTGACATTGCGCGACACCACGGCTTCAGCGACGTCGAGGTGATCGACGACGACCTCGGGCGCTCTGCCAGCGGAACCGTCGCCCGTCCGGGCTTCGATCGTCTCGTCGCCCTACTGTGCGCCGGCAAAGTTGGTGCCGTTTTCTGCTTCGATGCTTCACGGCTTGCGCGCAACGGTCGGGACTGGCATCACCTGCTCGAACTGTGCGGCCTGGTCGAAGCCCGCGTCATTGACCATGACGGCGTCTACAATCCATGTCGACCCAACGATCGGCTGCTGCTGGGAATGAAGGGCAGTATCAGCGAGTTCGAACTGGGCGTGCTGAGAGCCCGGATGCTCGATGCCGCCAGGTCGAAGGCGCGCCGTGGCGAACTGCGACTTTCCGTTCCGTTCGGCTACATTTGGCATCGGGAGGCCGGGCTTGGGCTCGATCCTGATCTGCGTCTGCAAGAGGTAATTCGATCCATCTTCGCCCGCTTCCACGACCTTGGAAGCGCGCGTCAGGTGCTGCTGTCGATGACGAAAGATCAGATTCACTTCCCTCGGCCGTCGGATGAAGGGCGCATGACCAACTTCGTATGGATGCCAGTACGTTATCGCAATGTGATCGGCATCCTCAAAAACCCCTTCTACGCCGGCGTTTACGTCTATGGGAAGAGCGAGAAGCGGACTGCCATCGTCGATGGACGGGCTCGGCGCAGTTACGGGCACGGCAAGCCCGTCGGTAGCTGGGAGGTGATGATCCGGGACCATCACGAAGGTTACATTAGTTGGGGCGAATACGAGCGTAACCAACAGCAACTGGCCCTCAATAATTATGGCCGCTCGGGTGGGACTAAATCGGGCCGCGGCGGCAAAGCATTATTATCAGGTCTCCTGACCTGCGGACGGTGTGGACGGCGACTGAGTGTTGCCTATACGGGAAATCCACAAAATCCTGTCTATCGCTGCTATAAACAGAACCTGATGATGGGCTTGCCCCGTTGCATGACGTTCGGCGGCTCGAAGGTCGATGCGGCGGTTGCGCGCGAGTTGTTGCGCGCGGTAGAACCATTAGCGATCGAGGCGACTTTTGAAGCAGAGCGGATGCACCGGGAGCGACAGGAAGACCAGCGCCACATTCACGATCTGGAGCTACAACAGGCCCGCTACGAGGCTAGCCTCGCCGAGCGCCGCTATGCGGCATGCGATCCCGACAACCGCCTGATAGCTGCACAGCTTGAGAAGAATTGGGAAACGGCGCTACGCCGCGTCCGTGATCTGGAAGTGCGCAGGCCTACCGAAAGTCCTTCAACCATCGAAGTTGACCCAGGCACTTTCGCAAACCTCGCCGACAATCTGCAGGCGGCCTGGGAGTCGCCGGATGTCACCATGCGCGTGCGCCAGCAACTGCTACGTACATTGATCGCCGACATTGTTGTCGATGTCGATGATGAGGTGCGCGACGTGGTGCTGACCATCCATTGGAAAGGCGGTCAGCATTCGGAGCTCAAGGTTCGCAAGCCCCAGACGGGTGAACACGGGTGCGCCACAACGGAAGATGCTTTGGCAGTGATGCGGAGCATGGCAGGACGCTGGTCCGATGAACATATCGCCGCGTCGCTCAATCGAATGGGAATGCCCACGGGGCAAGGAAAAACCTGGACTGCACACCGGGTCGCTTCCGTAAGGCGGGTCCGGGCCATTCACGCGTACAAATCAGCCGATAAAGAGGGCGAATGGCTGACCATGACAGAGGCGGCGGCGGTTTTGGGCGTGACCAACCACCGAATACGCCACCTGATCAAGACGAACGTGTTGTCTGCCGAGCAGGTGGTTCCCGGCGCGCCGTATCAAATCCGGGCCAGCGACCTGACTTCGGCGACCGTCCAAGCCGCGATAGCCCGAAAGGGCCGCCCGTGTCGCATTGCTGACACCGAGACGCTTCCAATGTTTACAGATACTTAAAGAGGGAGTGCACAATGACTCAGGTCCG
>NZ_NWSZ01000072.1:0-2599 GCF_002531885.1 Rhizobium sp. L9 | reverse complement strand
CATGAGGTCTTTCCTCATTGTACAACACGACGACAGAACACCCACGGGACCGAGGTTCGCGAGCTTCTGTATCCGTGGCATCCCTGGTCCGGACGGCTTGTTCACGTGCATGAGGCGGTGTCTAAAGGGACGCATATTTTCCGCTGCAGCCTTTCTGGTTCTTCTTCTGGTCGACTTCTTGAGGTCCCGTCGTGGATGTTCGACCGATCAGTGAGTGGTTGTTGGCGCAGCCTGGCGGTCCCGCACGTCGATCTCGCAAGCCTGCATTCTTTGGCAAGATTGCTGAAGGACGCTGATGCCTCATCGCAATCTTCGGTAATGGGCGCAGCATTGGTCTTTCACGAAACGAGTCGGAGAGATGTTCATGCCTCGCCAGCCCATGACATGCCAGTTCGATCTGTTCTCGGCCCCGCAGCGGGGGAAGACGGCAGGGACGCCGCAATGGCCGGAGTTGCCGGAGGAGACCCGCCAAGCGTTGACGGTGCTCATCGTGCGGCTGTTCGTCGATCACGCAAAGTGCGGACATGCCTGCCAACAGAAGGAGGCCGGTCATGATGCATGAGAAGATCGCGCCGCATCATCTGGAGCGGAAGGCCATCCTCTATGTTCGGCAGTCCTCGGCTCACCAGGTTCTGCACAATCGAGAGAGCAGCGCCCTCCAGTACGCCATGCGCGACCGTCTGGCAGCGCTTGGATGGTCACATATAGAGACGGTGGATGACGACCTTGGTCGTTCGGCCGCCGGCGGCGTGACCCGCGCTGGATTTGATCGGATGGTGGCGGAAGTCTGCCTTGGCAAGGTAGGCGCCGTGGCCGCGCGTGAGGTATCGCGCTTCGCCCGGAACAGCCGCGATTGGCAGCAACTCATCGAGATGTGCCGCGTTGTCGATACCGTCCTGGTCGACCAGGAAGCAGTTTATGCGCCCCGCCAGGGCAACGACCGCCTGCTCTTGGGTTTGAAGGGCAGCCTCAACGAGTATGAACTCGATCTCTTGCGTCAGCGTTCCCTTTCCGCCCGCTATGAGAAGGCTCGCCGCGGTGAACTCGTCGTCACTGTTCCGGCCGGCTTCGTAAAGGCCGGTGACAGGATCGAGAAGGATCCCAATCGGCGCATCCAGGAAGCCATCGCACTCGTCTTCGACAAGGTCACCGAACTCGGGAGTGCCCGGCAGGCCTTGCTATGGTTCCTTGAGCAGGGATTGGACCTGCCCGTCAGGTGCGCCAACGGTGACGTCATCTGGCGCAGGCCAAATTATGCCACCATCCACCGGATGATTGCGAACCCGATCTACGGCGGCGCTTATGCTTATGGTAAGAGTCGTTCCGTACCAGGATACGATGGCCGATCTGGAATTCGCCGCAAGGCGCGTGATGAATGGCTGGCGCTGATCCCGGATGCGCACGAAGGTTACATCAGTTGGGAACGGGCGGAGGAGATCCGCAAGATGGTCAGCGACAATGTACCGGCCAGTCGCCATCATGGAGCGCCGAAGCATGGCGGCGCTCTGCTTGCCGGCCTGTTCCGCTGCAAAAGGTGCGGCCGGAAGCTGACGGTTCGTTACACAGGAGCCAACCATAACATCCCGCGCTATTCCTGTTGGCGAGGGTTGCTCGACAACGGCGAACCACGTTGCATCGCCTTCGGCGGTCTGCGGGTCGATGACGCGATCGAAGAGGCACTTCTCGGCGTGGTCGAGCCAGGAGCCATTGCCGCCGCCGTCGAGGCGGAACGCAATATGGCCAACCAACGCGATCAGGTTCAGGATGCCCTGATGCGCGACCTCGAGGCAGCACGCTATGTAGCCGACCGGGCATTCCGGCAATATGACGCGGCTGATCCGGAGAATAGGCTGGTGACGTCGGAGCTGGAAGCACGCTGGAACAAGGCGCTGACTGGCGTCGGTGAGATCGAGGCCAAGATTGCCAAACATCGGACAGTTACGCCGCATCCGTTCCCCATGTCCGCATCACAGGTAACCGCACTTGCGGGAAACCTTCGCGCCGTCTGGACGGCGCCGACAACCGATGCAAGGCTGAAGAAGCGCATCGTGCGCACGCTCATCAATGAAGTGGTCGCCGATCTCGATGATGGAACCTCTGAGATCGTCCTCGTCATTCATTGGGTTGGAGGCGTCCACACCGAACTGCGCCTGCCGAAGCGACACCGTGGCCAAAGAAATGCGACCCCTGACGACATTGTCGACGCTGTGAAACAGCTCGTCTTGATCGCCAATGATGATGTGATTGCCGGTGTCCTCAATCGCAACGGACTGACGACCGGCAATGGCAATCGCTGGACACGGGAGCGGGTCACCGCGCTGAGGTCATATCGCAAGATTCCGGTCTTCCGTCCGCAGATCGACGGGGTTGAGCCATGGCTTAATCTGGGCGGTGCGGCGAAGTTACTCGGGATATCGCCAAAGACGCTGCGTCTGGCGGCCGAGGCTGGCGATATTAAGGGGGCTCATCCGCTACCCGATGGCCCATGGATCTTCAGCCGTTCCAAACTCGCGACCCCGCAAGCACGTCAGATTCTCGATCGTGTACGGAAGAACCCTCGCCACCCCGCGGGATCGCCTCCAGATCAGGAAAATCTATT
>NZ_NWSZ01000071.1:0-2661 GCF_002531885.1 Rhizobium sp. L9 | reverse complement strand
CGTTCGCCTCAACGACTTGCTGGTACTGCCGAAGCCGCTTGAAAGACATGGTGAGGTTTTTTCCCATGGCTTCGGTGAAGTCTTGGTAATCTTTTTTCAAGGACCTTTGCTGCATCTCGCTGCCGTTGAGCCGGCTCGCTATGCTCTCCCTACCCCTGGTTTGCAGCCAATTACTAAACTTTCGTTGATTGCTGGCTATAGTCCAGACAACATTCCTCTTGGAAGTCGAGCCCGATCCGAGCTTGCTCAGCTCTTGGTTGGCGAAGCTATCAATCATGAGGGCGTCGTCGGGATAAGGATCATGCTGTTTCAACTGCGACTCGGCGCCTAGATACTGCCGCAGCCGATCGAAACCCACGACCACTTTTTTTCCTTCTTCCTTGGTAAAGGCCCTAAAATCCTCCTTCAACGACTGTTGCTGCTCATCACTGCCGGTGAGCCGGCTGACTATGCTCTCCCTGCCCTCCCTTTTGAGCCAAGCGCTAAACTTTCGTTGCCCACTGGCATTTTTCCGAGAATTCGGGACCTCTTCCTTGGCCAAGCTATCAATGACGCGGGCGTCGTCGGGATAAGGATCATGTATCTGGCGCCCCATCAGGCGCGGCCCAGGTCCAACGGCTTGGAGTTCTTGCCCCTCAGGCGCGAGCCTCCTGAAATGAGACAGTGCTGACTGAAGACGGTTCCGACCATCCCCACCGCTTGCCAAATAATCCGCGATATCAACGGCTAGTGAATCTGGATCGTTTAAAAGCCGAGAAGCCATCGAATCTCTGTTCTCTGCTCTGAGCCAACGAGCGAACCTCTTAAGAATCCCCAAATTGTTCTCGATGGTACGCTCGGGAACCCTTCCGTCCCCTCGGCCGATGCTACCGTCGGGTAGAATTTCGTAGTTTCGGACTGCTTCCGCGAACTGGTTGATGCGGGACTCGTCATCGGGATGCATGTCCCGGTCGGCGGGGCGACCACGCTTGGCGTAATCGACGCGAACCTTGGTTGAGACCACGTGAGTCTCCGTTGCGGCATCGACGTCTTGCTGCCCCGAACCCCGCGACGACGTCTTGCCGCTGCTCAATCCGAACGCCTTCTTGAACCCTGACACCATGCGCGACTTAAATCCGCGGCTTCTGCCCTGCGGCGCCGCGGCGACTTCTCCCGCCTCCGCCATATTGCTCGATGTCTTGCTCCCCGAGCCGCCGAATCGCAAGCTGCTGGAGCCCGCCCGAGAGACGTCTATGCTGTGGCGGGCGCCGCTCAACGAGTTCTCCGGCGCCAGCGACTGCGGCGTCACTCGCATCGAACCGCCCACGGATCTGCGACGCGGCACACGATCGCCGGCGTCACTGTCGTGCGAACCGAGGCGCAAGTCGCTCGGATCCTGTTCCAGGTCTCGGCTCTGTGAATAGTAGTCCCGGATCCAGGCGTCCGTATCGAAAGCTCCGGTCACGCCTTCGATCCACTCACTTAATTCGCGAGAATCGTCATCGCGCGGTTGGTTCCGTCTTGGGTACATCGATGCCGGTCCTCCGGAAATCAAATTTGGAACCTCGATCCTAATGCCTGCCGGCCGCCGCCCAGCATGCTAAAGCCAGATCCAATCATGCCCTCAAGGCATGGCCGAACGCTATATGCGACGGCTTGCCGACAATCGTCTGCACTCGACCAGATCGTGTCCCAGTACGTGGCGTAGGTGACGGTAGGGAGTAAAGCCGAGTGCCCGCGCGCTTCTCGTTGCGCTGTAGCGGGTGATCGGCTTTGCGGGCGGCCATCAGTGTTTTCCGCTAGGGTCGGGTTGTTCAAGACCAACCTGACGGAAAGACCACCGATGACCAATGACATGATGAACGTGCGCTCCCTTGTTGAGAAGAGTGCCGATGCAGATTTGTTGCGTGAGATGATCGGCCTTGCCGCCGAGCGGCTGATGGAGCTGGAAGTAGGCTCGGCTACGGGTGCAGACTTCGGTGTGAAGAACTCGATGCGGCTCACTCAACGCAATGGCTACCGTGACCGCGATTGGGAGACGCGGGCTGGCACCGTCGAGCTTCGCATTCCGAAGCTGCGCAAAGGCAGCTACTTTCCGAGCTTCCTTGAACCGCGTCGGATGGCAGAGAAAGCTCTGACGGCCGTTATCCAGGAAGCGTATATCCAGGGAATCTCGACTCGTTCTGTCGACGACTTGGTCAAGGCCATGGGTATGAGCGGCATCTCCAAAAGCTAGGTGAGCCGCCTATGTGAAGAGATCGACGTCAAAGTGAAGGCGTTCCTCGACAGGCCGATTGAAGGTGAGTGGCCGTACGTCTGGGTGGACGCGACCTATCTCAAGGTCCGGCGTGGCGGCCGCATCGTCTCAGTCGCCGTCATTATCGCGGTGGGCGTCAACAGCGACGGTCGGCGCGAGGTCCTGGGTATGGAAGTTGGCACCTCGGAGGCCGAACCGATCTGGACGGAATTCCTGCGCAGGCTGACACGTCGAGGATTACGTGGTGTGAACCTTGTTGTCTCCGATGCGCACGAAGGTCTCAAGGCCGCCGTCACCAAGGTTCTCAATGCCACTTGGCAAAGGTGGCGGGTTCACTTCATGAGGAAGGTGCTCGCGCATGCTGGAAAGAGCGGCAGGCGGGTCGTATCCGCCTTCATCGCGACGGCCTTTGCCCAGGAGACCCC
>NZ_NWSZ01000070.1:0-2887 GCF_002531885.1 Rhizobium sp. L9 | reverse complement strand
GATGGAGGCCTCGATACCAAGGAGAACGTCGTCGCTGCCTGTCGGTATTGCAACAACAACCGACACAAGGGGAAGCGCCCGAAGGACGCAGTGTCCTATGGAGACCTGGTCCGATCACGAATTGAGCAAGGCCGATGGCGTCCCGTCACGTTAACGGATAACTCCCTCCCGTAGCCGCTGCGACGCTTTAGTCCTTTCGATCCAGGGCGTCTTCAACCTTCCTCCGGCTGTTTCCAACGTCCTTCACGGTTTCTTTGACCGCCTGCTTGGACACGCCCTCTTTCTTTGCTTCGTAGCGGACCTCATGATCTTGGCCAGCCGCGACACGGGCTCGATCCTGCTTGCGGCTTCTTGAACTTGGGGACATCTCAAACCTCCGTCCTGTGGAACGGCTAAACTTCCTGGGATCAACGAAGTTCCGGCGTGAGCGGGTGTGTCGCTTGCATCTTGACAGCAATTCCTGGCTCAGCGTCCAGGCGGCACAGGCTTGACGCGCTGGGCTGAATGAGAGGCTGGTCTACTCGTATGAGCTGAACATGATTGTGACTATTATTGTGGGGGTATTATCGCGACGATATTTGCCTTCGCGGCATAGCCGGGATCGGCAGCATTTGGTTTGGCGGCGAGCAAGTGGCCAAGTGCGCAGCCTAAAACAAGGGCGAACATGACCGGTTGTTTTTGAAGCCGAATCAAGCAAGAGCCAGACCGAGAGAAACGAGACCCAGCCAAATCCAAGCAGTGACTTTCACAAAGCGCATCGTCATGCTCTCCAGTGCAGAATCATCTATACGCTGCTGAGAGCTTTCCATTTCGTAAATGCCACTCCAGCAAACTAATTCCTGAACCTGGTTCATAGGTCCTCCCTCTCAAGCGAGCAGACTTCGAGATCGTCTTCGTCCAGAACTATCTCGGCCACTCGATACGGGGGGCCATCAAACCATCCCATCGCATCTGCCTGCTCATAAGAAAGCGTTTCGTGCTCTTTCGCGCCATCAGCCTGGACGGTCGCCATCTCAACAGGGTGGATGCCAATCGCGACAACTGTGCGCGTGCCGACGTCGGTACACCTCCACCGCCTCTTCCCGCACCAGAACTCCAGACCGATCTGAAACTCCGAGTGTTCCATGCATGATCTCCCTGATTTACTAAGTGATGATTGCAAATAGCCGAGTGTCGGGGTCTCGAGGCTGTTGCTAAAAAGTCAAACCGGGAGGATCCCAAACCTTACTCGCGTCGAACAAGGCGCTCTCTCCAATCCAGCCACGCACGGTTTATGATAGTTGTTTCCTTAACCGGAGCGCCCATGGTCCAATACTGTCGGCCGCCGATGTCAAGGTAGACAGAGCTTCTCCTAATTGGCTCAAACCACCTTCGTTCACCCTTGGTGCGGATGAATGTGACGGCTTCCTCACGGCATGGTTTTCGCGTAACGCCAGTGGCGCGTGCCGATGAACTTCTTGAAGTCATCAATGCTATCCATTAGGTCTGGTCCTAAAGTTCAAGAGGCTAATCATGCAATTGCTCATGAGCCACCTCGCCCAATTCAGCTCGCTCTCCAAACAGGGCGAGTTGCTGTGCACGCAGGGCCTTGCCTACCTTCTCCAGAATCCGGATGCACGCAAGAGCTTTGGGGACCATATCTCCAAGGCGGTGGGCAGAACTATCGACGCCGACTTGACTTGGCGGGCGGAGGCTCGACAGAAAGACGGTGCCCGCCCCGACTTGGAGGGTCGCACGGCTGACGGAAAGCGCGTGGTCAAGATCGAGGCGAAATTGGGGGCGGCCTTTGGCGAGGGCCAACTCAGGTCGTACCTTGGCGACCTTCAAGACAGCTCTGATCGTGGAATGTTGCTGGTGCTGGTACCTCAATACCGGGTTGCTGCGATGAAATTGTCGGTGCCGAGTGCGTCCGCTCTTACCCAGGATGGTCCTTGGCAGCGGGGTGCAACGCCAGAACTTCCCGTCGCGGTGATCGACTGGGAAGGGGTCTTGGCCGCTCTCAGCGATGTTCGCTCGGAACCGTTCCTTAGTGACCTCGCGCAATTCGAGGCCATGTACAGGGTCCTTAATGGCTACGACATCGAGCCACTGAGGAGTGTCTCTGAACTATTGGCTTGGCGCGAGCGGAAAGAGGTATTCGTCAATCTCGTGGATCGCGTTACCCGCCGCTTGGCGCGGCAGGGCCCAGTCCTCCCGATGGGCAAGGATTCCGACGACTATCAGCGTCGATATGTCTGCCTACCGCTTGGCACCGAGCAGCCCTGCTTCAGCGTGGGGGTCCGCGATCCTTTTGTCGGTTACACGACCCCTATTTGGCTGCGGTTCCACCGTCGTACGCCCAAGTTCTCGGTTATCCGCGAGCGTCTTGTCGCGTGTGGCTTGTCGCAGCGATTGACTGAGTGCGATGGCCACGTCTGGATACATCTCGATGTTCCGCTCAATGCCGACGGCGAATCTCTGGTTGGTTCCTTGGTCGAGCAAGCGCAACGGGTTATCGAGGTAGCGTACCAGCCATTATGACGCACGTCGTGTGTCCCGCAAAATCGCAGATCGATTAGCTCCGGGATAGCTCACCCACTTGGAGCGAAGGTCCAAGGCGACGGTGGAGAGCTATACGGCTCGAACAGCAGCAGGTCGCCGAAACCACATCAACAGCGACGGTTTCTAACGTCCTTGGTGGCGGTTTCGGCAGCGCCTCACCGCCACCGCTGGCAGTCGAGATGCAGTGCGAAGTTGACAACCGTACCGGTCTTGCTAGCTTGAGATCGGACGGAGGCAAGATATTAGCTTGCCTGGGGTTGGTTGAAGACCCGTCAGCGTAGCGCGGATTTAGCCGCGTCGTACCGTTCAAAGACTGCGGAGTGACGCCAATAGGCGTCGTCTTGTG
>NZ_NWSZ01000069.1:0-2893 GCF_002531885.1 Rhizobium sp. L9 | reverse complement strand
TGCGGATACCTTGATCGGCGGGGCTGGCCACGATATCTATATCGTCGATAATGCCGGTGACCTCGTCACCGAAGCCGCCAATGAGGGGACCGATACGGTTCGCACGAACCTGGCGAGCTATGTGCTTGCCGCCAATGTCGAGAACCTCACCTTTATCGGAACAGGGCCGTTTGCGGGCACGGGGAATGCGCTGAACAACGTTATCGTCGGTGGCAGTGGTTCTAATACGCTGACCGGTGGCGCCGGCAATGACACCCTCACGGGTGGCGCGGCAGCCGACCTCTTCGTTTATTCGGCGAACTGGGGCCACGATACGATCACAAACTTCGTGGGAACCGGCTCCGCACATGACGCGATCTCGATTGATCACGGCATCTTCGTCGACTGGGAATCGCTTTTTGCGGCAAGCGAGCAGTTCGGGAATGATACGATTATCATGGCCGATTCCGACAACACCATAACCTTGAAGAATGTCGCTCTTTCAAGCCTGCAGTCGTGGGACTTCTTGTTTGCTTAATCCTCGCTCGGACATTGCCGCGTCGCCACAGCATTTTGCTGACACCGCCCGCCAGCAACAGTCTGAGATCGGGGAGGGTGCCTCCCGCTGAAATGTCCGCAGTTGCCTTGGCTAATTCTGGGTAGTGACGACATGAACTTCCGGGGACATCATTGGGAGTGCCGCTGAAGCTTCGCCAGATGCTCGGCGCAAACCGTTTTGACCAGATCAAGCAATAAAGCGGTTTGTTGTGCGAGCCAGCCAAGTGCCTCCTCGCTGATCTCGAAATGCTTCGAATACCGCGCCTTCACATATGCCTCGTTCAGCGTGTTGAACCAGGCGCGCTCACGATGCTGATCACGAGGAAAGGCTTCGGCGAGACGTCGGACCTGCTCTTCGGCGAGTGAGCGGAGGAATTTGATGTTGTGCGACGGCGGGCCGTAATTAGTGAGCGTTAGCAGCACACAGGAGTAGGCCTGCTCGATGGATTGATGAAGCTCGAATGCTGCGTTTTCTGCAAAATCCCGCTCAATCGCTAGCGTTGCCATTTGGAGAAAGCGTGTGGCCGCCCGAAATCTTTGATCGAAATGTCCGTCCGCAAGTTTGAAAAGATCTGCCTGGGAAAGAGGTTTAGACTCCGCGAGCGGCTCGTTATCGAGCTCGTAGAGAACAATGCCTTCCCTCCGGATGTCGGAAAAGAAGTACTGCCCTTCTTTGAGAAAGTTGTTCACCTCTCGAATGGAGTGGACGATGAAGCTTACCGGCGTTTCGATCGTCTTTTCGTGAATCAGCCGGTCCGCGGCCTTGTGCCAGTGCTCGGCGAAATGACAGAGCTTGCGGTTGTTGACGATGATGAGGAGATCGAAATCAGAACGATAACCCTTCATCGTGAAAGGTTCATCAACCCATCCACCCTTGGCGTAGGAGCCAAATAGGATAATCTTCAAGATCCGGCCGCGCTTTTTGAACTCGGCCGTACCGTCTTTCAGCGCATCCTCGAATTCCTCGTGGAGGATCTCCAGAACACGGCCAATCTCGCGTTGTTTGCGGAGTGGCATATGGTTGAGGGACGACTTCATAGCACCATCGATAGGCGAAAGATCCTGCACCGTCTACGACAAATTCTGTACGGCCAAGCCATTTCCTTAGGTCTCCAAACCGTCTTTTCGTCCGCTTGTTCGCTGGGTACCGCAACCCGCGGAGCTCAAAACAGGCAGTTCAAACCCCTGTGCGTTATACTACCTTGATTGAGGTAGTAAAATGACGTAGGTTGTGGTTCTCGAAAATTACACCGTGCAAGGAAAGGATTTGAAGACGTCGTCGGCGGGGCGGTGGCTCCTTCGGTCCGTCTATTCCGGTAGCGACGGGCTCGCTGGTGCAACTTGATTCAAGGGCAGGAGACATTAGTGGCGATCATGTTTGTGAGGGCGCAGGTGATCAGTAGGGGCGCGGGACGTAGCGTCGTCGCGGCCGCCGCTTATCGTCATCGCACACGAATGACGGATCGCCAGGTGGGCAGATCTTTCAGCTATCGCAGCGGAAATCCTGAGCTGGCGCATGAGGAACTGGCGCTTCCTGAGCAAATTCCCGCTTGGCTGCGCGAGCTGATCGACGGCTATTCGGTCGCGAGGGCGAGCGAGGGACTGTGGAATGCCGTGGAGGCGTTCGAGTCGCAGGCCAACGCGAGGCTCGCCCGCGAGCTGATCATCGCGCTGCCAGAGGAATTGACGAGGGTGGAGAACGTCGCGCTGGTGCGCGAATTTGTGCGGGACACTGTTACCGCGACTGGGATTGTCGCCGATTGGGTTTATCATGACAAGGACGGTAATCCACACATCCATATGATGACTACATTGCGGGCGTTGACCGAAGATGGCTTTGGTCCGAAAAACTCTCCTGTTTTAGGGGAAAATGGGGAGCCATTACGTCGTAAGAACACCGGCAAGATCATCTATGAACGCTGGGCCGGCGACAAGGAAACCTTGAAGGCCTGGAAGATCGCCTGGGCGGAAACGGCCAACCGGCATCTGGCGCTCGCAGGTCATGAGATCCGGCTCGACGGTCGTTCCTATGCCGAACAGGGGTTGGACGGCATCGCGCAAAAACATCTTGGGCCGGAGAAGGCGGCATTGGCGCGAAAGAGGAGGGAGCTCTATTTCGCGCCGGCCGATCTCGCCCGCCGCCAGGAGATGGCCGACCGGCTGCTGGCAGAGCCGGAGCTTTTGCTGAAGCAGCTCGGCAATGAGCGCTCGACCTTCGACGAGAAGGATATCGCCAGGGCGCTGCATCGCTATGTCGATGATCCCGCAGACTTCACCAATATCCGCGCCCGGCTGATGGCGTCGGATGAACTTGTGATGCTGAAGCCGCAAGAGTTCGAGGCAGAAACGCTTAAGG
>NZ_NWSZ01000068.1:0-3256 GCF_002531885.1 Rhizobium sp. L9 | reverse complement strand
GGCGACGCTCAAAGCCTCCATGCGTTCCCGCAAGGCTTGCTCATCGAGATTCTTGCCCGCCGAGCGTAAATCTGCCATGATCTTGCCGCGGCGAACGCGATACCGCAGGAATTACAGTTGGCTGCTTCGAAAAGCGGGCTCGCTTCAGTTTCTTAAAGCGAGCCTTCCGAGTTGCTACTATCAGACGTCTATTTGCGTCCACCACTAGGACGGGATTTGGCACCTGTTCCGCCTGCGGTCTTGGCGTCGGGAGCTTGCCCGAAGTTTGTTCCCCCCAGGTGCCCGCCACCGCTCGTGTTCGCGACCTGGCGTTCGGTTCTGCGCCGGATCTCAGCTGCATTGGTTTTGCTCATTTTCAATTCCTTTTCGTCGCATGAGTGATCGCTGCCGGACGGCGCCCGGAAGACAGAAGTTCGATTTTGAGAGAAAAGGGTTGCTTGACGCCAATCGGCGCGAAACGAAGCTCTACTAGCAAACTCGATGTGGCAACCTGAGCCGCCATTGTGTTTAAACGAAGTTCTGGGACAGCGAGCCGGCCAACAAAAAAGGCCGGGGCGAAACCGCACCGACCTTCCTCACATCGCTACTCGTACCAATGCCAGTACATCCGTGGTCAAAAGCAGAAAGCGATTGCGGCAATTGCGAGCGACAGATGCTTTCCAGCGCTCATCAGCAATGCCGATGAGAGGCATATACGCACTCGCTGCATGAAACGCAACCGCAATTATCGGTTTTGTTAAAGATATCTTATAAAAATTCAAATTGCGTGATTCACATTGCATCCGGAGCTGCGCTCAGGCATGGTCACCTCGTCAGCAGCCAATGTTACGGGCGCTGCTGCATCAGGGCTTTCAGCCCTCGCCCCAAATTGAAGGAGGACCGGAAATGTCTTCCGAACACGTCCATATCTTAAATTCCAGTGACCTCACAATGCTGCGAGGCGTCTTGGATGCGGCTGGATACAATTCAGCCAGAAGCGTCGCCCATCCTGAGCGATACAGCGCGGCAGCGAAGTTGCTTATCCAACGTTTCCAATATGGGATGACCTCTGCCGACGACCTTTCCAGGGAGCTGGAAAGGTGTTTTGGCGAGCCAATATCGTCGAAGTCTCCGCCAAGCTTTGAGCGGACACGCGCCTCCATTCAGGGACGGCCTGCCCAATAAACCTCCGACAACCGTAGGACTTCCCGGCCCTCCCAATGTATAGGGCGATAGCATGGAACAATGCGTCAAGGCGGGGGTTGGGGGTGTGGATTGCACGGGTGAGGAAGGTTTCTCCTCATGCCGTACTCCGGCTAACTGTGAGATCCACTATTTCTCAAATGTGGAATCGGAGACTGTGTGTCGACGTCGGCGTGGCTGCTCTTAGTGGTTGAACGCAATCAGGTGCGGCATATTATTGCGTCCGCAGATGAAGCCCTTGACATGCTTTTTAAGAATTGGCCGGTGACGAGCGGTAGCGCTTTCTTTATGGCAATGGAGGCCTGTGCGGGCACGGTAGAGGGCATAGTAACCGAAGGGGAAGCAGTCCGCATTCCTTGCAGCAGCTTTTGACGCGCGAGTCGTGGTTCGGATCGCCTAGCTCTTGACTTAAAAGGACTGCCGATTTCCTCGTCTTCGGGTCAGAACCACCTGGAGGCGGCGTCCGAGGCAGGTCAGGAAGGCCGCAATGGTAAGCGCAAATCCCCGCCTCTGCGTGGCTTGGGCGGCCTCGAAAACAGATATTGTCAAACCGGTGCGGAGGTATCTCGCCACTTTCGCCAGGACGGTCCGCAAGTATCAGAATCAACGCATCGCGTTCTGGCCAATGGGCGCCGAACGCCTCGCGCGGCGTCGGTTGCTTAGCGGTAGCATACCGATCGATTTTTGGAGTGCTCATTCGCTCCGCCAGGATTTTGCCCTCTCCACCTGCTCTTTCTGCAAGGGGTGGTCTCTGAAGAGTGCATCGTCAATCTCGCCTCGGGTAAAGGCATCTGCTGTCGTTAGGGGTCTGCGTCTCGATGGGAGGAATTTCAAGACGAGCGGCGTTAGTTTTATAGGCCAGGAACGACACGTCCTCCAGTGCATCTTCCTTCTCGCCGAGCCGGTAAGTGCCCGGCGCGAGAGGAGACACGAGTGAGCCGATGTTGAATGCGTTATCAAATCACATGAACGTCTCAAGTTTCTGCTCATGTGACGCGCCAACAAAACTGCTCTCGTTCTTTTCGCTGTCGTTTAAGGTGGGCGGTCTTAATTATTCGATCGGTGTCGGCCCGGCGAGTGATCGCTTTCGATACCGCGCTTGTTCGCTGATCGTCATCCGGGTCCTTCGCAGCCCAATCCGATTTGAATACCGCGAGGCTGCGACTAGCCAGTTCTGTGGCCACCTCTAACGGAACATCCGCCAGCTCCGCGGATCCAATGTTAGGGGCGGGATTGGACGCTGCCGGGAGCGGAATGCCTTGAATCGAGAACCGGTTGAACAAGGGGCGAGAGTAACGCGGAGCCGGCATCTGCGGGCGTCCGAAGACCATTTCCAGGTTTTTTTTCAGTTCTTCAGGATTTCGCGTTCCCGCCCGAAAGAGGGTAATGAGAAGCCTTGCAGCGATGTTGTGGAGCCGCGGCGGTGGTGAGACATTTCCGGAATAGCCCGCTTCGTGCAAGACGTCTTGCAGCAGGCACAAATCGGCGGATGTAAGATGGGAAGTTTCCTGTTCGGAAGACATCATGCCCTCCTTCTGTTGGGGCGAGGACTATTGAAAGCCCTCAATCGGCAGTGCCCGTTCAGTGGCTACCGAGAAAGAAACCTTGCTCCCTGTCAGGTCATATAGCAAATGGATTCGAGCATCTGGAGGCAACGCAGACACGCAACACCCGATCATCCTGCCGGGAGGCAATTGTCGCGTCGAATGTTCGATCGCTCAGATGAATGAGGAGCGCAATAATTCGCGAAAGTGCGCATGCAACAGTCCCAGCAAGCAGCCCGCCCAACGTTTGACCAGTGACGGTCGAAATCGGCGTTCTTGGGAATAGGTAACGAGCTAGTCCTTGCCGCCGCAGTGCCAGCCTTCCGCGCTGCTCACGTCTCTTCTTAGAGACACCAACATCCAAATCCGCTTCATAGATTTCGCGGAAAGTCGCACCCCAAACCGCGATGCCTTTCTCCGCAAGAGATGGAGCCCGCAAAGCGCGCTTGCCGGTTCCAGCGATCTCGACTCCAGCTATATCTTCGTCACCGCACGCGGCAGCGATATCACGCTCGCCGGGTGGGTGCATG
>NZ_NWSZ01000067.1:0-3428 GCF_002531885.1 Rhizobium sp. L9 | reverse complement strand
AATTATGCGAAGCTTGGGATTATGCGCAGGTATCGTGGCGGAAGCAGCACGGCGGCCGTGTCCGCCACAACGATCTCAACATAATCAGAGCGCCTGTAGAAAGGTCATCAGTTCGTCGGAAGCTCGGAAGCGTCCGGCAGAGGCGCCGGCTGGCTGCAGCTTCATCAGCGCCTGCTCTTTCATCGTGAGGTCAGCTTCAACGTACATGTGCGTCGTTGCGGTGTCCTCGTGACCGAGCCAGAGGGCGATGACGGTGATGTCCACGCCGGACTGCAGCAGATGCATCGCCGTCGTGTGGCGGATAACGTGCGGCGTTACTGCTCGACCGATGAGCGCCGGGTGCCTGCGCGCAGCGACTTCGACCGCAAGCTGTAGCCTTTGGGTCACGTTCGAGCGTGTCATCCGGCCACCACTGCGGTTTGGAAGAAGCATCGCATCGGCAGGCGGCTCACCGAGCCGCCGGCGCCAGCTACGAAGCAGCGACGCCGTTGTTCGCCACAACGGTACTGAGCGATCCTTGCGGCCTTTGCCATGTAAATGGACAGCCGGTTGTCCTTCGAGCACGACATCGCCCCAGCGCACGCCAATCATCTCGGAAACACGCGCGCCTGTATTATAAAGGGTACTGAACATGGCGCGGTCCCTTTGGCCAGCCCAAGTTCTGGCGTCCGGGGCCTCGATGATGGTGCGGATCTCGTCTCTCGACAGAAAGCCAACCATGGGCCGGTCAAATCGCTTTTGCGGTATTGCGAGCGCCCGTTCGATGGTGGCCAGAGCATCGATGTCGTGATGTCCAGCGTATTTTAGGAAAGTGCGTATTGCCGCGAGGCGCGCATTGCGACTTCGCACGCTGTTGCCACGTTCCTTCTCGAGATGATCGAGAAACGCCAGGAGCAACGTCGCGTCGAGGTCCATCAGTGCGATCGCGCTTGGTGTTCGGTGCAGTCGCTGCGCGGCAAATCCCAGGAGCAGCCTCAGCGTATCGCGATAGGCGGCGACCGTCTGACGACTGACGGCGCGGTGTTGGCCAAGATGCTCGAGAAAGAAGCGCTGGACGAGGTTAGAGAGGGACGGCGCCTTGCGATCAGACATAGGCGTCCTCCCCGAGGGCGAAGCCTTCGAAACGCGATCCGGCGATAGCCATCAGATCGGGGATGCCAGTCATGTACCAATAGGTGTCTGACACTTTGGTATGACCGACATAGGTCGAGAGCGCCGCGATGGCGTTGTCGATGTCGCATCCATCTGCTTGCCAGCGCTCCAGCCGGCGGCAGATGAAGGTGTGCCTGAGATCATGAATGCGAACGTGGGGATAGGAACCGCGCGGCACGAGTCCGGCTGCGAGGCGCAGTCGTTGAAAGACCCCGTGAACGGTTCGCTTGTTGAGGCGTTGCCCACTTGCGATGGTGAAGAAAGCCTGCTCCTCCTCCAGCCTGACGAAACGCTCTCGAACCTGCAGATATGAACCAAGCGCGTTGGCAACCGACCGATGAAACGGCACATGCCGAGACTTGCGGAACTTGGTCATGCGCACCGTTGCACAGCAGGCTTCGATATCAACATCGCAGCAGCGCAGGTTGATCGCCTCCGAAAGGCGCAGCCCGGTTGCGGCGATCAATCCGATCAACGCCTCGAACACGACCGATCGCAGTTCACCCTGCGATTGGAGCGCGCGGGCCGCGGCCATTAGGCCGAGGATCTCGTCGTCGGTATAGATATGGGGCGTCAGCCTCCGCCGCGACTTTCCGAATATCGGCGTTTCTGGAAACTCTGTCGCCGGATCCAGGCGCGTCATGTAGGCCGCAAAAGGCTTCACGACTGCCAGCCGTCCAGCCCAGGTGAAGGGGAGACTGATGCGCGACCGATCCTTTGCCCAGTGGATGACAAGGTCGTTGGTCAGTGTGCCGCAGTCCTGCTCGTCGGCGAAACCTGCAAAGGACCTCAGCAGCCGAGCGTCGGGGCCGCTCACTTTGAAGCCGAGCATCGAGCGTTCAACCAGATAGGCTGCGACATGCTCCGTCATTGTTGTCTTCATCGCCGTCACGCCCTCCCTGGCCAAGGAAGAGCGACAGCCGCCAGCCGGTCGAAATCGATCTTGGTATAGATCTTTGACGTGTCGAGGCTGCGATGGCGTAGGATATCGGCAATGTGCTTCATCGGCGTGCCCTCGCGTAGCAATCGGCTCGCCACACTATGGCGCAGAACATGCGGGTCGCACCGATCCCAGCCGCACCGGCGAAACGCGGCGATGACTGCTCGCTTGGCTACTCCTGTCTGGACGGGGCGATCATAGGGTGCGACATGGCGAACGAAGATCGCCCGGCTTGCCGTCTCGGGCCGCTCGTGCGTGAGGTAGTCGGCAATTGCCTCACCGGTTATCTTGGGCAGCGGCAGGCAGTCCGTGAAATGCGTCTTGGAGCGAGCGATCCTGACTGTTCCGTTCTGCCAATCAATGTCCTCGATGCGCAGCTTGACCACTTCCGCACAGCGAAGGCCAAGGTCGGTGACGCATCTGACCATGGCATAGGCCCGTCGACGAGATGGCAGGTTCGCATCGAACGATGCCAAAAGCGCGTCGATCTGGGTTGGTGACAATGTCTCCGGTAGTGACGCCAGACGCCAGTGCGCCGCACGCGGGATGGCTTGCAGGAGCTTGGCGACCTGATCGCCGCTCATCTGTCGGTACTTCAGATAACCGCCTATCGAACTACCCGCGACGCGCACTGCCCCGGCACCCCAATCGCGACCTTCACCCAAGACGAAGCGCCTTACGGCCGCGGTATCGATCTTCGTGACGTCGACAGCGTCTGCGCCAAAAGTGTGAGCGAGGAATCTGCCGACAATCAACCCACGTTGCCGTCGCGTGGTCTCCGCCAGGCCTGCGACATCACGCATATAGGCATCGAACGCGGCCAGTTCCTTGCTTAATCCATCCTGCTTGTCGGCGGACTGAATGGCCCCCTCGGCCTCAAGCAGTCTCAGCAGGTGGCGAATGGCGGTCCGCAGTTCATACCGCGTCCGGCGAACCGGCTGCGGACACCTGCAGATCGGCAGATGATTGTTAAGAAAGCGATCGAGCACCGCCGCGCCCAGCGATGAAAGATGAAGGCGCTGCTCTCCGAGCCAGCGTGCGAAATGGGCGACGCTCGCAAGATAGACGCGGATCACATTGTGCGCATACCGATCTTCCCGCAGGCGAGCGACATAGCGTTCCTGATAGGCTGACAGAATGCTGGACGACAGCCATGCTTGAGGTCCAGGTTGCAAAATGATGGGCTTCACGGAATTCCCCCTTCCAGTGACTAGAACGGGGAGAATGAAATTATGCGCAGTTGGAAACGTCACGCCGCTTCTGCAAACGCCGAAACACCAAAGTAGTTTGTAGAGCTGGAAAAGCTCCTGCGCATAATCCCAAGCTTCGCATAATT
>NZ_NWSZ01000066.1:0-4299 GCF_002531885.1 Rhizobium sp. L9 | reverse complement strand
AAGGGCGACGTGCCGCGCACCTTCGCCGCCCCTGATCTGCTCGTCGCGCTGACGGGCTACAAGCCGGGCACAACGCTCGATGTCGGCGTCAAAGCCTTCGTCGAATGGTTCTTGGAGGTTCATCAAGAACTTAACAGAATTTAAGTAGCATCCGAAAAATCATTCGTATACAGCTTCGGTGCATCGCTGCGTCTAAAAGCTTGGCATTCTTGCGTGATAACTGGAACCCAATGACTGCATTTCATAACTGGCAATTCCAATACCAACCTGTATCTAAGAAAATGACTCATAAGCGAGACATCTAATCTAGGTGGCCTGCAAGATTATCGCCGCGTTCATTCTGGCGTCATTTGTCTTGGCAATTGTAATCGCCAGCACCATGGGCGACATACGTCGTCAGTCTGGCCGGAGATAAGCGACCGAAAACCGGCCGTTTTCCGCCGATGCAAGGTAATCCTCCTCGTGAATAATGTTGGCTCAAAAGCATAGTGTTCTCGGCAAGACGCTCGTGCGGCCTGCGCAACGGTTCGTCGCGTGGCAGGACAGTACCCGGCAGTACAGGTATTGAAACTAGCGGTGCAAGGTGGGCGAACGCGAGCAGCCTACGACCGCATCTTTTCTGGCGGAGCTACGGGAAGTTATTGTGCTGGGAAGGTCGCAGCATTCTGACCAGAATGAAAAATGCTATCAGCCAGAAAGGGCGCCACAAAGGCCGAACCATCGCGCGATAGATGACTGTCATCGATGTAAAGGCTTTTATCGGCAACTATCACGGGACAAGTGCCATTGCGGCAGAGCACCTCAAAAGGATCCAATACTTTAACATCGGGGTAGTTTCTGGCGAGCTTGGCGATGAAATCCACCTGTGCCTTGCGCAGAGCGAGCGGTTGTGAGGCATCTACTAGGCAGTCGGGGGTGACCCAGGGCAATGACCTTACGCACGCGTGCGGATCGAGTGGCAGTTCCGGAAAATCAAGAATGTAAATGATCCTTTTGTTGGCCAACCTCAGGCGATCGAATGTCACGCGGAATGCTTTCTCGACGGCAGCACGCTCGTCATCTGAAAGGGTGTTAACGAAGCGCCTGCCCGCCAGCACGACCGTCGAGATGTGTGGGTTCCCCACGACTTCGGCCAAAGCAGCATTGATTGCGCCGATGCATTCGGTCGTGCGAAATGGATAGCCGTGGCTATGCATCGGTGCATCAAACACTGGCATGCAGGAGAAGCCGCCGATGTTCAGAAGGTTGCCATTGTGGGCCGACACGAGAGGTGCCAACCCATCGTAGAACGACATGGCATGGGAGTCACCGATCAAAGCCACAGTCGGGGGGCGCTCTTCGGCAAGGTTGCAAAAACGAGATTTGATGTCGGGGTACGTCTTCCGGCAGATAGCGGTTTCAAATCGACCATCGAAAGTGAAATTCCCTGTATTGTTGATGAGCGATGGAGGTCGATAGCGGTCTAGCAATCCAGCATTCACAATAGCCGCTGCGGCAGCAAGGCAGCAGAGGCTGATTGCCAGCGTGCATGAACTGGCCGAAGGGTAGCGCTTGAAAACCACCTTCTGCAGTGGTCGTTCGACGGCTTGATACGTCGCGTAAGCAAGGCCGATGCTGATAGCAACTGCCACGAGTCTGCTGGTAGAGGGCGGAGTGTTGCCGACAACTATCCTAAGATACGAGAGGATCGGCCAGTGCCACAGATACAAGGGATAGCTAATCAAGCCGGCCCACACGAACGGTCGGCTCGACAAAAGCTGTTTATTGACGATGTTCTCTGCTCCGGCCGCGATAACACAGACGGTCCCAAAAACAGGCCAGAATGCAGCCCGGCCGGGAAATTGACTTGTGCTGTTCAGCGCGTAGATGACGTACGAAATCATGCCGAACCCGATCAGTGCGAGGATGTGCGGCAGCCCGCGGTGAAGAGAAAGCATCCGCGTTATCCTGCCTTCGGTCGCCGTTAAGACGGCGCCCGCGAGCAACTCCCAGGCGCGGAGATATGGCAGATAAAATGCCTCTTCAGGGCTCGACTTCAATATCTGATGACCCCAACGGTATGATGCAATGGCGAACGCCAACATGAATACAGGGATACCTACCCGGAGCCGCACTGCGTTGACGGACACGATCAGAATTGGGAGAAAAATGTAAAACTGTTCCTCTACCGAAAGAGACCATAAGTGAAGCAGCGGCTTCATGTCGGATGCTCGATCGAAATATCCCGTCTCCGTAAGCAATAGAAAGTTTTGCGCGAAAAAAGTCGACGCGACAATATGCTTGGTCAGCTGATCGATCTCGGGCTTCAGCAGGAGGGTATTCCCTGCTGCCAGCGTGGCAAGTAGAACGACAATCAGTGCTGGAAAAATGCGACGGATCCGCCTTCCGTAAAATTCGAGAAAGCTGAAAGAGCCATTCGCCGTCTGCTTCAGTATGATTTTCGAGATCAAATATCCTGAAATCACGAAAAAGATGTCCACGCCGACAAAGCCGCCGGGCGCAACATTGGGGAAGGCGTGGAAAACGACCACAGAAGTGATCGCGACTGCTCTAAGGCCGTCAATGTCCGGACGATAACCTGGTTCGCCCACTGACAACGTCTTTGTCTTTGTATAATGAGCAGTCGAAAGATCATCCATGCGCAGTCCCTTCGGCTAGAAGCTGATCGTACAAAACCCGCACAAGATCAATCGTCTTTTTTGACGCCAGACCGCGTCTTCAGCGCAAACTCTCAAGCAATCTGGAGGCCACTTATGAATCGAGTGCACTTATGCGGGCGCTCGTCGTTGTACGCAGGCGCATTTGCCCAGGTGGACGGCATGGAAGCCACCATAAACGAAGCAGGTGAGACGTTCATCGATTCGTGTTGGCTAGCTGTGGAGCCTCAACAGGTTGTCCTGGGTAAGAACCTAGGGATTGGTGGATTTGAGTTTAGACTTCCGTGAGGCCTGTACTGATTATAGCGATGAAGCCATCCTGGCAGTTCGCCGGCGCGCAGTGCCGGCGTAGGCCCACTCTCTGAGGGCGGTCTGGATGAAGCGTTCGGCCTTTCCGTTGGTTAGGCGTTTATGGTCTGGTGCGGACGTGCTTGAGGCCATTGTCGCCACAAGCTTCGACGAATGGCTTTGATGTGTAGCAGGGACCATTGTCGGTCATGACGCGCTCGACCGCGATCCCGAGGCTGGCATAATAGGCCAATGCCACCTTCAACAAGGGCCACGGCGCTTTCTTCGTCTCGTCCGGCAATATCTGTGAGAAAGCGATGCGAGAGGCATCGTCGATAGCCACATGAACGCATTCCCAACCGGCGCCCCAACTCTTGCCTCTGCGCGAACTCTGCCGAGTGCGATCGCCGGTGATGCGGTGGCCGACCTCATGAAACCGGCCGAGCTTCGTAAGCGACAAGCTGACCCCATCTGGCGTCGGTAGCGTTGGTCGCTGTATTTCGGACAGACGATTCACAAACTGTGAGCTTCTATGTCTGCGCCTAGCTCTGGAACTAGAAACTTCCATATGATCGAGGCTGTTCCGGAACGACTTGAGGGCGCCCCCCGGCAATTTCGGCGCCGCTGGTCAGATGATTTTAAAGCGCGGGCTGTGGCTGAGGCAATGGAGCCCGGCGCAAGCGTCTCGGCCATTGCGCATCGCATCGGCATACATCCCTTGCAGCTATTTGGCTGGCGTCGTGATGCTCGTGACGGACAACGATCCTCCTCGCCAGATCGGGCTGGTCAAGGGTGAGCATCCGAAAGCCCACCGCGCAGACTTCTCGGGCATCTTGCATGCCGATGGCTATGCCGGGTTCCGCGAGCTCTACGAGCCAACCAAACCAGACAAACCTGCCGCCATCCAGGAGGCGGCCTGATGGGCGCATGTCCGCCGCAAGTTCTTCGATCTGACCACCAGCCCCGGAACGCACCCGATCGCCGAGGAAACGCTTGTCCGTATCGGCGAACTCTACGACATCGAGAATGCCATCCGCGGAGCGCCGCCGGACAGGCGCAAGACCATCCGCCAGCGCCAGGCCAAACCGAAGATCGAGGCGCTCCGGCGATGGTGGGACAAGATGCTTACGGAACTGCCGCGCTCGAGCAGCACGGCGGAGGCGATCCGCTATGCGATTACCCGCTGGGCGTCGTTTTGCTGCTTCCTCGACGACGGCACCATCGAGATCGACAACAACGCCGCCGAGCGGGCGATCCGGCCGATCGCGCTCGGCCTCAATTATGCGAAGCTTGGGATTATGCGCAGGAGCTTTTCCAGCTCTACAAACTACTTTGGTGTTTCGGCGTTTGCAGA